>NZ_JBNDLE010000013.1:0-147991 GCF_050435905.1 Pseudomonas sp. 2835 | reverse complement strand
CGGGGCATCGCGGCCTACGACTTGCTTCGCAAGTCTACATCTCGCGTCTTCGGCTGCCGCCGAAGGTGCTGCGCACCGCCCCTACAGGCACCTCCGCTCGGCCTCCTGAAGTCGCCTTTCGCGGCGCCTGGAAGTACGCGCATGAACATCAAGATGAAGCAAGTTGGTACTCATTTTACCAGCGGGCTTGTCCCGCTCCTGCGTCAGCATGGCTTCGCCAGCATCTGCTTTGGCAGATACGCCAGTGCAGGCGCCGCCCGTAACTTCGCGACTTCAGGAGGCTGAGCGTAGGTGTCTGGAGGGGGCTGGTGCGTAGCACCCTTCGGCCGAGGCCGAGGCCGAAGTCGCGAGACGTAGACTTGGCGAAGCAAGTCGTAGGCCGCGATGCCCCTGGAAGGCACCGTAGCGAAGGAACCCGGAGCGCAGCGTAGGGCCGTATGCTGGAGCGAGCGGTTTTGGTTCCTTTTGCCAAGAACAAAAGGGACCCGCCGTAAGGGCGGAAGGGGCCAACAGCGGCGCCACACCGAATGGATAAGTCCGCAACCCAACCCAAGAATCATAGCCCCCGGGATTCCGTGAAGAACCTTTTTTATTGCCCTGTAGGAGCGGGCTTGCCCCGCGAAAACGCTAGCAACCCGATGTGTCGCCTGCGCCGGCCGCATCGCGGGTCAAGTCGGATCGCCGCACCGCCGCTCCCACACGGGCACAAAAAAGCCCGCATCGCTGCGGGCTTCTTGTAAGTCCTCGACTTAGAAGCGGAACACTTCCAGATCAGTACGAATCGGCGTAGCCAATGGAATCTTCGGCTTCTCCGGCTCTTTGCGCACCTGCACCGGCGCGGCCTTCTTCGGTTGTTCTTCAACCACCGCAGGCTGGTTGGCCAGCGGCTTCAAGGCAATACTCAGCTGCTCGGCGAGCTTTTGCAGCAACTGGCCCTGGGCTTGTACCTGGGCGCTCTCGCTACCCTGGTGCTGCTGCTCCAGGTGCACGATACGATTGTCACGGACCTGGCCACGGCGATCGAGCAGGCGCCACTGGGCGTCAAGGATCGCTGGCTGGTTGGTACCGGAGTCCAGGCGGGTAATCGACAGCAACACCTGTACATCCGGGGTGAAACCGGTGCTGGCCGGGGCCAGGACTACACGCTGGCTGTCCAGGCGCCAGGCCAGCTGACGGACCAGCAACTGGTCGATGTCGGCCGACAGGCTACCGGCCCAGCGGCCATCGGTGGCTGCAGTCAGGCTGCCATCGGCCTGGCGTTGCAGCAGGGTCTCGCGTTGCAGGTAGTCGGCAATCGACACAGGGCCGAGCACCACTGCCATGCCCGCGCTTTGCTTGGGTTGGCCAGGCTCACCGCTGTCGAGCTGATACAGGGATACCGGTTGGTGCATGCTGCAACCAGCCAGTCCGAGCACGCCACACAGCAGAACCAACGGAAGGCGCAGAAATTTCATCATCCCATCCAGGCGGTCGCCACAAGGCAAACCGCAGTGATACTCAAATAGATTCGTTCGGATACACAGCCACGCTGGTACCGCAAGGGGCCTATCATCCGCGAAATAGCGGCTCGACTCCAGTGTTTCAACCGCGAACGGGCACGAAAATGCCCGTTCAGGGTATCTAACCCGGCTTATCCGGGGATTTCGACCAACAGGGCGTCAACCCGCTGGAAGCCACGGGGCAATTTGTTGCCCCGGCGCCCGCGTTCGCCCTTGTAATGTTCAAGGTCGTCGGCCTTCAGAGACAGGGTACGCTTGCCGGCCTGCAATACAAGGGTCGCCCCGTCGGGAATGACCGCCAGATCAGTGACAAATTCTTCACGCGAGGCCACGCGATCCCCCGGGATGCCGATGATCTTGTTGCCCTTGCCTTTCCCCAACTGAGGCAGGTCGCTGACCTTGAATATCAGCAGGCGGCCTTCGGTGGTCACCGCGGCCAGCCAGTTATGCTCGCGATCTGCCACCGGGCGGGGGGCGATGACCTTGGCGCCGTTCGGCAGGCTGAGCAAGGCTTTACCAGCCTTGTTCTTGGCCTGCAGGTCTTCACCCTTGACCACGAAGCCATAACCGGCGTCAGAAGCAATCACATACAGGGCGTCATCTTCAGGCAACAGCACGCAGTCGAAGCTCGCGCCTGGCGGCGGCGTCAGACGGCCGGTCAGCGGCTCGCCCTGGCCACGGGCCGATGGCAGGGTATGGGCGGCCAGCGAGTAGCTGCGGCCGGTGGAGTCGATCAACACGGCAAACTGGTTCGAACGCCCCGCGGCGGCGGCCTTGAAGCCATCGCCGGCCTTATAGGAAAGGCCCGTAGCGTCGATATCGTGGCCCTTGGCGCAGCGCACCCAGCCCTTCTCCGAGAGCACCACGGTGACCGGTTCGGTCGGCATCAACTCGTTTTCCGACAGGGCCTTGGCTTCGGCACGCTCGACGATTGGCGAACGACGGTCGTCGCCATAGGTTTCGGCGTCCTTGATCAGTTCGGCACGCACCAGCTTGCGCAGCTTGGTTTCGCTGCCCAGCAGGGCGATCAGCTTGGCTTGTTCCTTGGCCAGCTCGTCCTGCTCGTTGCGGATCTTCATCTCTTCCAGGCGCGCCAACTGGCGCAGGCGGGTCTCGAGGATGTATTCGGCCTGGGTTTCGGTGAGGTCGAAACGGGCAATCAGCGCAGCTTTAGGCTGGTCCTCGGTACGAATGATGTGGATCACTTCATCCAGGTTGAGGAAAGCCACCAACAGGCCTTCGAGCAGGTGCAGGCGGCGCTCGACCTTGTCCAGGCGGAATTTCAGCCGGCGGCGCACCGTCTGCACGCGGAATTCCAGCCATTCGACCAGCAGCGCCCGCAGGTTTTTCAGCTGCGGGCGGCCATCCAGGCCAATAATGTTGACGTTGACCCGGTAGCTGGACTCAAGGTCGGTGGTGGCAAACAGGTGCTGCATCAGCTCGTCGAGGTCAACCCGGTTGGAGCGGGCGATGATGACGATACGGCACGGGTTCTCATGGTCCGATTCGTCGCGCAGGTCGGCGACCATCGGCAGCTTTTTGGCCTGCATCTGCGCGGCGATCTGCTCCAGCACCTTGGCTCCGGAAACCTGATGCGGCAGCGCGGTAACGACGATATCGCCGTCCTCGATGCGGTACACCGCGCGCATGCGCACCGATCCACGGCCGCTTTCGTAGATTTTCAGCAGTTCGGCACGCGGGGTGATGATCTCGGCTTCGGTCGGGTAGTCCGGGCCCTGGATATGCTCGCAGAGCTGCTCAACCGTGGCCTTGGGCTCATCGAGCAGGCGCACGCAGGCCGAGGCGACTTCACGCAGGTTGTGCGGCGGCACGTCGGTGGCCATGCCCACGGCGATACCAGTGGTGCCGTTGAGCAGGATGTTCGGCAGGCGGGCCGGCAGTACCGCAGGCTCGTCGAGGGTGCCGTCGAAGTTCGGCACCCAGTCCGCGGTACCCTGGCCCAGCTCGCTGAGCAGCACTTCGGAGTAACGCGACAGGCGCGCCTCGGTGTAACGCATGGCGGCGAAGGACTTCGGATCGTCCGGCGCGCCCCAGTTGCCCTGGCCATCGACCAGGGTGTAGCGGTAGCTGAACGGCTGCGCCATCAGCACCATGGCTTCATAGCAGGCCGAGTCGCCATGGGGGTGGAACTTGCCGAGCACGTCACCGACAGTACGCGCCGACTTCTTGTGCTTGGAGTCGGCGTCCAGGCCCAGTTCGCTCATGGCGTAGACGATGCGCCGTTGCACCGGCTTCAGGCCGTCGCCGATATGCGGCAAGGCCCGGTCCATGATCACGTACATGGAGTAATTGAGGTAGGCCTGTTCGGTGAAGTCAGCCAGTGACCGGCGCTCTACGCCATCGAGGCTGAGATCAAGGGAGTCGCTCATGCGGGCCTCATCATTTCAGGTTCTGGCGCAGCAGCAAGGTGCCGCCACGCTGGGTAAATTCGAGTTGTTTCAGGGCACTCATGCCCAGTAATACCTGTTCGCCATCCAGCCCCGGCACCACCAGCGCGCGCACATTGCGCAGGAGGATATCGCCCAGTTGCAACTGGTCCAGGCGCGTGCGGTAGCCCTGGGTGCGCCCGTTGGCGGTGCTCAACATCACCGGTGCGCCGCGCTCCAGGCCTAGCTTGCCGGCCAGGGCTTCGGGGATCGCCACGTCAGTTGCCCCGGTATCGAGCAGAAAATGTACCGTCTGGCCGTTGATCCGGCCATCGGCGACGAAATGCCCCTGGCCATTACCGGCCAGTTGCACTTCGATGTAACCCTCACCATGTTGCGAGGTGACCACGGCATTAGGGTTGGCCTGACGCTGCTCCCACTCGCCGAAAAAGCGCGTAGCCAGGAACAATCCGGCCGCCCAGGCCAGAATCAGCAGTACCCGGCCTGCCCGCTTGCCCGGCAGCTGGCTCACGACTTGGCACTCCAGCCACCGGCAGGCGCGGCAAAGCGCCAGACGATCGGTCGCGATTCGCCGTCCTGGCGGGTCGCGCCGTTGTTGTCCAGGCCGACCCAGGCGCCCTTGTCATCGATCACCAGCGCCTCGGCCAGGCCAAATGGCTGCGAATAGCGTCGAGGTTCGGCCAGGGCATCGGCGGCGAAGGACCAGCAGCGCTCGACCTTGGCCGTCTGCGAATCGCGCCGACAGATGCGGTAGGCGTTGCGCTCCAGGGTAAAAAGCTTGTCGTTGAACAGAGCCAGGTCGGCAAAGTCACGCGACACCGGGCGTGGCTTGGCCATCTGCGGCGGCTGCATCTCGACCCCGGCTTCGCTGAGCAGCACGCAGCCGTTGCCACAGTTCCAGGTGGTCTGCTGGCGGTTGATCAGCAGCAGGCCACGGCGCTCACGCTCGGCTGCCAGCCAGATACGGTCGCCGGCCGGGCTTACCGCCAGGCCTTCGAACAGTGCATTGAAATGCAGCAACATGCCGCTGGCCCGCGCCTGGCGGACCATGCTCGGGTCGATCTTCAGCCAGTTGGGTGCACCTTCCACCGGTACCTGCAGCACGGCCGCATGAGCTTCACTGACCAGGTAATGGTTGCCGGCGGCATCGCAACTGATGCCTTCGAAATCCAGTTCGCCGCCACGCACCTGCGAAGCGGCCCAGGTACGCGAGCGCAAGCCCCAGGGCAAGCCGCTGTCCGGTACCGGCGGTACGTCCATGTGCACCGCTTCGGCTTGCCAGACAGAGGCCGAGGTATCCAGGCGGTAGAGCAGCTCGTCGTCACGGTCTGAAACCGCCCACAGGCCACCGCGGCACTCGCTCAGGCCAGACAGATTGCCGCCGCGCATGCCTTCGACCGGGTGCTCGGCGAGCAGCTTGAGTTCGGGCCACGGCGCTGCCAGTGCAGGAAGCGTCAATAGCGCCAGCGCTGCAGTCAGGGCCAGACGTATCAAGCCAGGACCTCGGCCAGGTTGCCTTTGGATTCCAGCCAGCTCTTGCGATCGCCGGCGCGCTTCTTGGCCAGCAGCATGTCCATGATTTCGCGGGTGCCGTCCAGGTCGTCCAGGGTCAGCTGGACCAGGCGCCGGGTGTTCGGGTCCATGGTGGTTTCACGCAGCTGCGGCGGGTTCATCTCGCCCAGGCCTTTGAATCGGGTGACCTGCGGCTTGCCGCGCTTTTTCTCGGCGACCAGGCGGTCGAGGATGCCGTCGCGTTCGGCTTCGTCCAGGGCGTAGTAGATTTCCTTGCCCAGGTCGATGCGGTACAGCGGCGGCATGGCCACATAGACGTGGCCGGCTTCGACCAGCGGGCGGAAGTGCTGGACGAACAGCGCGCAGAGCAAGGTGGCGATGTGCAGGCCGTCGGAGTCGGCGTCGGCGAGGATGCAGATTTTGCCGTAGCGCAACTGGCTCATGTCGGCAGCGCCGGGATCGACGCCGATGGCCACGGCAATGTTGTGCACTTCCTGGCTGGCGAGCACTTCGCCGCCATCGACTTCCCAGGTGTTGAGGATCTTGCCGCGCAGCGGCAGGATGGCCTGGAATTCCTTGTCCCGCGCCTGCTTGGCCGAACCGCCGGCCGAGTCACCCTCGACCAGGAACAGCTCGGCACGCATCGGGTCCTGGCCAGCGCAGTCGGCCAGCTTGCCCGGCAGTGCCGGGCCCTGGGTGACGCGCTTGCGCTCGACCTTCTTGCTCGCCTTCAGGCGCCGGCCGGCGTTGTTGATCGCCAGCTCCGCCAGTTGCATGCCCACCTCCGGGTGAGCGTTGAGCCACAGGCTGAAGGCATCCTTGACCACGCCGGAGACGAACGCGGCAGCCTCGCGCGAGGACAGGCGCTCTTTGGTCTGCCCGGAGAACTGCGGCTCCTGCATTTTCATCGAGAGCACAAAGCTGATGCGCTCCCAGACGTCTTCCGGCGCCAGCTTGACGCCGCGCGGCAACAGGTTGCGGAACTCGCAGAACTCGCGCATGGCATCAAGCAGGCCCTGGCGCAGGCCGTTGACGTGGGTACCGCCCTGGGCCGTGGGGATCAGGTTGACGTAGCTTTCCTGGACGCTGTCGCCGCCTTCGGGCAGCCACAGCAAGGCCCAGTCGACCGCCTCCTTGTTACCGGCCAGGCTGCCGCAGAACGGCTCGTCGGGCAGGCGCAGGAAGTCGCTGACCGAGTCGACCAGGTAGGAACGCAGGCCGTCTTCGTAGTGCCACTCGACCTTCTCGCCGGTGCCTTTGTCTTCGAAGCTGACCAGCAGCCCAGGGCACAGCACGGCCTTGGCCTTGAGCACGTGCTTGAGGCGGCTGATGGAGAATTTCGGCGAATCGAAGTACTTGGGATCCGGGGCGAAGTACACGCTGGTGCCGGTGTTGCGCTTGCCAACGCTGCCAACCACTTCAAGCTCGGTGGCCTTGTAGCCATCGGCGAAGGTCATCTGGTACTCGTTGCCGTCGCGCTTGACCTTGACCCGCACCTGGCTGGACAAGGCGTTGACCACCGAAATACCCACCCCGTGCAGGCCGCCGGAGAACTGGTAGTTCTTGTTCGAGAACTTGCCGCCAGCGTGCAGCTTGGTGAGGATCAGCTCGACCCCGGAAACGCCCTCTTCGGGGTGGATGTCCACCGGCATACCGCGGCCATCGTCGGACACTTCCAGAGAATGGTCGGCGTGGAGGATCACCTGCACCGACTTGGCGTGCCCGGCCAGGGCTTCGTCGACACTGTTGTCGATCACTTCCTGGGCCAGGTGGTTCGGCCGGCTGGTATCGGTGTACATGCCCGGGCGCTTGCGCACCGGGTCAAGGCCGGAGAGGACTTCGATGGCGTCTGCGTTATAGGCACTAGCGCTGGGAATGGCCATGGGTTCTCGTCGTCAGTCGTGGGTGAAAATAGGTTATCAAAATACAGAAAAATCGAGTGCTTGATACTGCTGCGGGGCAATGCCGGCAAAGCTCAGCAGGGCTGGCAGGCGTTCGGCAAAGCCCTGGAAACTGTGATCGCCACCGGCCTGGATGCGCAGTGCGCAGGCACGGTAGAACTGCTCGGCCTGGCGATAGTCCAGGGTTTCATCGGCGGTTTGCAGCCACACTTGAAAGCGCCCGGCATCGGTCGGCGCCGGCACTTCCAGCTCGGCCAGGGCCTGTACGTGGTCCAGGGTCAGTTCCCAGGTTTCGCCGGTGTAGAGGTTCTGCTGCGGCCCGAGGTAGCCGTCGAACAGCCGGTGCGGGTTGACCGCCGGGTTGACCAGCAAGGCCTTGAGCCCGTGGCGCTCGGCCAGATGGGTGGCATAGTAGCCGCCGAGCGAGCTGCCGACCAGTAATGGCGATTCGAGCTCGGCAATCGCCGCCTCAAGCTGGGCAATGGCCTGGCGCGGGTGATGATGCAGGGCCGGCACCCGCAAGCGCTCGCCCAACCCCAGTTGGGCCATGACCGCTACCAGCTGGCTGGCCTTTTTCGACGACGGCGCGCTGTTGAACCCGTGAATATAGAGAATCGAACCCGACATGCCGCCCCCGATGCGCCTTGAACGCCTGGATCGCCAGGCAGGAAAGCGCGCATTTTAGCCTGTTCGACGGCAGATGCAGCAGTTTCAGCGATTTGGCAACACTTAATAGCCGTCGCCTTCGTAGTCGACGGTGAATTCGAAGTCGCTGACCCGCGACACGCCGGTGTCAATCGAGCCGTCCGCCTGCAGGCGCAGCCAGCGGTAGCCGGGGGCCTGCTCACCGACCTTGAAGTCTTCGCTGCCTGGCTCGAACTGGATGCAGGTCGAGGGTGAGGCCAATAGCCGCACGCCATCGCGAACCTGGTCCCACTCCTGGTGAATATGACCCCAGAGCAAGGCCCGCACCTGTGGATAACCTTGCAGCACAGCAAACAGTGCGTCGGCGTTGCGCAAGCCGATCGGCGCCATCCAGGCGCAATCGATAGGCACCGGCTGGTGATGAAAGCAGATCAGGTGATGGCGTTCGGGCGCGTCGCTCAGTGCTTGCTCGAGCAAACTGAGCTGACCATCATCGAGCAACCCCGGCACCGAACCGGCCACCGCCGAGTTGAGCATGAGGATTCGCCAATTGCCGATATCCACCCGCGGATCAAGCAAATCAGTGCCCTGCGCCGCCTGTTCCATTGGCAACGGCTCGTCATGGTTGCCGGCGAGCCAGCGCGCGGGGGCCCCAAGGCTCGCGGTCAGGTCACGAAAACAGCGGTAGGACTCGACCGAGCCATCCTGGGACAAATCGCCGGTGGCCAGCAGCAGGTCGATCCGCGGCTGCTCATCGCGCACCCGTTCGATCACCCGCTGCAGGCTGTCGCGGGTGTTCATGCCCAGCAGCGTGCCTTGCGCGTCGGCAAACAGATGACTGTCGGTCAGTTGCACCAGGTACACCGGCGCGTCGCTAAGGGGGATCGATGGTTGCGGCAAGGGCCGGCTCCTTGGACGGATTCAGCGCGATTATGGCCGCTGGCGGGCGTTGAGCAAATACTCGAAAACGACCGCCATCACATTTCAGCGAACGACAGCCAGTTCGTGACCACAGGCCAGGCAATGGCTCAGCCATTCGCCAAGGAACAGATTGAGCTGGGCTTTTTCGTCCGGCTGGTGCATGGCCGCATTGGGGTACGGATAGATACTGCGAAAACGCCGGGCATGCTCGGCGCTGACCACCTCGGCCATGCGCGCGTCGTGGTAGACCTGCACCTCCAGCTGCGGCACCGGCAACCACGGCAGGCTGTGCTCCTGGCGCACGCGCAAGGTGGTGGTGTAGGGACAGGCGAGCACTACATCAAGGACCAGGACGCCAAGCATCTGGTCGCCCTGGGTCATGCCGATCCGGCGCGAGCTCTGGGTGCTGCGCATGTCGGGCAACAGGCGCATCAAGCGCGCATAGTTGGCCTCGCAGGCAGCCTGCAACCCGACCAGATCGACCCGGTAGCGCTCGCGCAGCAGATTCACGACCATAGCCCCCTGACTTCAGCGCGGTTCAAGGCCAGCCATTGCAAGGCAATGATGGTTGCCGCGTTGGCAATTTTGCCGTCGCGCACGGCCTGCAGCGCATCTTCGAACGCCCAGACCCTGACGCGAATATCCTCGCCCTCTTCTTCCAGCCCGTGCAGGCCACCGGCCCCAACGCTACTGCAACGGCCCAGATAAAGATGCACAAACTCGTCGCTGCCGCCCGGTGACGGGAAATACCGGGTCATCGGCCACAGCGTACTGAACACAAGCCCAGCTTCCTCCTCGGCCTCACGGTGTGCAACTTCTTCCGGTTGTTCGTCCTTGTCGATCAGACCGGCGACCAGCTCGATCAGCCAGGGGTTGTCGACCTTGCCAATGGCACCGACGCGGAACTGCTCGATCAGCACCACTTCGTCGCGCTGGGCATCGTAAGGCAGCACGCACACCGCATCGTGGCGCACGAACAGCTCGCGGCTGATCTCGCGGCCCATGCCTCCGGCAAACAGCTCGTGGCGCAGGCGCACCTTGTCGAGGCGGTAGAAGCCCTTGTAGCAAGTGGCCCGATCGACGATCTCGACCTGGCTGGGCACAGCGTTGTTGAACGTGTCTGACATGGGAATCCTCATTACCTCATTTACCGCATCGCGCCATCCTAACCTGCGCACCGCCGTGTTTCACCTCTTTAAAGATACCGTCCAGGCTGCGAGGATAGGCACCCCGCTGGTCTATTCAGCTTAGTGGCGAACTGAAGGCCTTGCCGACGGTCCAAGTCCGATCACCTTTGCCTTACAAGGATCATCATGACGCTTGTGAAACTGACTTCCGTGGCCGTGCTGGCCCTGGCCCTGGGCGCTTGTCAGAGCCTGTTCCAGCCCAACATGCGCACGCCGCTGGAGGTCAAGCGCGACCGTTGGGAACATATCAAGCCCGGTTGCAGCAATGCCGATTGCCCGCTGGTCAACATCGATACCATCCACTTCCCGGCCAATCCCAAGCTGGACGCAATTGTCGAAAAGCGCCTGCTGCAACTGACCCAGGACAACGAGCGCAGCGCCCTGCCGAGCTCGCTGAAAGCCTATGAAGATCAGTTCATGGCCAGCGCGCAAAGCCGCAACAGCAGCTACCTGCAAGCCAAGGTACGCGAGCAGCATGACGGACTGGTGATCATCGAACTGTCCAGCTACCTGGACACCGGCGGTGCCCACGGCATGCCCGGGCGCGGCTTCATCAACTATTCGCGCCAACAGGACAAGGTACTGACCCTGCAGGACATGCTGGTGCCGGGCCAGGAAGCGACATTCTGGAAGACTGCCGAGGAAGCCCACAAAGGCTGGCTGATCAGCACCGGCATGGACAAGGACGCCGAGTTCGTCAAGACCTGGCCGTTCCGCCAGACCCCGCACATCGCCCTGACCTACGGCGCGGTGGTGTTGAAGTACGAGGTTTATGCCATCGCCCCGTACTCCATGGGCCACATCGAGCTGAAAATCCCTTACCCGCGCCTGAACGGCGTGATCAAGCCGGAGTTGTTTCCCGGTCGCGGCTGACCGCCGGCGCGGCGCTCCAGTAAACCAACCCTGCCAGCAGCAAGGCCGGCAGGGTCGAGCCGACGTTCGGCGCGTAGTGCGCCAGCAAGTGGTAAGCAGCCACGCCAATCGCCCAGGCCAGCAATGCCGGCCAGTGCAGGCTGTGGATCGGGCTTGAGTCACTGCGCCGACGGCGGACGATGAAGTGATCGACCAGCACCACGCCGAACAGCGGCGCGAACACCGAGCCGATCAGCAGCAGGAAGTTCTGGTACTGCGCCAGCGGCGCGAAGCTGGCGATCAGGGTGCACAGCACGCCGATGGCCAGGGCCAGGTGTTCGACCTTCAAACGCAGCAGAAAACCTGTGGAGACCGCCGCCGAGTGAATGTCGGCAAAGGCCTTTTCCGACTCGTCGAGCAGGATCAGCAACAACGGAATACCCAGGCCGGCGCCAGCCAGGGCCAGCAGCAAGGTATTGACCTCGCCCGCCGGAGCGAACGCCAGGGTGTAGGCCACGCCCAGGCTCATCATCCACACGTTACCGATGAAATAGCCCAGCGCAGTACCGGCAAACACCCGGCTGGCGCGCTGGCTGAAGCGTGAGTAGTCGGCAATCAATGGCAGCCACGACAGCGGCATGGCAATGGCGATATCTATGCCAATCGCCAGCGGCATCGAACCATCACCGGCGCGCGCCCACAGCGCGGCCAGGTCGGCCTTGGCAAACAGGTTCCAGGTCAGCCACAGGCAGGCGCCGATCAGCAGCCAGATCCCCCACTTGCGCAAAATATTGCGCACGAAGGTCAACGGCCCGCTGACCGCCAGCAAGGTGGCCAACGCGCCGAAGCACAAGGTCCACAGCAACGGACTGGTCAGCACGCTGCCTTCGCCGAAGGCACGCTCGCCGAGCAGGCTGGCGGCATCGCGCATGACGATGATTTCGAACGAGCCCCAGCCGATCAGTTGCAGCAGGTTGAGCATCGCCGGCAGGCGCGCGCCGTTGCGGCCCAGGCTGCGGCGCAGGGCGGCCATCGACGACAGGCCGGTGTCACTGCCGATGACCGCGACCGCGGCGAGCAGCAGCACGCCGACGCTGGTGCCGACGATGATCGCCAGCACCGCATTGGCCAAGCCCAGGCCGGGGCCGAGCAAGGCGCCGGTCTGCAGCACCATCAGGCCGATGCCGAGGGAAAACCACAAGGAACAGAGGTCGCGGCCGCTGAGCACGCGTTGCTCGGCGCTGACCGGGTGATCGGGGGAAAACTGGCTGGGTGTACTCACAAAGGGGATCTCGACAGGGAGGAAATTATTGTTCTTCGGGCCCTATCGCCGGCAAGGCCAGCTCCCACAAAAGCCTGAATGCAGGGCCCCTGTGGGAGCCGGCCTTGCCGGCGATGCGGTGCGCGCCAGCACACCGCCTGGACAGCCCGGTCAGACTTTTTTGTACAGCTGGCTGCCTTCCTGGCGGAACCGCTCGGCCTGCTCGCGCATGCCATCCTCGAGCGCCACGTCCACTGCTTCGATGCGTTGGTTGGCGGCGTACTCACGCACTTCCTGGGTGATCTTCATCGAGCAGAACTTCGGCCCGCACATCGAGCAGAAGTGCGCGACCTTGGCTGAATCCTTGGGCAGGGTTTCGTCATGGAAGCTGCGCGCGGTGTCCGGGTCTAGGCCGAGGTTGAACTGGTCTTCCCAGCGGAACTCGAAGCGCGCCTTGGACAGCGCGTTGTCACGGATCTGCGCGCCCGGATGGCCTTTGGCAAGGTCGGCGGCATGGGCGGCGATCTTGTAGGTGATGATGCCGGTCTTGACGTCATCCTTGTTCGGCAGGCCCAGATGTTCCTTGGGCGTCACGTAGCAGAGCATGGCGCAACCGAACCAGCCGATCATCGCCGCACCGATACCGGAAGTGATGTGGTCGTAACCCGGGGCAATGTCGGTGGTCAGCGGGCCAAGGGTGTAGAACGGCGCTTCGTCGCAGCATTCGAGCTGCTTGTCCATGTTCTCCTTGATCAGTTGCATCGGCACATGGCCCGGGCCTTCGATCATGCACTGGACGTCATGCTTCCAGGCGATCTTGGTCAGCTCGCCGAGGGTTTCCAGCTCGCCGAACTGCGCTTCGTCGTTGGCATCGGCAATCGAGCCCGGACGCAGGCCATCGCCGAGCGAGAAGCTGACGTCGTAAGCCTTCATGATTTGACAGATTTCGTCGAAGTGGGTGTAGAGGAAGTTCTCTTTGTGGTGCGCCAGGCACCACTTGGCCATGATTGAGCCACCGCGGCTGACGATGCCGGTGACGCGCTTGGCGGTCAGCGGCACATAGCGCAGCAGCACGCCGGCGTGGATGGTGAAGTAATCCACGCCCTGCTCGGCCTGTTCGATCAGGGTGTCGCGAAACAGCTCCCAGGTCAGGTCTTCGGCTACGCCGTTGACCTTCTCCAGAGCCTGGTAGATCGGCACGGTACCGATTGGCACCGGCGAGTTGCGGATGATCCACTCGCGGGTTTCGTGGATGTGTTTGCCGGTGGACAGGTCCATCACCGTATCCGAACCCCAGCGGATGCCCCAGGTCAGCTTGGCCACTTCTTCTTCGATGGACGAGCCCAGGGCGCTGTTACCGATGTTGCCGTTGATCTTCACCAGGAAGTTGCGGCCGATGATCATCGGCTCCAGCTCCACGTGGTTGATGTTGGCCGGAATGATTGCGCGGCCGCGGGCGATTTCTTCGCGGACAAATTCAGCGGTGATTTCTTTCGGGATGCTCGCGCCGAAGCTGTGCCCGGCATGCTGTTGGTCAAGCAGGCCGGCGGCACGGGCTTCTTGCAGCTTCATGTTTTCGCGGATGGCGACATATTCCATCTCGGCGGTGATGATGCCCTGGCGGGCGTAGTGCATCTGGCTGACGTTGGCGCCGGCCTTGGCCCGGCGCGGGTTGCGCACGTGGGCAAAACGCAGCTTGGTCAGCTCGGCATCGGCCAGGCGTTGCTGGCCGAAGTCCGACGACAGGCCAGCCAGGCGCTCGGTATCGCCACGGGCGTCGATCCAGGCCGAGCGTACATCGCCCAGGCCCTTGCGCACGTCGATGATGACGTTGGGGTCGGTGTAGGGGCCGGAAGTGTCATAGACCAGCACCGGGGCGTTGGCTTCGCCGCCGAAGTCGGTCGGGGTGTCGTCGAGGCTGATTTCACGCATGGGCACGCGGATGTTCGGGCGCGAGCCTTCGACATAGATTTTGCGCGAGCGGGTGAATGGCTGTACGGATTGTTGATCGACCCGGGCCGATTCACTCAGATTGGTATATTTTTCTTGTTTACTCATCACAGGCTCTCCAGACGGCTTCCTAGCAGTGGAATGTCGGGGAGAACCTGAAAGGCACGGACGCACCATGGGTGGTGCTGTGCCAAATGCGCGGTGATGCCTGCAGCTGTGGTGGCTGACTCGACATTCCCGGACCTGGCACAAGAGACTCGCCGGGAAAGCGAGAAATCTTGTTCCCTACGCAGGCGCTAACCTGATCAGGTTCAACGGGATCCGGATTATCCGATCTCAGCCTCAACGCAAGGCACCCCGACAAGAACGCGGCCAGTCTAAGCTGGAGTGACCTACAAAGCCAAGCACCTGGACACGGACACGATAAATGGCGCAAATAGCGGATTGTTGCAAAATGCCTGCGCAACTACACTCACCAGTTCAGAAATTCTCACCGTTCAAGGATTGCCCTATGCTGCGCAAACTTTCACTGGCCCTAGCCGTGTCTTGTGCTACCAACGGAATGGCCTGGGCAGCGGACGTGCCCCTGTCGGCGAAAACCGACCTGGTCAGTGTCTATCAGGAAGCCGTGAACAATAACGCCGACCTGGCGGCCGCCCGCGCCAACTACGGCGCCCAGAAGGAAGTGGTGCCCCAGGCCCGCGCCGGCCTGCTGCCGAACCTTTCGGCCGGCGCCGAAATGATGAACAACCGCACCAAGATCGACAGCCCCTCGATCACCGCCAACCGCAGCGGCAACTCCTGGTCCGCGACCCTGGCACAGCCGGTCTTTCGTGCTGATCGCTGGTTCCAGTTGCAGGCAGCCGAAGCGGTCAACGAGCAGGCGGCACTGGAGCTGTCGGCCACCGAACAGAACCTGATCCTGCAAAGCGCCGAAAACTATTTCGCCGTGCTGCGCGCCCAGGACACCCTGGCCTCGACCAAGGCCGAGGAAGCAGCGTTCAAGCGCCAGCTCGACCAGTCCAACGAGCGCTTTGACGTCGGCCTCTCGGACAAGACCGACGTGCTGCAGTCCCAAGCCAGCTACGACACCGCCCGGGCCAACCGCATTGTTGCCCAACGCCAGGTCGATGACGCCTTCGAGACGCTGATCACCCTGACCAACCGCGACTACAACTCGGTGCAGGGCATCGTCCACACCTTGCCGGTGCAACTGCCAGTACCAAACGACGCCAAGGCCTGGGTCGAGACTGCCGGCAAGCAGAACCTCAACCTGCTGGCCACCAACTACGCGGTGAGCGCCGCCGAAGAAACCCTGCGCCAGCGCAAGGCCGGCCACGCGCCGACCGTCGATGCGGTAGCGCGCTACCAGAAGGGCGACAACGACAGCCTGGGCTTCTCCAACCCCAACCTCACCGGGCAGAACTACAGCGGCGATGTCGAGCAGACCAGCATCGGCCTGCAGTTGAACATTCCAATCTACAGCGGCGGCCTGACCAGCTCGCAGGTGCGCGAGGCCTACCAGCGCTTGAGCCAGAGCGAGCAGCAGCGCGAGAGCCTGCGCCGCCAGGTGGTGGAAAACACCCGCAACCTGCACCGCGCGGTGAACACCGACGTCGAGCAGGTGCAAGCGCGCAAGCAGTCGATCATCTCCAACCAGAGCGCCCTGGAAGCCACTGAAATCGGCTACCAGGTCGGTACCCGCAACATCGTCGACGTGCTCGATGCCCAGCGCCAGCTGTACACCTCTGTGCGTGACTACAACAACACCCGCTACGACTACATCCTCGACAACCTGCGCCTGAAGCAAGCCGCGGGCACCTTGAGCCCGCAGGACCTGAGCGACCTGAGCCGTTACCTGAAACCGGACTACAATCCGGACAAGGACTTCCTGCCGCCAGACCTGGCAGCAGCAGCCAAGGCCAACTTCGAAGCCCGGCCCTGAAAAGCATCGCGGGTCAAGCCCGCTCCTACTGTGGGAGCGGCGGTGCGACGCCTCGACTTGACCCGCGATGACGTCAGAGCAACCGCCCCAACCCTTCAAGCAAGCGCTGCAACGCCCCCTGGTTGGCCTTCATCACCGCCAGCCCCGCCGCCCCCATGCGTTGCGCATCACGGGGCAGCTCGATCAAGCGCCGTACTTCGGCCGCCAGCCCCTGGGCATCATCGACTTCCTGCAAGGCACCGGCCTCGCGCAACATTGCCGCAATTTCGAGGAAGTTGAACAGGTGCGGGCCACTGAGTACCGGCAGCGCCAACGCCGCCGGCTCCAGCAGGTTGTGCCCGCCATTGGCCACCAGGCTGCCGCCTACAAAGGCGATATCGGCCAGGGCGTAGAGAAACAGCAACTCGCCCATGGTGTCGCCAAGCAGCACTGCGGTATCAGCCGCTACCGCTTCGCCAGCGGAACGGCGCACGGTCGGCAATTGCCCGCGGCACAACTCGAACACGCTGTTGAAGCGCTCCGGGTGACGCGGCACCAGGATCAGCAAGGCGTCGGCATGATGCTCGCGCAGCTGCCGGTGGGCAGCGAGGATGATCTCGTCCTCGCCTTCATGAGTACTGGCCGCAATCCATACCGGCCGCTGGCCGGCCTGCCATTGCTCGCGCAGTGCACGGGCGCGCGGCAACAGTTGCTCGTCAATGCTCAGGTCGAACTTGATCGAGCCGGTTACCTGCACGCATTGCGGGCGCGCGCCCAGCTGGCGAAAGCGCTGGGCTTCGGTTTCGGTCTGCACCGCGATCAGGCTCATCTCGGCCAGCATCGGCCGGGTCAGGCCAGCAAAACGCGCATAACCCCGGGCCGAACGCTCGGACAGCCGCGCATTGGCCAGGGCCACCGGAATACCGCGCTTGGCGCACTGGTGAATGTGGTTGGGCCACAGCTCGGTTTCCATGATCACCGCAAGCCTGGGCTGCACATGATCGAGAAAGCGTCCGGCGGCCCAGGGCAAGTCGTAGGGCAGGTAGCAGTGCTGGATCCGCGGCTCGTCGGCGAACATCGCCCGCACCCGCTCGGAACCGGTCGGGGTCATGCAGGTGATGGTGATCGGCAGCTGTGGATAAGCCTGCAGCAAGGCGCGAATCATCGGCGCGGCGGCGATGCTCTCGCCCACCGACACCGCGTGCACCCAGATGCCGCCCCTGGCCATGGCCGGCAGTTTAAAAGCGAAACGCTCAGCGATGCGCTGCCCATAGGCCGGCGCCTTGCGCGAACGCAGGAACAGGCGCAGCGCAACCAGCGGCAGGCCCAGGTGAAACAGCAAGGTATAGAGGGTTCTGTTCATGGCGCCGAAGTGTACTAGCCAATGGCGCGCAAGTGCACTGCGAAGCGTTCGGCCAACCACTGCGCGGCAGGGCCCAGCGGCTCGTCACGGCGCCACACCAGCTCGACCACCAGTGCCGGCGGCGTCCATTCACTGGCAAGCTCGACCATCTGCGCCTGATAGGTCGGGTACTGCACCACATGCCGCGGCAGCCAGGCCCAGCCCAGGCCACGCATCAGCAACTCGGCCATGGCGTAGAAGCTGTCGGCGCGCCATATCTGTGGGCTGATCGGCTCGCCACCGGGGTAGCCGCTTTCTTGCGGGGTGATCAGCAACTGGCGGTGGCGGGCAAGGTCCTGACGGCTTACGCGCTCAAGGCGGGTCAAGGGATGATCCACGGCGCAGGCAGTGACCATCTCGATCCGCCCCACCGCACGGCGCTCGAGGGATACCGGCATCTGGTCATGGTGGAACAGCAGGCCAAGATCGGCGCGGCGCTCGATCAGCTTGCGCGCTACATCGCCCTGGGCACCGCTGGCCATCTGCACTTCGAGCAAGGGGAACTGCCGGGCCAGCTCATCGAGGCTGTCGATCACCGGCTGATAAGGCATCGCCTCGTCCTGGGCCACCCGCAATTGCGCCTCTTGCCCGCGCATCAGGGCCAGGGCCCGGCCATCCAGGCGCTCGCACTGGCGCAGCAGTTCGCGGGCATCTTCCAGCAAGGTCGCGCCGGCTTCGCTCAGGCGTGGCTGGCGGCCGCTGCTACGCTCGAACAGGGTCACACCCAGGTCGGCCTCAAGCAAGGCGATGCCGTTACTTACCGCCGATTGTGCCTTGCGCTGCTCACGGGCCACTGCCGAGAACGAACGCAGTTCGGCGACTCGCACGAACATGCGCAACTGCTCCAGATTCCACTGCTCGGCCATCAACCTATCTCCAGAAAAGATAGGTAATGACTTTACCCCATTCAGGCTTGCTCTAGAATGCCCAGCCAGAACAGAGGATCACCGTCATGAATGCCTACACCTACCTGGCTATCGCCATCTGCGCCGAAGTCATCGCCACCGCCTCGATGAAAGCCGTCAAGGGCCTGAGCACGCCCCTGCCGCTGCTGCTGATGGTCTGTGGCTATGCCGTGGCGTTCTGGATGCTGACCCTGGTGGTGCGCAGTATTCCGGTGGGCATCGCCTACGCCATCTGGTCGGGCCTGGGCATCGTCCTGATCAGCATCGCCGCGCTGGTGATCTACGGGCAGAAGCTGGACCTGCCGGCAATGCTCGGCATGGCCATGATCGTCGGCGGCGTGGTGGTGATCCAGGTCTTCTCGAAAACCGCGGGGCATTGATCGGCAACAGGTGCAATGGCTCACAGGCTGTATACTGGGCGTCTGTCCAAGCTTGTGAGGTTCATGCATGCCAACCGTAATTTCCACCGATGTGCTGATCGTCGGCGCCGGGGTCGCAGGCCTCTGGCTCAATGCCCGCCTGCGCCGGCTCGGCTATTCGACGGTGCTGGTGGAACGCGCCAGCCTCGGTGGCGAGCAGACCCTCAAATCCCAGGGGATCATCCACGGCGGCGCCAAATACGCCCTGCACGGTGCCCTGACCGGCGCCTCGGAAGCCATCGCCGACATGCCCCGGCGCTGGCGCGAGGCCCTGGCCGGCAATGGCGAGCTCGACCTGTCCGGCGTACGCCTGCTGTCCGAAGCCCATTATCTGTGGTCGCCCGGCACCCTGGCCGGCAACCTCACCAGTTTCTTCGCCAGCAAGGCCGTGCGCGGCCGGGTTGACCAGGTCAAGGGCGAGCAGTTGCCACCTGCCCTGCAGGACCGTGCCTTCAAGGGCAAGGTCTATCGTCTGGCCGAACTGGTCGTCGACGTACCGAGCCTGCTCAACAAGCTCGCGGAACTGGCCGGTGACAGCCTGCTGGCTGCACAAACCATCGAACCGCTCAACGACAATGGCGAACTGGCCGGCCTGCGCGTCGATGGCCGCGAAATCCGCGCCCAGCGCGTGGTGCTCAGCGCCGGTGCCGGCAACGCCGCCTTGCTCGAAGCCCTGGGCCTGAGCCAGCCTGCCATGCAGCGCCGGCCGCTGCACATGGTCATGGCCAAGGGCGCCAGCCTCAAGCCGCTGTACGCCCATTGCCTGGGCGGCGGGCCGAAGCCGCGCATCACCGTCACCAGCCACCCGGCCGCTGACGGCCAATGGGTCTGGTAC
Organism: Pseudomonas sp. 2835; assembly: GCF_050435905.1. NCBI lineage: Bacteria > Pseudomonadati > Pseudomonadota > Gammaproteobacteria > Pseudomonadales > Pseudomonadaceae > Pseudomonas > Pseudomonas sp. 2835. Next base: position 128,370 of record NZ_JBNDLE010000013.1, on the reverse strand, counting down.
CTGGGCGGCGACCTGGCCGAGGCCGACGGCGTAGCCCGCGAGCCTGAAGCGCAAATCGCAGCGGCGAAAAAAGAAGTCGGCAACCTGCTGCCCTGGATCGACCTCAGCCAGGTGCGCTGGGCCACCGTGCGCATCGACCGCGCCGAGCCTGCGCAATCGGGCCTGGTGCGCCCCGACAACGCCTTCCTCGCCGAGCAGCAACGCCTGCTGGTGGGCTGGCCGACCAAACTGGCCCTGGCACCGGACTTCAGCGACCGGGTGCTGGCCAACCTTGAGCGCGACGGTATCAAGCCGGCCGGCCAGTCCGCCCTGCCTGATCTGCCCCGGCCGCCCATGGCTTTGCCGGTGTGGGAGCAACTGCTGCCATGAGCCTGCCCACCCTGCACGACCTGCATCGGCCCCTGGGCAGCACCGGCCTGACGGTTTCGCCCCTCGGCCTGGGCACGGTCAAGCTTGGCCGCGACCAGGGCGTCAAATACCCCAGCGGCTTCACCATTCCTGACGACAACGAAGCGCGGATGCTGCTGGCCCAGGCTCGCGAGCTGGGCATCAACCTGATCGATACCGCACCCGCCTATGGCCGCAGCGAAGAACGCCTCGGCCCGCTGTTGCGCGGCCAGCGCGACCAGTGGGTGATCGTCAGCAAGGTCGGCGAAGAGTTCGAAGACGGCCAGTCGCGTTTCGATTTCAGCGCAGTGCACACGCGTTTTTCAATCGAGCGCAGTCTCAAGCGCCTGGAAACCGACTGCATCGACCTGGCGCTGGTGCACTCCGACGGCAACGACCTCCATATCCTCGAGCACGAGGAGGTCTACCAGACCCTCGAAGCGCTCAAGCAGGAAGGCAAGATCCGCGGCTTCGGGTTGTCCGGCAAAACCGCAGCGGGCGGTCTCAAGGCGCTCGAACGCGGCGATTGCGCCATGGTCACCTACAATCTGAACGAACACGCCGAACGGCCGGTGATTGATTACGCCGCCGACCACGGCAAGGCGATCCTGGTGAAAAAGGCCCTGGCCAGCGGTCATGTGTGCCTGAGCCCGGGGGTCGACCCGGTACGTGCCAGCTTCGAACTGCTGTTCGCCCACCCCGGCGTCAGCAGTGCTATTGTCGGCACCATCAATCCGCTGCACCTGGCCCATAACGTGGCAACCGTTGCCAAAGTGCTGCGCCGCTGACCCTCACGCCGCCGCCGCGGCCGACCCCAACGCAAGACGGAGCCGACATGCCGCGAACGCTGATCCGCAAGAACCCGAGCAACTTCAAGACATTGCCGCTGCACGTTGAGGCCAGCCCCGAAGGGCTGGTCTATCAGAGCATCGGCATGCCGCTGAACTTCGCCCAGACCCTGCAACGACGCAAGCCGATCCAGATCGCCGACGGCCAGCGCTTCGCTGTCGAACTGGCAAACCTTGGCGTCTCGGTGCGCCTGACCCTGCGCTGGCAAAATCGTGATTACTGGGTGCTGGTGCGCCAGCGCCGCCAGGACCGTGGCGATGTCGTACTAAAACTGATTTCAGGCTATGTACCCGCCCAGGAACTGAACCTGCCGCTGCACACGGCGATTCAGGAGGTGGCCGAGGAATGCCTGCTGGAAACTCCGGAAGGCTGGCTTGGCGGGCGCTTCAACGATACCTGGCTGCCGGCGCCCTACGCTGACGCGCTGCACTACCGCGAAGCCCTGCCCTTCGTGCTGACGCCGCAGTCCGGCGCCGCACGCCCGGTGCGCTGCGCCAACCTGCAGTTACTGGAACGGCCACGGGCTTATGTGCACTTGCCGACCGCCTCGCTGCAACTGATCTACGACCTGTGCCTGCAAGTACCCCGCGAGGCCAAGTCACTGAGCTTGTTCCACGTCGACGAACGCCTTGAAGGCGACCAGCTGGTCGCGCGACTCAACCGCAAGCGCCCCGATCTGTACCTGATGCCGCTGGAAGACGGCCAGCCGCGTGCCGAACTCTATACCCTGAGCAAGGATCGCCTTATACCGGCCAGCACCCGCGGCCTGTACCTGGCGGAAAGCTTCGCCCGGCAAGAAGGCTGGCTGGTCAGGGATGAGCGTATACGCTGGAAGGATTGGGTCAGGCAGCAGGGCCTGACACCCGCGAAACCGGACAGCAGCTTGAAGCGGCTGACCGGCAGGGCGCGGGAGTTGTTGCAGATGGCGCGTGGGGGGCTGCGCAAGTAGAACCGGGGGCGGGGCGACTTGCCCCGCGATGCGTCAGTTCTTGCGGATCTTCTCGACGATGGCAGTGGTCGAGCTGTTTTCCACCAGCCCCAGCACTTTCACGGTACCGCCGTAGGCCTTGACGATGTCGGCGCCGACCACCTGGTCGATGCCATAGTCGCCACCCTTGACCAGCACATCCGGCTTGACCTGGCTCAGCAGGTTTTCCGGGGTGCCCTCAGGGAAGCTGATCACCCAGTCCACAGCGCCGAGGCCTGCCAGCACGGCCATGCGCCGGTCAACGCTGTTGATCGGCCGGCCCGGACCTTTAAGGCGGCTGACCGAGGCATCGTCGTTGACCGCGACGATCAGGCGATCGCCCTGGGCGCGGGCCTGTTCCAGGTAGGTCACGTGACCGGCGTGGAGGATGTCGAAGCAGCCGTTGGTGAAGACGATCTTCTCGTTGTGCGCGCGGGCATCGTCGATGGCCAGCAGCAACTGGTCGAGGCTCAGCACGCCACGCTCGGAACCCTCTTCGCGCTGGATCGCGCGGCGCAGTTCGGGGGCGCTGATGGCAGCGGTACCCAGCTTGCCGACCACGATGCCGGCGGCAAGATTTGCCAGGCCGACCGCATGGGGCAGCTCTTCACCGGCAGCGATGGCGGCGGCCAGGGTCGATATCACCGTATCGCCAGCACCGGTCACGTCGAACACTTCACGGGCACGTGCCGGCAAGTGCAGGGCCGGGTGATCGGGACGCAGCAGGGTCATGCCGTGCTCGCCACGGGTCACCAGCAAGGCGCCCAGTTCCAGCTCGCTCATCAACTGGGCGCCCTTGGCCACCAGCTCGGCCTCATCGGCACAGCGGCCAACAATGGTTTCGAATTCGCTGAGGTTGGGGGTGATCAGGCTGGCGCCACGGTAGATCGAGAAATCCTTGCCCTTGGGGTCGGCCAGCACCGGAATGCCCTTGGCGCGGGCGGCCTGGATCAGGCTCTGGTGGTTTTTCAAGGCACCCTTGCCGTAGTCCGACAGCACCAGCACCTTGACGCCATCGAGCAGCGCATCGACCTCGGCGCCCAGGGACAGCGGGTCGGTGGCAAAGGGTTCTTCGAAGTCGATGCGCAGCAACTGCTGATGACGGCTCATGACCCGCAGCTTGACGATGGTCGGCTGATGGGCGATGCGCTGGAAGATCGAGCGCACGCCGGCGGCCTGCAGGCTGTTGGCGAGGCTGTCGGCAGCCTCGTCCTGGCCGGTCACGCCAACCAGCGCCGCTGGTGCACCCAGGGCGGCGATGTTCAAGGCGACGTTGGCGGCACCGCCCGGACGGTCCTCGATCTGTTCGACCTTGACTACCGGCACCGGCGCTTCAGGTGAAATCCGTGAGGTACCGCCATGCCAGTAGCGGTCGAGCATGACATCGCCCACCACCAGTACCGGGGCTTGATCGAAACGCGGCATGGACAACTTCATGGGCAACCCATATACAAAATAATTAACAGGGGCAGGATATTAGCACAGGCAAAGCGACGGCTTGTTTACCGCCTTGTTGCCAGGCATTCCAGGGAAACGCTGCCGGGGCACAAGGCCCCGGCGCGGGTGACTCAGGTGATGTCGACCTTGGCCGGTTCGTCCAGGCCCATGGCGTGCAGCCTGGCGTAAAAGCCGTTGGCTGCCAGCAGCTCGGTATGGGTGCCGCGCTCGACCAGCTTGCCCTGGTCCATGACCAGGATCATGTCGGCCTTCTCGATGGTCGACAGACGGTGGGCGATCACCAGGGTGGTGCGGCCTTTCATCACGTGGTCCAGGGCTGCCTGGATGTGCCGCTCGGATTCGGTATCCAGGGCCGACGTGGCCTCGTCGAGAATCAGCAACGGCGCATTCTTGAGCAACGCCCGGGCAATCGCCAGGCGCTGGCGCTGGCCACCGGAGAGCAGCACGCCGTTCTCACCGACCTGGGTGTCGAAGCCTTGCGGCAACTGCTCGACGAACTCCTTGGCATAGGCATCGGCAGCAGCGGCTTCGATCTCGGCCCGCGGCGCTCCGGCCAGGTCGCCATAGGCGATGTTGTTGGCCACGGTATCGTTGAACAGGGTCACGTGCTGGGTCACCTGGGCGACGTGCTTGCGCAGGTTGCGCAGGCGGTAGTTCTCGATCTCCACGCCATCGAGGAGGATCTGTCCGTCATCGTGGTGATAGAATCGCGGTATCAGTGCCGCCAGGGTCGACTTGCCACTGCCTGAACGCCCCACCAGGGCGATCATCTGCCCGGGTTCGGCGGTAAAGGAAATATCGGTCAGCACCTGGCGGTCAGTACCCGGATAGGTGAAGTTCAGATTGCGCACTTCAAGACGCCCGACCACGCGGTCCAGCTCGACGGTGCCGCTGTCGACTTCCGGCGCCTCGTCCAGTTGCTCGAAAATGCTCTCGGCACCGGCCAGGCCTTTCTGGATGGTCGAGCTGACTTCCGACAACTGGCGGATCGGCTTGGGCAACAGGCCCGCAGCAGTAATGTACGCCACCAGGTCACCGGCAGTGGCCTCGCCGCGCAGGAACAGCACCAGGAACATCAATGCGGCCATGGCGGTGTAAATTACCAGTTGCAGCATCGGCGTGTACACCGCGCCGGTCTTGGTCATGCGCAGTTGCTTGTCGGTGTTGCTCTGGCTGGCGTTGGCAAAGCGCTGCTGTTCGTAGCTCTCGCCACCGAAGCTGCGCACCACGCGGTAGCCCTGGATGGTTTCCGAGGCGACGTGAGTGACATCGCCCATGGCCACCTGGATCTTCTTGCTCTGCTTGCGGAATTTCTTGCTCGCGGTACCGACCATTACGGCGATGATCGGCAGGATCGCCAGCATCACCAGGGTCAGTTTCCAGTTCATCCAGAGCAGGTAGATGAACAGGAAGACCACGGTCAGGCCTTCGCGGATCACCACCTTGATAGCATCGGTGGCAGCACCGGTGACCATGGTCACGTTGAAGGTGATGCGCGAGATCAGGTGGCCGGAGTTGTGGTTGTCAAAGTAGCGGTTGGGCAGTACCAGCAGCTTGTTGAACAACTCGACCCGCAGGTCATGTACCAGCCCCAGAGAAACCTTGGCCAGGAAGTAGTTGCCCAAAAACGAGCCCAGGCCCTGCCAGGCGGCGATCAGCACGATCAGCAGCGGCACGGCCTGCAGCAGTTGCAGATCCTTGAGATACGGCACGTTGGGGAACAACACCGCCTGGGGGTTGCTCAAGCCATCGACGAAATACTTGAGAATGCCGGCCAGCATTGGCTGGGTGGAGGCAAAAATCACAAAGCCGATGATACTCAGCAGAAAAATGCCGATATACGGCTTCACGTAGCTCAGCAGCCGGAAGTAGATTTTCAGGCTGGAGCTCTGCTCCGCCTCTCGCGGTGTTTCGGCCATCGTCGAGCTCGCTGTTCAGATAGAACCGGAAATTTTATCACAGCCTGGAGCCCGGGCACGCACCCAGACCAGGACAGTGGCCAGACCGACCGGCAGCCAGCTGATGAACCACTCGGCACGCGGGGTGCCGGTCAGGCTTGCGGCATCGAACTGCATGGCCAGGGTCGAGAACAACCATAGGCCCATCAGTCCTTTGCCAAAGGCTGTATCGCGGGCTTTCCAGATTTCACGCAAGGAGCACAGCCACACCGCCAGCCACAACAGCATGCCGGGGATGCCCAGCTCGATGGCAATGTGGGTGAACATGTTGTGGGTGTGGTCGAACTGCATACCGGCGGCGCTGATGGAGTAGAACGACCCCAGGCCAAGACCGGTCCAGGGATGCTCACCGATCATCTGCAGGCTTACCTCGAAGATCTCCGGCCGGTAGGACGCCCCCCGGTACATGACCAGCGAGTACAACAGCACAAAACCAATGGCAGCGCCCACCAGCGCAGTTGCAGCAATCACCCAGCTTCTACGGTCACGGCACCAGAGCGGCATGGCCAGCATCGTGATCAGCAAGCCCAAGGCCGCACCACGACTCTGGCACAACAATACGAACGCCCCCAGGCAGAGCAAGGCTACACCCCAGAGCAGCTGCATCAGGCGTTGTTTAACTGGCCAATGGATCATCCAGACAATCGCTGCGCCGACGACGTAGGACCCAAGGATTGGGTGGGAAATTTCACCGATGCCATACAGCCTGGATGCCCACTCCTCGCCGCGGACCAGGTAAAACTGCACGATCGACAATACGGCACCGATAGCCAGCCCACCCCCACCCAGAAGCATCAGCAGGCGAATGCGCTGCTCCCCGAGTTGGGCCAATAAGGGAAAGAACAGCAGGAATACCGCTATGTACAGCAGGCGCTTGAGTTCACGTCCGGGCTCCTCCGTGGCTGCCCACGACAAGCTCAAAGCGGTCCAGCCGAGCATCAGCAGCAACGCCAGGCAAAGCGCCTTTTGAGCATGCCAAAGCTCGACCAGCAATGCGCGGGCAGACCACAGCATGACCAGCGTAGGCAGCCACAGAAACGCAACCAGCCCTTGCTGGTAAAGCTTGTTGCTTGGCGCCAGGGCGATGCTCACCAGAAACCAGAAAAAGCCAATTGCCAGCCAGGCCTGCGCCCAACGCCTCGAATACATCATGCTGCTCCCCATTGATTCAACAACACCGGCATGGTGCAACCCTGAACTTTTCGGCATTATTGCCGGTCATTTTGCTTGCCCGCTAACAAGGCCCCTATCCATGCAATGTTCCCGGCTCCCCCAAGTCGACTTCAATCAGCTGACGCTTGGTGCCCAGATACTGGAGGCCGACAGCTACGGCGCTAAAGTCTACCTGTTAACAGACGGCAATATCCTCAAGCTATTCAGGCGCAAACGGTTAATTTCATCTGCGCTGCTGCGACCTTACTCCCGACGTTTTATCGATAACGCGGTGATGCTTAAGAAAAAGGGAATTCCTACGCTGGATGTGCTGGAGTACTACAAGCTGGACGCGCCTGGAATGACGGCGGTGCTGTACCGCCCGCTGCCCGGCAAAACCTTGAGCCAACTGTCTCGCGAACCCGGTTTCAGCTGGCAGGAACGCCTACCGGATCTGATAGGACTGGTGCGTCATCTGCATCAATCGGGCATTTACTTCCGCTCACTGCACCTTGGCAACATTGTCGTTACACCCGACCATCAACTTGGCTTGATCGACGTTGCCGACATGCGCTTCCTGCGAGCTCCGTTGTCCAACCGAATGATTCGACGCAACGTGCAACATTTTGCCCGGTACATTGCCCGGGAACAATTGGCTGACCAGTTTCCCCTGGCTGAGCTTGAGCGCGCACTGTTACCGTAAAGAACTCAGGCCCTGCAGTAGCGCCCTGGAAGTCTGGCTGAAGCGTTGCCAGGCCTGCTCGGGCTGCAGGGCCTGGTATTGGGCGTTGGCAACAGTGTTTGCCTGAAGATCCGAGCACTCGGCAATCGCGTTGCTCCAGGCATCGACATCACCCGCCGGCGCATAGCAGCCTGCGCTTCCCAACTGCTCGCGAAACACCGGCAACTCGCTGCACAGGACAGGTACATCGGCCATTACCGCCTCTTGCAGTACCAGGCCCAACCCTTCGGAGTGCGAAGGAATCAACAGCCAGTCAAATGCCTTGTAGAGTTTTTCCAGCCCGACACAATGCCCTGGCATCGAGACTTTCTGAGCCAGATCAAGCGCCTGGATCCGCGCCTGCAACTGTGAGCGCAAGCCGCCCTCACCGAGGATCACCAGGCGCAGATCAGCTTGCTGGCGAGCAGCCTGGGCAAAGGCATCGAGCAAGTAGTCAAAACCCTTGCTATCGACCAACCGGCCAACTGCGCCCAGGACGCGTACGCCGTGCTCCAAGAGCCCCAACGCCTGACGTGCCTGTTGCCGGCCTAGCAAGTTGCGACGAAAGCCATCTGGTTCAAGGGCGGTACGCAATACCTGCACCGGCACCCCGAGGTCTTGCTCCAACGCATCGGCAAGGGTTTGTGAGACGGCGACAAACGTCAGCCGAGAAGCAGGAAAAGCGCGCAACAAGGCAATATCGGCCCGGCGCAGGCGGGTCTTGCCATGAAACACGACGGTTGCCCGCAAGTCCGGCATTACTTTGAGCAGCGGCAGTATCAAACGCGACACGCCCAGCCCGTCAAGCAACAGCACCTGAGCGTTGGCTTGTTCCAGCGCATCGCGAAACCGCCCCCGCAACCAGGGACGCAATGCGCGCCAAACATGCCGCCCCTTGAGCAGGCGATGGGACAAATGCCACTCGCGCGTTGACTCACCGCCATAGCAGGCACCCTGCCCCTGCAGCAGCCAACTGCTGATTTTCGCCCCAGGCCCGGCCTGGGACAGAATTTGCTGATGCACCTTGTGCACCGAGACATACGGCGAACCGCCAGCCCACATGATGTTGACGATATTCACGGGGATGTACCCCTTGTATCGGACTGGATCACTGGCAAGCCAGTTGAATCAATTCGCAAGAAAGCCAATAGCCACTCCCACTGCCAAGCCGATCAACAAGGCAGCTGCCAGCTTGACCCGCTCGCGCTGACGCCGGCGTGCTTTGCGCTGACGCTCTTCAGGCAGGCTGACGTGCATGCCAAAGCCGGTATGCAACACAGCATCACCTTCCAGGCTCACGCCGGTCAGGTTCAATTCTGCATAGCGCTTTGACAGTGCCTTTTCACCAGCATAGGCGGCGAACGGCGCGCAGCGCTGATAATCGCTCAGGCGGCGCAGGCCCGGGTTGAGCGAGAAGCTTTGCCACTCAGGCTTGTCCGACAACAGCGGGTAGCAGGGCACACCGGCAATCACCTGGCGCTCACCAAGGTGGATGTAGGGACTGTGCAACTTCAGGTCATAGACATAACTGCGCAACCAGACCTGAAGAAGCTCAGGGCTGACCGCCAGGATCGCTTGCGAGTCTTCGACGAAGCCAGGACGGTAGAACTCCCAGTCATCTTCACAATGGAAGATGTAAGAGGTTTTTACATGACTGTAGGCAAGGTCGATCGAAGCCAGTTGCCCCAGTTTCGGGCGATTGACGAAGACCTTGCAGTGCGGTTTCCAGTGCTCGGGCACAGCCTGGTGAACAGCGTCATCTCCCGAATCCTCGGTGATGAACACTTCACGAATAGGCGCGGTATTGAACCGGTCAAAGCTTTCCAGCGTAAGTTTTAGCAAATCGAAGCGTCCGCAACTGGTGACAACCAGTGTTACGTCGCTATCTTGGCAGAATCGCACCGGACTCCCTCCCCATTAACTGTATTCAAATGTTCGAGACTACTTGCCTGGTTTCAGGACAGCCGGCTCATATGCCCAGTCTCAAACGCAAGCGCTGCCAGCCTGTCAAAGCTGGACGGGGACGAAGAGGTGGCTGCATTTTTTCCACGATGCTACGACCTACCTGGGCGAAACTGAATTGCGAAACGGCCAGATCACGGCCGTTATTGCCGATGCGCTCGACCAGCTCGGGGTCAGCACGCAACACTTTCAGCTTCTCTTGCAACTGGGCAATGCTGTCATAGAGCACCACGTTGTGCATATCTTTCAGGCCCAGGGCGCGATTCTCCGCCTCACCCTGGTCAAAGGCCAGCAAAACGCAGCCGCAGGCCATCGCCTCGAAATTTTTGATCATGTACTCACCCATGCCGACATCCGCGCTAACAAAAAAACGGATGCGGTTGAGCGTGTCGCAATACTCTTCGCCGGACTTGGTACGGGTTACCAGCAGGTTTTCCACTTGCGCCAACTCATCGAGCAAGGCCTTTCGGCCGCTGTAGGCAACGCTGTTGGTACTGCCGACAAAAGCCAGCTCGATATCCCGCTCGCGGCCCTGGTCGGCCAGTAGCTGCTGGTCGTAGCCCTTGGGCACAAACTCGGCATCGAAGCCTTCCTGACGCAGGCGTTCGCTGACCATGTAACCGGAGCTGATTACCCGCGCCCAGGGCAACTGGCGGTAATGGGCGCTGAACTTGCCGGTGTACTTGCAGGGGATGTAGTTCTGGTAGGCGTCATGTTCGAGGATGACCAGATTGGGCACCGTACGAATGAAACCGACCTGGCGAATCTCTTGCTTGAAGCGCAGGAAAAACACGATCCGGTCGTACTTGTCGACATCGACTTCGCGGCGGAAGTAACTGCGCAGATTGCGCTGCTCATCACTGCTCAGCCAGCGCAGGTCGCAGTCGCTGTGCGCAGCAACGCCGTCATACAAGCGATCGAGGATTGCCCGTTGTTCTTTCTGCACCAGAAATAGAACTTTCATTGTCTTCCTTGCGGCGCTCAGGCCACAGCTTTCAATCTTGCAGCGTCGTAATCAGAGCTCACGACGCCAGAACAGTTCATGTCGACGCACAGCCTTGCGAAAGAATTCGTTCTCGCCATAAGGCGAAGGACGACGCCCGGCCAGCCAGCGTTGCAGCAGGCGGCGCAGCCGGCGCTTGAACGGCGCAGGCGGCTGCAGGTCGTGCATCATGCCCAGGGCCATGGCCTTATCGCGCTGGGCGCCAAGGTCCAGCACCAGGCTGTAGGGAGCCCAGGCCTGGGTCGCTTGCAGTTGCGGCGGCAAGGCGATGCCTGCACCGCTGTCGCCCATGGGCCAGCGATCGTTGTCATGCAGGTGATTGGCATAACACAGCAGGGTTTCAGGCTGCCATTCGAGGCCCTGCAGCGCTTCAAGCACGGCGGCCTGGGCGCAGATGTGGTCTGGGTGCGGATCGAGAGTCGGATGCGGCATTACCAGTACCTGCGGCCGGGCTCTGAGCAACAGGGCTCGCAAATCGGCCAGCAGGTTGTTCCAGGTTGGCGCGCCGTCTTCATCACCCGGCAGGGCCAGCGGATTGAACTGGCGGAACAAGCGGATATCGGCAACCCCGGCCTCGCGCGAAGCCATCGGCTCTGCAGGCGCGGCCTGCATCGCCGGCAGTTGCAGGCAGAAATACCCCAGCTGCACACAGCGCGATTCCGAAACACCGGCCCAACGCGGCACGGCGATACTGTCCCAAGCCCGCAAACGGCCCTTCAGGCGCGCCGCCTCGGCCTTTTCCAGGCCCATTTGCTGATAGTGCTCGGCTTCGATTTCACCGGCGGTCAAGGTCACCACCCAGGTCTCGTGGGCCTGGCTGTAAAGGCCAAAGGCTGCGAGTTCGGCATCATCGGCATGGGGCGCGATGACCATGACCCGGCGCTGACGAAGATCGGCTTCTGGTGCAACCCATAGCGTTGCCTCGCCCACCAGGCGGCAATGCCGGCCACGCAGGCGCAACTGTCCAGCCATCAACGCCTCGGCCAGCCCAGTGAGGTTCAGGTAACGCAGGCCGTTCACGCCCCGCTCGAACGTCTGAACGTCGTCACTGCCCAGGCTTACCGCAGGATCAAGAAACCGCCCCAGCCAATTGCTCTTGAGGCGCACCTGCAAAATCAGCGTTTGCTCGGCGCCAAGCGGCGGCGGCGATGGCAGACGCAGCAAGCCGTCGACCAACTCGAGCGGATAGGCCAGGCAGTCTGGAGGGAACTGATACTGATAGTCTTCAGCTGGTGAATAGAACAGGTGGTCGGCAAACCACGCCTCATGGGCCACCCACAACAGCGGCACCAGCAGCAGCGGCAGCCACCACTGGACAAAAACGCCCAGGGCGAGCAGCACCAGCAGGCCAATCAGCAGCCCCAGGCGCTTATTGCGCCGGTGGCGCTTGAGCAACTGCTGCTTGCGGCTCACACCTGAAACACCGGCACGGGGTTGCACCAACGGTCCTTGTACTCGCGATCGGCACGGCCGAAGGAGAACCGCAGCGGTTTGTTACGCGCACGGGCATCTTCCCAGGCAGCCTGGGTATTGAGGAAGCTCAGCACGCTGCCCGGGCTGAAGGCTTTGGTTTGTGGGTCAACACCACCGTTGATGTATTCAACGCTGATCCACTCCGGCGCTTCGACCCGGTAAACCAGCTGGATGGCAATCGGCGCATCGTCGAGAAACAGCACCGAACCTATCAACAGCTCGCGCAGGCGCTCGATCACCTCGGCCATGCGCTCGGCTCCGGTGGCCGGGAACTCCCAGCGGCGCTGGAACAGGTCGCAGTAGATCGCCGCAAGTTCGCTACTGGAAAAATCCGTGACCGGCCGCACCTGGCCGCCCGCCTCTTCCAGCAGGCGCAGTTCACGGCGCTGGTTGTAGCGAAACTTCTTCGACAGGTCTTCCGGCGTACGCGCCATGGCCAGCGATTCAGCCTGTGCCTTGAGGTTGGCGAAACGACCCTGGTTGAGCTCGGAGAGATAACGCCCGGCATGACGCAGCGGCGCCTGGGCATCGGCGGCGGCCGGCAGGATCAGCTCGGCATTGCCCAGGTCGTACAGACCTTTTTTGCCCTGACGCTTGAGCACGTCCTTGGACAGCGCCAGGTAGCGGCCCCAGGTAGGAATCGCGGCCTTGAGCTCGCCGTTTTGCTCCCAGCCCAGGTAACGCACCGGGATCTGCGCCAGATCAGCCAGCTGTTCAACAACCAGTGGATGGGTGGCGACACTGCCGCCAAATTTTTCCCAGGCCCGGGCGTAGGTTGGCGCATCGATCTGCGTCCAGCCGCGCTCGCGCCAGCCTTGAATATGGTTGAGCATCAGGCCTCCGCCGTCAGCGCACGAACGTGCGGCAGTTGCCAGAAGGCCTCGCGTACCGCGGCATCGGAGAAACGCTCACGCAGGCGTTCGAGCATGCGCCCGGCGCACTCCTGGCGTTGCCCTTCATCCAGCGCGGCCAGGTGCTGCAGGCCTTGCCCCAGGCGCTCAGCGTCGCCCAGCGGGAACAGGATGCCAACACCTTCGACCACCTCGACCGCGCCGCCACAAGCCGTGGCCAGCAGCGGCACACCGGCGACCATGGCTTCGAGCAGGACCATGCCGAACGGCTCGTGGTCGGAGCTCAAGGCAAAGGCATCAAAAGCACGAAAGTAGCGACGGGCGTCAGGTACCTGACCGAGAAAATCCACTTGCGCGGCGATTCCCAGTTCGGCGGCCTGATCTTTGAGTTGCTGCTCCAGGCGGCCCTTGCCAAGAATGACCAAGCGAGCGCCGGCCGGCAGTTGCGGCAGGGCCTGGGCAAAACCACGCAGCAGGGTGGCCTGGTCTTTGTCTGGATGCAGACGGCCCACATTGCCGACGATCCACGCCTGCGGGTCCAACCCCAGAGCCTCACGCGCCTGCGCAGCGGGCACCTGGCTGGCCTGCAGCGCCTCGATATCGATGCGGTTGTAGAGGGTCTGGATACGCTCGGCCGGCCACTTGGGCAAGCATTTGCGCATGTCGTCACGCACTGCATCAGAAACGCCGAGCAGGCTCAGGCGCTTGCTGAACAGGTTGGCGAACAGCTTGCGGCTGCCACGCAGGTAGTCACCAAAGGCATGGTGCACGCCAATCACCGGCAAGTTGCTGCCGAGCAAGGCGATGTAGATCGGCTTGAAACGGTGGGCGATGCAAAAGCTGAACGGGCGGCCGGCGACGATCCGCCGCAAGGCGCGGATCGCCCCCAGCTTCAGGCCACGAATGGCCTTGGAGCTGAACTCGAGGAAGATCACCTCGTCCGAGGCGCAGCCGGCCGCGACCTGAGGGTCGGCAGCGCCGGTCAGGAACACCGTGGTGACCTTGTAGCCGCTACCGTCGAACAGGCTGGCGTACTGGCGCGCACAGTCCAGGAACGGACCGTCATAACCATGACAGAACTGCAGGACGCGTTTTTCAGCCCTGGACGTCATAAGTGCCCGCGCCGTCCTTGACCACCAGGATGTCTTCCATGATCAGGTACTGCAGGTCCGAGCCGAAGAACATGTTCAGCGCATCGGTCGGCGAGCAGATCATCGGCTCGCCACGACGGTTGAGCGAAGTGTTCAGCGACACGCCGTTGCCGGTCAGGGTTTCCAGCGCCTTCATCATGTCGTAGTAGCGCGGGTTGTACTCGCGCTTGAGCACCTGGGCGCGCGAGGTGCCGTCTTCATGGACGACTTCCGGCACGCGGGTCTTCCACTCTTCAGCCACTTCGAAGGTGAAGGTCATGAACGGCGCAGGGTGATCGATCTTGATCATCTGCGGCGCGACGGTGTCGAGCATCGACGGGCAGAAAGGCCTCCAGCGCTCGCGGAACTTGATCTGGTGGTTGATGCGGTCGGCAACGCCTTCCACGCTCGGGCAACCGATGATCGAACGACCGCCGAGGGCACGCGGGCCGAACTCCATGCGGCCCTGGAACCAGGCTACCGGGTTGCCGTCGACCATGATCTTGGCGATCTGCTCGGGCATGTTCTCCAGCTTGCGCCATTTCGGCTGGCTCGGGTGGCGAGCACAGGCAGCGATCACGTCTTCGTTGGAGTATGCAGGGCCGAGGTAGACGTGCTCCATCTTCTCGACCGGCACGCCACGGGCGTGAGACACATAGGCAGCCGCACCGACCGCGGTACCGGCGTCGCCGGAAGCCGGCTGGACGAACAGCTCCTTGAGGTCGGGGCGAGCAATGATCTTCTGGTTGAGCTTGACGTTAAGCGCGCAGCCGCCAGCAAAGGCCAGTTTGCCGGTCTCTTTGAGGATGTCGCCCAGGTAGTGGTCGATCATCTGCAGGGCGAGCTTCTCGAACAGCGCCTGCATGCTCGCGGCGTAGTGGATGTAGGGCTCGTCGGCGATGTCGCCTTCGCGTTTCGGGCCCAGCCACTCGATCAGTTTTGGCGAGAAGTAGAAACCCTTGCCCTTATCTTTATAACGACGCAGGCCGATGACGTTGGCGTAGTCGGTGTTGATCACCAGCTCGCCGTTTTCGAACGAGGCCAGGCGCGAGAAATCGTACTTGCTGGCGTCGCCATAAGGCGCCATGCCCATGACCTTGAACTCGCCATCGAGCATTTCGAAACCGAGGAACTCGGTGATCGCGCCGTACAGGCCGCCGAGGGAGTCCGGATCGAAGAATTCCTTGATCTTGTGGATCTTGCCGTTTTCGCCGTAGCCAAAGAAGGTCGTGGCGTATTCGCCCTTACCATCGATACCGAGGATCGCGGTTTTCTCTTTGAAACCGGAGCAGTGGTAGGCACTGGAGGCGTGGGCCAGGTGGTGCTCGACCGGCTCGATCTTGACCTTTTTCGGGTCGAAGCCCAGTTGCTCCAGGCACCAGACGATCTTCTTGCGGTAGCGCTTGTAGCGACGGTTGCCCATCAGGATCGCGTCAAGGGCGCGATCCGGGGCATACCAGTAACGCTTGGCGTAGTGCCAGCGAGCCTTGCCGAACAGGCTGATCGGGGCGAACGGGATCGCCACCACATCAACGTCGGACGGTTTGATACCGGCCTGTTCCAGGCAGAACTTCGCCGATTCGTAGGGCATGCGGTTCTTTGCATGTTTATCGCGCACGAAGCGCTCTTCTTCAGCGGCGGCAATCAGCTTGCCGTCGATGTACAGGGCCGCGGAAGGGTCATGACTAAGGGCGCCGGACAGGCCAAGAATCGTCAATGCCAAGGGTCTAGCCTCTTCAATCTGTATATATGCGCGCTGGCACGTGGGGCGAGCGGCAGCCAAAGAGCGGGATTATAACGCAAAGTGTGGGAGCGGGCTTGCCCCGCGATTCGGCGTAACTGACGCACCTCAAACGCGCGGCGAGCCCGCTCCTGCCGCGCTTATTCGGCGATCAGCCAATCCATCCGCCAGCTGCCCTGAGTCTGCGCCAGCACCTGCGACAGCCATGGCAACAGCGTGCGCAGCTCTTCTTCCAGGCCCCATGGCGGGTTGGCGATGGCCAGGCCCGAGCCGTTGAGGCCCTGCGGACTGTCCTGAGGGTGCACGTACAGCTCGACCCGCAGCAGCTTCGGCGCGCCGGTGCTGGTCAGGTCCTGGTAGAAGCGCACCAGCTGGCGCTGGTCCTTGATCGGGTACCAGATGGCCGCGACAGTCTGGCGCATACGACTGATGGTCTCTTTCATCGCCTGGGTGCAACGCTTGAGCTCATCCGCCTGCTCGAACGGCGGGTCGATGAGCATCACCGCACGTTTTTCCTGCACCGGCAGCAAGGCCCGCGGCACATGCCAACCCTCGCCCAGGTGCACGGCAACGCGCGGGTCCTTCTTCATGTTGTCCTTGAGCAGGCGACCGTCTTCGGGGTGCTTCTCGTTGAGCAGCACGCGATCCTGCTGGCGGGCCAGACGCCGCGCCAGCTCCGGGGAACCCGGGTAATAGCGCAGCTCGCCGTCGGGGTTCATCTTGCGCAGGATGCGCAGGTAGTCCGCGGTGATTTCCGGCAGGTCGTCGCGCCCCCAGAGGCGGCCGATACCTTCCAGCCACTCGCCGGTACGTGTCGCCTGATCGCCCTGCAGGTCGTAAAGACCAAGGCCTGCGTGGGTGTCGAGGTAGGCGAACGGCTGTTCCTTGCGCGACATCAAGGCGATAAGGCGGGTCAGCACAAGGTGTTTGAAGACGTCGGCGTGGTTACCGGCGTGGAAGGCGTGACGATAGTTCATGGCAACTCCTGCAAGACCGCGCAGTTTACCTTGTCATGCACAACAGGGGGAGCGGCGATGCGCAGATGCGGCTTGACCCGCGATGCCAGCCATCGCGGGTCAAGCCCAGTGGGAGCGGGCTTGCCCCGCGATGAGACCAATGCCGCCAGCCCACCTGCTGCTACCTGAATTGCGACCGCTTCGCGCTCGATCGCGGGACAAGGCCCGCTCCCACAAGACTCTTGCGAGGCCGGGCCGTGGTCAGGCGAAGCTCAACAGTCGATCAATGACCGGCCTTGAACGCCTCGTCGGCGGCTTCGAAGCGCGAAACCATCGCCTTCGACGGGCTGCCGGCCCGGCTGACGAAGTAGATCGCCAGGGCGCCGAGGATGAAGCCCGGGATGATTTCGTACAGGCCCCAGATGGAGAAGTGCTTCCACACCACCACGGTGATCGCACCGACCAGGATACCGGCCAGCGCGCCGTCACGGGTCATGCCTTTCCACAGTACCGAGATCAGTACCACCGGACCGAAGGCAGCACCGAAGCCGGCCCAGGCGTAGCTAACCAGGCCCAGCACGCGGTTCTCAGGATTGGAGGCGATCAGGATGGCGACCACGGCCACCAGCAGCACCATGGCGCGACCGACCCAGACCAGCTCCAGCTGCGAGGCACCCTTGCGCAGGAAGGTCTTGTAGAAGTCTTCGGTCAGGGCGCTGGAGCACACCAGCAACTGGCAGCTCAGGGTACTCATGACAGCCGCCAGGATGGCCGACAGCAGGACACCGGCAATCCATGGGTTGAAGAGGATCTTGGCCAGCTCGATGAACACACGCTCGTGGTTCTCGGTGACCGGGCCAGCAACTTCAGGGTGCGCCGAGAAGTAGGCGATACCGAAGAAGCCAACGGCGCAGGTACCGACCAGGCAGAGGATCATCCAGGTCATGGAGATGCGACGGGCCTTGGCGATCGACTTGACCGAGTCAGCGGCCATGAAGCGCGCTAGGATGTGCGGCTGGCCGAAGTAGCCCAGACCCCAACCCATCAGCGAAATGATGCCGATGAAGGTAGTGCCCTTGAGCATGTCGAAGTTGCCTGCGTCCTTCAGCTCGATAGCCGCGAAGGTGGTATCGAAACCACCGGTTGCGATCAAAACGATCACCGGGGTCAGGATCAGGGCGAAGATCATCAGCGTAGCCTGGACGGTATCGGTCCAGCTCACCGCCAGGAAGCCACCCACGAAGGTGTAGGCAATGGTTGCCGCCGCACCAGCCCACAGCGCTGTCTCGTAGGACATGCCGAAGGTGCTTTCGAACAGGCGGGCGCCGGCGACGATGCCGGAAGCGCAATAGATGGTGAAGAACACCAGGATCACCACGGCGGAGATGATCCGCAGCAGCCCGCTGTTATCTTCGAAGCGGCTGGAGAAGTAATCCGGCAGGGTCAGCGCATCACCGTTGTGCTCGGTCTGCACCCGCAGGCGGCCGGCGACGAACAGCCAGTTCAGGTAGGCACCGATGATCAGGCCGATGGCGATCCAGCTTTCCGACAGGCCCGACATATAGATGGCGCCCGGCAGGCCCATCAACAGCCAGCCACTCATGTCCGAGGCACCGGCCGAAAGCGCGGTAACCACGCTGCCGAGGCTGCGACCGCCAAGAATGTAGTCAGAGAGGTTGTTGGTAGAGCGATAGGCCATGAAGCCGATCAGCACCATTGCCGCGATATAGATCACGAACGTGATCAAGGTTGGATTGCTTACACTCATTGTTGCGCCCTGGCGTTTGTTTTTATGTAGCGACAGCCTCGAAGAGGTTGCACCCAGGCCGCGAATCCTATGCAACAACGCAAAGAGGGTGCAACCTGTTTTTACAATCAAGTTGCACCTCGTCGGAAATTTTGCGTAACAGCGGGTTTTTGCTCCCTTTTGGAGCAAGAAGACCTGTTTTCAGAAGAAAATGCACCACAAACAGCCATTTTTGCTGTGTGGTTTTACCCTCCGGACGAGTAGCACTTTTTTCCTGCATATTTTGGGTTGCACTAGGTTGCACCCAAAATCGCGCACGGCTAATCTTGGCGCCAGCTTAAGCCACAGCCTGTGGCAATAATGAGGATAAGAAATGGCGACGACCACCCTTGGGGTCAAACTCGACGACCCTACCCGTGAGCGACTCAAAGCAGCTGCGACCTCTATCGATCGCACGCCGCACTGGTTGATCAAGCAAGCGATCTTCAACTATCTGGAGAAGCTCGAGGGTGGCGCCACCCTGACCGAACTCAACGGTCAGCCCGGCCTTCATGCCGACGATGCCGGCGAAGTACAGGCCGACCACGCCCACCAGTGCTTCCTCGAATTTGCCGAAAGCATCCTGCCGCAGTCGGTCTTGCGCTCGGCCATCACCGCCGCCTACCGCCGCCCTGAGCCGGAAGTGGTACCGATGCTGCTGGAACAGGCGCGCCTGCCGGCCGCCATGGCCGAGGCCACCAACAAGCTGGCCGCCGGCATCGCCGAAAAACTGCGTAACCAGAAGAGCGCTGGCGGCCGTGCCGGCATCGTTCAGGGCCTGCTGCAGGAATTCTCCCTGTCGTCCCAGGAAGGCGTGGCGCTGATGTGCCTGGCCGAAGCCCTGCTGCGTATCCCCGACAAAGGCACCCGCGACGCCCTGATCCGCGACAAGATCAGCACCGGCAACTGGCAGCCGCACCTGGGCAACAGCCCGTCGCTGTTCGTCAACGCCGCCACCTGGGGCTTGCTGCTGACCGGCAAGCTGGTCTCGACCCACAACGAATCCGGCCTCACCTCTTCGCTCAGCCGCATCATCGGCAAGAGCGGCGAGCCAATGATCCGCAAGGGCGTCGACATGGCCATGCGCCTGATGGGCGAGCAATTCGTGACCGGCGAGACCATCGCCGAAGCCCTGGCCAACGCCAGCAAGTTCGAAGCCAAAGGCTTCCGTTATTCCTACGACATGCTTGGCGAAGCTGCGCTGACCGAACATGACGCTCAGAAGTACCTGGCTTCCTACGAGCAGGCCATCCACTCGATAGGCAAGGCTTCCCACGGTCGCGGCATCTATGAAGGCCCGGGCATCTCGATCAAGCTCTCGGCCCTGCACCCACGCTACAGCCGCGCCCAGTACGAGCGCGTGATGGAAGAGCTGTACCCGCGCCTGCTGTCGCTGACCCTGCTGGCCAAGCAATACGACATCGGCCTGAACATCGACGCCGAGGAAGCCGACCGCCTGGAGCTGTCGCTGGACCTGCTCGAGCGCCTGTGCTTCGAGCCGCAACTGACCGGCTGGAACGGTATCGGTTTCGTCATCCAGGCTTACCAGAAGCGCTGCCCGTATGTGATCGACTACGTCATCGACCTGGCCCGCCGCAGCCGCCATCGCCTGATGATCCGCCTGGTAAAAGGTGCTTACTGGGACAGCGAGATCAAGCGCGCCCAGGTCGAAGGCCTGGAAGGCTACCCGGTCTATACCCGCAAGGTGTACACCGACGTTTCCTACATTGCTTGTGCACGCAAACTGCTGTCGGTGCCGGAAGTCATTTACCCGCAGTTCGCCACCCACAACGCCCATACCCTGTCGGCCATCTACCATATCGCTGGCCAGAACTATTACCCTGGCCAGTACGAATTCCAGTGCCTGCACGGTATGGGCGAGCCACTGTACGAGCAGGTTGTCGGCAAGGTTGCCGATGGCAAGCTGAACCGTCCGTGCCGCGTGTATGCCCCGGTCGGTACCCACGAAACCCTGCTGGCCTACCTGGTTCGCCGCCTGCTGGAAAACGGCGCCAACACCTCGTTCGTCAACCGTATTGCCGACCAGTCGATCTCGATCCAGGAACTGGTCGCCGACCCGGTAGCCACCATCGAACAGATGGCTACCCAGGAAGGCAATACCGGCCTGCCGCACCCGCGCATTCCGTTGCCGCGTGACCTGTATGGCACCGAGCGGGCCAACTCCGCCGGTATCGACCTGGCCAACGAACACCGCCTGGCTTCGCTGTCCTGCGCCCTGCTGGCCAGCGCCCACAACGACTGGAAAGCCGCGCCTATGCTCGGTTGCGCCGCCAGCAACGAAGCAGCTGCGCCGGTACTGAACCCGGCTGACCTGCGCGATGTGGTCGGTCATGTCCAGGAAGCCAACGTCACTGACGTCGACAACGCCATCCAGTGCGCGCTCAATGCCGCACCGATCTGGCAGGCCACCCCGCCGGCCGAACGCGCCGCGATCCTGGAGCGTGCCGCCGACCTGATGGAAGCCGAGATCCAGCCGCTGATGGGCCTGCTCGCCCGTGAAGCCGGCAAGACCTTCGCCAACGCCATCGCCGAAGTGCGTGAAGCAGTCGACTTCCTACGTTACTACGCCGTCCAGGCGCGCAACGATTTCAGCAACGACGCTCACCGCCCATTGGGCCCGGTGGTGTGCATCAGCCCGTGGAACTTCCCGCTGGCGATCTTCAGCGGCCAGGTTGCCGCGGCCCTTGCCGCCGGTAACCCGGTGCTGGCCAAGCCGGCCGAGCAAACTCCGCTGGTCGCGGCCCAGGCCGTGCGCCTGCTGCTCGAAGCCGGTATCCCTGAAGGCGTGGTGCAACTGCTGCCGGGCCGCGGTGAAACCGTCGGCGCCCGCCTGGTCGGTGACGATCGGGTCAAAGGCGTGATGTTCACCGGCTCCACCGAAGTCGCCCGCCTGCTGCAACGCAACATCGCCGGCCGCCTGGATGCCCAGGGACGTCCGATCCCGCTGATCGCCGAAACCGGCGGCCAGAACGCGATGATCGTCGACTCCTCGGCGCTCACCGAACAAGTGGTCATCGACGTCGTATCGTCAGCCTTCGACAGCGCCGGCCAGCGTTGCTCGGCCCTGCGCGTACTGTGCTTGCAGGAAGATTCCGCCGACCGCGTGATCGAAATGCTCAAGGGCGCCATGGCCGAAAGCCGCCTGGGCAACCCTGAACGCCTGGCCGTGGACATTGGCCCGGTGATCGACGCCGAAGCCAAGGCCGGTATAGAGAAGCACATCCAGGGTATGCGCGACAAAGGCCGTACCGTGTACCAGATGGCGATCGCCGATGGTGAAGAGATCAAGCGCGGCACCTTCGTGATGCCAACCCTGATCGAACTGGAAAGCTTCGACGAACTGCAGCGCGAGATCTTCGGCCCGGTACTGCACGTGGTGCGCTACAACCGCAAGAACCTTGACCAGTTGATCGAGCAGATCAACGCATCCGGCTATGGCCTGACCCTGGGTGTCCACACTCGGATCGACGAAACCATTGCCAAGGTCATCGACAACGTCAATGCCGGTAACGTCTACGTCAACCGCAACATCGTCGGTGCCGTGGTCGGCGTGCAGCCATTTGGTGGCGAAGGCCTGTCAGGTACTGGTCCGAAAGCCGGTGGCCCGCTGTACCTGTACCGCCTGCTGTCGACCCGTCCGGCCGGCGCCATCGAGCAGTCGTTCCAACGCACCGACGGTGACAATGCCCCGGACACCCGCCTGCGCGACAGCCTGAGCAAACCGCTGCAGGCACTCAAAGCCTGGGCGGCGAACAACCAGTTGAACGACCTGAGCGGCCTGTGCGAGCAGTTCGCCCAGCAATCGCAAAGCGGTATCAGCCGTCTGCTGGCGGGCCCGACCGGTGAGCGCAACAGCTACACCATCCTGCCGCGCGAGCACGTGCTGTGCCTGGCCGAAGTCGAAGCCGACCTGCTGACCCAACTGGCTGCGGTACTGGCCGTAGGCAGCTCGGCGGTGTGGCCGGAAAGCGAGTTGAGCAAGACCCTGCGCAATCGCCTGCCGAAGGAAGTGCAAGCGCGCATCCAGCTGGTAGCCGACTGGAACAAGGACGACGTGGTGTTCGACGCCGTCCTGCATCATGGCGACTCTGACCAGCTGCGCGCCGTGTGCGAGCAGGTGGCCAAGCGCGCCGGTGCCATCGTCGGTGTTCACGGCCTGTCGTCGGGTGAAACCGCGATTGCCCTGGAGCGCCTGGTGATCGAGCGCGCACTGAGCGTCAACACCGCAGCTGCCGGTGGTAACGCGAGCCTGATGACTATCGGCTGACGTTAGCACCACAACGAAGAAGGGAGAGCATCGGCTCTCCCTTCTTCGTTGTGCGCTCAATTAAAGACCTATTACCAGCGAACCTACAGCTAGCAACACCAACGACGGCCAAAACAATAGCCCCCAAAGCATCCAGACCCAGTTAACTAACGATAGCTTTGCATTGGTCGCCCCTTGGTCATCTCCTTCACTGAAGTTGATGGCGCACTGAATTCTGACAATCACCCAGATGAACACTGCATATGAAGTCAGCAGGAGCATCGTGGCGATATGAAAGAACTGTTCCCAGGCACCTTGGTCCAACAACAGTAAAGGCCCCACGCCAATCAGATAAAGCGATGTCAGGAGCAATGGTGACCATCGGTATTCAAGCCTTGAATGGCGAATTCGCGCATCGATCCGTCTCATCAATGGATATAGGAAAATGACCGGGAACAATGCGCGAACTAACGGCAAGACAGGCTCGCCTGTAGCTTTTCGGTGCAAGACCCAGTTTCGGTGAAAGCAGAACCACCAATACAGGCCAAAGGTGAAGAAACTCATGATGGCCAGTTTTTTGGGCGACACCACATAAAACTGAGGGCAATTGTTGACCCTGACGATTGTTTCTAACGACATCGACGAATACCGACTCGGTGAACCATAGAATGAAGTGATATTTAACCGGTTTGAGGCATCTGGAATCTGCCCTACGGGTCCTAACCCTAAGTACGACCGGTCCTAAGCCGGGCGGATTAACTCGCTCATGCCCCGTCATCACCTGCACCTATTAACCTGTCCTGATCCTTGCCTCCCCCCTAGACTCGGCCCATCCCCAGACAGGAACGCCGCCATGTCCGAGACCCTGCTCAGTGCCCGCAACCTGGCCTTCGAACTCTACGAAGTGCTCGATGCAGAGGCCCTGACCCAACGCCCGCGCTTTGCCGAACACAACCGCGAAACCTTCGACGCCGCTCTGAGCACTGCGCGGACCATCGCCGAGAAGTACTTCGCCCCGCACAATCGCAAGGGCGACGAGCATGAGCCGCGCTATGAAAATGGCGAAGCGCTGTTGATCCCCGAGGTCAAGCCTGCGGTCGATGCATTCCTCGAAGCCGGCTTTCTCAACGCAAGCCGCGACTTCGAAGCCGGCGGCATGCAGTTGCCGACCCTGCTCTCGCAAGCCTGTTTCGCCCACTTCCAGGCGGCCAACGCCGGGACCACGGCCTACCCGTTCCTGACCATGGGCGCCGCCAACCTGATTGAGAGCTTTGGCAGCGACGAGCAGAAGCGCCTGTTCCTGCAGCCGATGATCGAAGGCCGTTTCTTCGGCACCATGGCCCTGACCGAGCCGCACGCCGGCTCGTCCCTGGCCGATATCCGCACCCGCGCTGAACCTGCCGGCGATGGCAGCTACCGGCTGCGGGGCAACAAGATTTTCATTTCTGGCGGCGACCATCCGCTGTCGGAAAACATCGTGCATATGGTCCTGGCCAAGCTGCCGGATGCGCCGCCCGGGGTGAAGGGCATTTCGCTGTTTATCGTGCCCAAGTTCCTGGTCAACACCGACGGCAGCCTCGGCCCGCGCAACGATGTATTGCTGGCCGGGCTGTTCCACAAGATGGGCTGGCGCGGCACCACCTC
Source organism: Pseudomonas sp. 2835 (assembly GCF_050435905.1). Lineage (NCBI taxonomy): Bacteria > Pseudomonadati > Pseudomonadota > Gammaproteobacteria > Pseudomonadales > Pseudomonadaceae > Pseudomonas > Pseudomonas sp. 2835. Next base: position 104,065 of record NZ_JBNDLE010000013.1, on the reverse strand, counting down.
GACGGCGCTGAACTTCGGCGACAACGGCCAGTGTGTCGGCTACCTGGTGGGCAAGCCACACCAGGGCCTGGCCTGCATGTTCCAGATGATGAACGAGGCGCGTATCGGCGTCGGCATGGGCGCGGTGATGCTGGGCTATGCTGGCTATCTGTACTCGCTGGAGTACGCCCGCCAGCGTCCGCAAGGGCGCCTGCCAGACAACAAGGATCCGGCCACCGCTGCCGTGCCGATCATCAATCACAGCGACGTCAAGCGCATGCTGCTGACCCAGAAGGCCTACGTCGAAGGCGCCTTCGACCTGGGCCTGTACGCCGCGCGGCTGTTCGATGACACCCAGAGCGGCGAGAGCGATACGGTTCGCCAGCAGGCCCATGAACTGCTCGATCTGCTGACGCCGATCGTCAAGTCCTGGCCTTCGGAGTTTTGCCTCAAGGCCAACGAACTGGCCATCCAGATTCTCGGCGGCCATGGCTACACCCGCGAGTACCCGGTCGAACAGTACTACCGCGACAACCGCCTGAACCCCATTCACGAAGGCACCCACGGCATCCAGTCGCTGGACCTGCTCGGGCGCAAGCTGGCGCAAAACGGTGGAGCCGGGCTCAAGCAACTGGTCCGCCTGATCGCCACCACATGCGAGCAAGCCCACCCGCACAGCGGCCTGGACCGCCTGCGGTTACCGCTGGAGCAATTGCTCACTCGCCTGCAGGAAGTGACCCTCGGCCTGCTCGGCGATCTGGCTCAGGGCCAGGTCAATGCAGCCCTGGCCAACTCGGCGCTGTACCTAAAGGCTTTCGGTCACTGCGTGATCGGCTGGCGCTGGCTGGAGCAGGCGATCCGCGCCGAGCAGGGGCTGGCCCGGGGCAATCCGGCTGATCGCGACTTCTACCTGGGCAAATTGCGGGCCGCGCGTTATTTCCTGACCTGGGAAGTGCCGGGCTGCCATAATGAGCTGGCATTGCTCGCGGCCCGTGACGATACCTGCCTGAGCATGCACGACGAGTGGTTCTGAGGGGGAACCACCGCGCACACGGAGGTTCCCGCATGTTCGAGTTGACCGCATTGCTGCGCCAGCGCTTCGCCGCCCTGCGCAGCAGTGGCGAATTTTTCTCCCTGCGTTATGTACAGCAAAACCAGCAGCACCTGTCGGTGCGCAAGAATATCGCCGAGCCGCCGTTCCTCAGCCGCGACGAAGGCGCGATGCTCACCGTGCGCGTCCATGGCGTTGAAACCTACGCCGCCACCGCCGACCTGTCGCAAGCCGGCCTGCAGCGTGCCCTGGAGCAGGCTGAAGCCCTGGCCCGGCAAATCGCCGGGCGCGCCCTGCTCGACCTGCGCGAGCAACCGCTGGCCACAGGCCGCGCCGATTACTGCTCGCCCAACCTTGAGCAAGCCTTCCCGTCCCTGGCCGACTGCTACGCCCTGCTTGCCCAGGAATCGGCCAGCGTGCCGGACGACAGCCGCCTGGTGAACTGGCAGGCAAGCCTTGGCATCAGCACTATCGAGCAGATCTACCTGAACACCGCCGGCGCTGAACTGCGCCAGGCCCAGCGGTTTATTTACCCAGGCTTCAGCACCACCGCCTTCGACGGCCAGGACAGCCAGACCCGCACCCTGGGCCGGGAAAACTTCGGCCAGCAGGGCGGCCTCGATGTGATCGAGCGTTGCGGCCTGGTTGGTGCCGGGGCCAAAGTCGCCGAACAGGCCCTGCAACTGCTGCTGGCACCGAACACCCCGAGCGGTGTGCGCGACCTGCTGCTGATGCCCGACCAGATGATGCTGCAGATCCACGAATCCATCGGTCACCCGCTGGAAATGGACCGCATCCTCGGCGACGAGCGTAATTACGCCGGCACCAGCTTTGTCAAAGCCAGCGACTTCGGCAGCCTGCAATACGGCTCGAAATTGCTCAACGTGACTTTCGACCCATCGATTCGCGAAGAGCTGGCCAGCTACAGCCACGACGATGACGGCAGCGCTGCGCACAAGCAGTTCCTGATCAAGGACGGTTTGCTGATTCGCCCGCTGGGTGGCGCCCTGTCGCAGTTCCGTTCCGGCCTTGAAGGGGTGGCCAACAGCCGCGCCTGCGGCTGGAACCGGGCGCCGATCGACCGTATGGCCAACCTCAATATCGAGCCGGGGGACAAGACCCTGGCACAACTGGTCGGCGGTATCGAGCAGGGCATCCTGATGCGCACCAACCGCTCATGGTCGATTGATGATGCGCGCAACAAGTTCCAGTTCGGCTGCGAATGGGGCCAATTGATCGAAAACGGCGAGCTCAAGGGCGTGGTCAAGAACCCCAACTACCGCGGTATCTCCGCCCGGTTCTGGGGCAACCTCAGCGCCGTTGGTGACGCCAGTACCTTGCAGGTGCTGGGTACGCCGAACTGCGGCAAGGGCGAGCCCAACCAGGTGGTACGCGTGGGCCACGCCTCGCCCGCCTGCGTATTCAGCCAGATCGACGTATTCGGAGGAGACGCCTGATGGCTGCCACCCCATTGCAAAGCTTCCAGCACCTGGTCGCCAGCCTGCGCGACGCGGTGCGTGCGCCAGAGCATTTCACCTTGAGCTACAGCGGCGAGCACTCGCAGTTCATCCGCTTCAACCACGCCAAGGTGCGCCAGGCCGGCGAAGTGCAACAAGCCAGTTGCGTGCTCAAGCTGGTCGCTGACGGGCGCCAGGCCGAGTTGCAATTCACCCTCGGCAACGACGTCGAGGTCGATCGACTGCGCTTGCAGCAAGCCCTGGAACAACTGCGCCAGACCCTGCCGCTGCTTGAGCCCGACCCTTACCTGCAACTCAACGACAGCGCCTGGCAAAGCCATAGCGTGCAGGATCAGCCGCTGCCAGACAGCGCTGCGGTTCTGGCGCAGATCGAGCAAGGCGCAGGCGACCTCGACCTGGTCGGCATCTACGCCGCAGGCCCGATCTACCGGGGTTTTGCCAGCTCTTTCGGGGCGTTTGGCTGGCACCAGGCCAACAGTTTCAACTTCGACTGGAGCCTGTTCCACTGCAACGGCGAGGCGGTCAAAGCCAACTATGCCGGCCAGACCTGGAACGGCGAAGCCTTTGCTGTGCGCCTGCAGCAGACCCGCGAACAGCTCGACCACCTCGGCCGCCCACTGAAAAAGCTCGCCCCCGGCCAGTACCGCGCCTACCTGGCACCGGCGGCGCTGGACGAGATCATGGGCATGCTCTGCTGGGGCGGCTTCTCGGCACAGGCCATCGCCACCAAGAACAGCCCGCTGCAGCGCCTGTACAGTGCCGATGCCAGCCTGAGCCCGTTGGTCCAGATCAGCGAACAAGTCAGCGGCTCGCTGAGCCCGTCGTTCTCGGATGAAGGCCTGGTGCGCAGCGACCTGCGCCTGATCGACCAGGGCCAGGCCCACGACCGGCTGATCTGCGCCCGTAGCGCCGCCGAGTTCGAACTGGCGGCCAACGGCGCCGATAGCTACGAGTCGCCGTGCGCGCTGAGCATGGCCGGCGGCGTGCTTGCGCAGAGTGAAATCCTCGCGCGCCTGGGCACTGGCCTGTACATCAGCAACCTCTGGTACCTGAACTACTCGGACCTGCCCGCTGCGCGCATGACCGGCCTGACCCGCTTTGCCACCTTCTGGGTCGAGAACGGCGAGATCCAGGCGCCGGTGAGCACCATGCGCTTTGACGACAGCGTCTACAGTTTGCTGGGTTCACAACTGGAGGCATTGACGGCCGAGCGTGAGCTGATTCTGTCGACCAGCACCTACGGTCAGCGCCAGACCAGTTCGAGCCATTTGCCGGGAGCTTTGGTCCAACGCCTGACGTTGACACTGTAATTAGCCCATCGCGGGTCAAGCCCGCTCCCACAGACCCGCGATGAGCCCATCAAGGACTGCACACCAACCCATGCCCAACCGCGCCCCGCTGGACCCGACCACCGCCCGCTGGATTCCCTGGGTGGTGGCCATCGCCTTTTTCATGCAGTCGCTCGACGGCACCATCCTCAACACCGCCCTGCCCGCCATGGCCCGCGACCTGGCCGAAGACCCGCTGCGCATGCAGTCGGTGATCATCGCCTACATGCTCACCGTGGCCCTGCTGATCCCGGCCTCGGGCTGGATTGCCGACCGCTTCGGCACCAAGCGCATCTTCTTCGGCGCCATCCTGCTGTTCAGCCTCGGCTCGCTACTCTGCGCCCTGGCCAGCAGCCTCGGCATGCTGGTGGCGGCACGGGTGATCCAGGGCCTGGGCGGCGCCTTGATGCTGCCGGTCGGGCGCCTGGTGGTACTGCGTGCCTATCCGCGCTCGGAGCTCGTGCGGATCATGAGCTTCATCACCATCCCCGGCCTGCTCGGCCCGCTGCTGGGCCCGACCATGGGCGGTTGGCTGGTGGAGATTCTCAGCTGGCACTGGATATTCCTGCTCAACCTGCCGGTTGGCGCCATCGGCGGTTATGCCGTGTGGAAGTTCATCCCCGACCTGCGCGGCTCGGAGCGTACCCGCTTCGACGGCATCGGCTTCGTGCTGTTCGGCGCGGCGATGGTACTGATCACCATTGCCATGGAAGGCCTGGGCGAGCTGCACTTGCCGCACCTGCGGGTGATGTTGCTGCTGTTCGCCGGCATGGCCTGCCTGGCCGCCTACTGGCTACGTGCGGGTAGCATCGACAACCCGCTGTTTTCGCCAAAACTGTTCCGCACCCGGACCTTTTCGGTTGGCATCCTCGGCAACCTGTTCGCCCGTCTGGGCAGCGGCGCCCTGCCGTTTCTGGTGCCACTGTTGCTGCAGGTGGCGCTGGGCTATTCACCGTCCCAGGCCGGCATGAGCATGATCCCGCTGGCCGCTGCAGCGATGGTCGCCAAGTCGATTGCCCGGCCGCTGATCGAGCGCTTTGGCTACCGCAACATTCTCACCGGCAACACCCTGCTGCTAGGCCTGCTGCTGGCCAGCCTGGGCCTGGTCGACGAGCAGACGCCTTACGCCCTGTTGCTGTTGCAGTTGGGCCTGCTGGGCGCGGTCAACTCGATGCAGTTCACGGCGATGAACACCGTGACCCTGATCGATCTGGACGACAACAACGCCAGCAGCGGCAACAGCCTGCTGTCGGTGGTCGCGCAACTGTCGCTGAGCCTCGGCGTGGCCTGCGCCGGCGCCCTGCTTGGCGGCTTTACCGCAGCGGGCAGCGCCGAGGGCGTGGAGAGTACCCTCGGGGCGTTCCAGCTGACCTTCGTCACCATCGGCCTGATGGCCATGCTGGCGGCGGCGATCTTCATGCAGCTGTCCAGGGCGGACGGAAGGCGTGCCCCTCGTCCGGAACCGGAGATCGAGCCTTAGGGCTAAAGGCCATGAGGCTGGTACACTGCGCGACATTTTGTTTTGCAGGCCAGTCTCGTGACCACCATTGCCACCGCCTTCGCCACTTTGCCGCTGTCCGCCGCCATGCTGGCCAACCTGGACGCCCTCGGCTACGCCCAGATGACCCCGATCCAGGCCCAGAGCCTGCCGGTGATGCTCAAGGGCATGGACCTGATTGCCCAGGCCAAGACCGGCAGCGGCAAGACTGCCGCCTTCGGCATCGGCCTGCTCAACCCGCTCAACCCGCGCTACTTCGGTTGCCAGGCGCTGGTGCTGTGCCCGACCCGCGAGCTGGCCGACCAGGTGGCCAAGGAACTGCGGCGCCTGGCCCGCAGCGAAGACAACATCAAGATCCTCACCCTGTGCGGTGGCGTGTCCCTCGGCCCGCAGATCGCCTCGCTGGAGCACGGCGCGCACATCATCGTCGGCACCCCGGGCCGCGTGCAGCAGCACCTGAGCAAGGGCACCCTGGTGCTCGATGGTCTCAACACCCTGGTGCTCGATGAAGCCGACCGCATGCTCGACATGGGCTTCTACGACGCCATTGCCGACATCATCGGCCAGACCCCGAAGCGTCGCCAGACCCTGCTGTTCTCCGCCACTTACCCAGCAGGCATCAAGCAGCTGGCCTCGGCCTTCATGCGCGACCCGCAGACCGTCAAGGTCGACTCGCAGCACGCCGACAGCCAGATCGAGCAGCGCTTCTACGAGATCACCCCGGACCAGCGCATGGAAGCGGTGAGCAAGCTGCTCGGCCATTTCCGTCCGCAGTCGTGCGTGGCGTTCTGCTTCACCAAGCAGCAGTGCCAGGAGCTGGTCGAGCACCTGCAGGCCAAGGGCGTTGCCGCCCAGGCCCTGCATGGCGACCTGGAGCAGCGCGACCGCGACCAGGTCCTGACCCTGTTCGCCAACCGCAGCCTGTCGGTGCTGGTGGCCACCGATGTCGCCGCCCGCGGCCTGGATATCGATGCCCTGGACATGGTCATCAACGTCGAGCTGGCCCGCGATGCCGAGATCCACGTGCACCGCGTCGGCCGTACCGGTCGGGCTGGCGAGAAGGGCCTGGCGGTGAGCCTGGTGGCCCCGGCTGAAGGTCATCGCGCCCAGGCCATCGAAGACATGCAGAAGGCCGCCCTGCGCTGGGAACAGCTGGACAGCCTGAAGGCCCAGAATGGTGCACCGCTGCTGCCGACCATGAGCACCCTGTGCATTGCTGCCGGGCGCAAGGACAAGCTGCGCCCTGGCGATATCCTCGGTGCCTTGACCGGTGACGCCGGGTTGCCGGGCACGCAGGTCGGCAAGATTGCCATTTTTGATTTCCAGGCATTTGTCGCCGTCGAGCGGGCAGTGGCCAAGCAGGCGCTGCAGCGGCTCAACAGCGGCAAGATCAAGGGGCGGTCGTTGCGAGTTCGGATCGTCTAATTACCTTTCGCGGGGCAAGCCCGCTCCTACACACCATCGCTGTAGGAGCGGGCTTGCCCCGCGATAGCTTCACCATCGAATTTCGAGGATTTTGCAGTGCGTTCCACCGAAGTGATCATCATCGGCGCTGGTGCCGCCGGCCTGATGTGCGCCTTGACCGCCGCCAAACGCGGCCGTCAGGTGCTGTTGCTCGACCACGCCAACAAACCGGGCAAGAAAATCCTCATGTCCGGCGGTGGCCGCTGCAACTTCACCAACATGTACACCGAGCCGGGCAATTTCCTCTCGCACAACCCGCACTTCTGCAAGTCGGCCCTGGCCCGCTACACCCAGTGGGACTTCATCGAGATGGTCGGCAAGCACGGCGTGCCCTACCACGAGAAGAAGCTCGGCCAGCTGTTCTGCGATAACAAGTCCAGTGACATCCTCGGCATGCTCCTCGACGAATGCGCCAGCGCCGGCGCCGAGCTGCACATGGATACCAGCATCGCGCAGATCGAAAAACTCGACAGCGGTTACCTGCTGGAAACCAGCGCCGGACAGTTCCGCTGCCAGTCACTGGTAATCGCCACCGGCGGTCTGTCGATCCCGACCCTGGGCGCCACCGGTTTCGGCTACCAGGTCGCCCGCCAGTTCGGCCACACCCTGCTGCCGACCCGCGCGGGCCTGGTGCCGTTTACCATCACCGAACCACAGCTCAAGGCGATCTGCACTGAACTGTCCGGTACCTCGGTGGACTGCGTGGCCAGCTGCAACGGCACCAGCTTCCGGGAAAACCTGCTGTTCACCCACCGCGGCCTGAGCGGCCCGGCGATCCTGCAGATTTCTTCGTTCTGGCAGGCCGGCGACCCGCTAGAGATCAACCTGCTGCCGGAGCACGACGCCCTGAGCTGGCTGCAACAGCAGCAGGCCGAGCGCCCCAACAGCGAACTCAAGACCCTGCTCGGGGAGATCTTCACCAAGAAGATGGCCAACCTGCTGGCCGAGCACTGGTTCGTCTCCAAGCCGATGAAGCAGTACACCCCGGCGGAACTGGCCCAGGTCAGCGACAAGCTTGGGGCCTGGCAGGTGGTGCCGGCCGGCACCGAAGGCTACCGCACGGCCGAGGTGACCCTGGGCGGCGTCGATACCCGCGAGGTCTCGTCGAAAACCATGGAATCGCTGAAAAGCCCGGGCCTGTACTTTATCGGCGAAGTGCTCGACGTCAGCGGCCACCTGGGCGGCTTCAACTTCCAGTGGGCCTGGGCCTCGGCGTACGCGGCCGCGCAGTTCGTCTAACCTTCGCGGTAGAATCAGCGCATCAAGGAACAAATTTTGCTGGTCAGATGGCAGCGGTAACACTGCTGCCATCTGACTGGCTCAATTTCGATCATCGCCCAAGGCCTGCCCACCCGACATGTCATCCTCCTCGTTCAGCCAATCGTTGCGCCGCCTCTGGGCCCTGGACAAGTTCAGCTACGCCATCCGCGTTCTTATCGCCCTGACCGGCAGCATGCTGCTGTGCTGGTACAAGGACGAAATGAGCCTGCTGATTCCGCTGTTCCTGGGGATTATCGCCAGCGCCCTGGCCGAGACCGACGACAGCTGGCAAGGGCGCCTGAATGCCCTGGCAGTCACCCTGGTGTGTTTCACCATCGCCGCGCTGTCGGTGGAACTACTGTTCCCCTACCCGATCATCTTCGGCTGCGCCCTGGCCCTGGCCAGCTTCGCCCTGACCATGCTCGGCGCGCTCGGTGAGCGCTACGGCGCGATTGCCTCGGCGACCCTGATCCTGTCGGTCTATACCATGATCGGTGTCGACCAGCGCGGCGGCGAAGTCACCGATTTCTGGCATGAGCCGCTGCTGCTGGTGGCCGGCGCCGCCTGGTACGGCCTGCTCTCGGTGCTGTGGCAGGCGTTGTTCTCCAACCAGCCGGTGCAGCAGAGCCTGGCCCGGCTGTTCCGCGAACTGGGCCGTTACCTCAAGCTCAAGGCCACCCTGTTCGAGCCGATTCGCCAGTTGGACGTCGAAGCCCGCCGCCTGGAGCTGGCGCAGCAGAACGGCCGGGTGGTGGCCGCGCTCAACGCAGCCAAGGAGATCATCCTGCACCGGGTCGGCAATGGCCGGCCGGGGTCGAAGGTCAGCCGCTACCTGAAGCTGTACTTCCTCGCCCAGGACATCCACGAGCGCGCCAGTTCTTCGCACTACCCGTACAACGCCCTGACCGAAGCCTTCTTCCACAGCGATGTGCTGTTCCGCTGCCAGCGCCTGCTGCGCCAACAGGGCGTGGCTTGCCAGCAACTGTCCGAATCCATCCAGCTGCGCCAGCCGTTCACCTACGACACCAGTTTCGCCCAGGCCCTGGAAGACCTGCACGCTTCGCTCGAGCACCTGCGCATCCAGAGCAACCCGGCCTGGCGTGGCCTACTGCGTTCGCTGCGCGCACTCGCAGCGAACCTGGCGACTCTTGACCGTCTGCTCAGCGACGCCAGCAACCCCGACAACCTCGCCGATGCCAGCGACAGCAGCCTGCTCGACCGTTCGCCGCGTAACTTCAAGGACGTCTGGAGCCGCCTGCGTCAGCAACTGACACCGACCTCGCTGCTGTTCCGCCACGCCCTGCGCCTGCCCCTGGCACTGTCGATCGGCTATGGCATGGTGCACCTGATTCACCCGACCCAGGGTTACTGGATCATCCTCACCACCCTGTTCGTCTGCCAGCCCAACTACGGCGCCACGCGGCGCAAGCTGGTACAAAGGATCATCGGCACCGCCATCGGCCTGACCGTCGGCTGGGCGCTGTTCGACCTGTTCCCAAGCCCGGTCGTCCAGTCGCTGTTCGCCGTGGCCGCCGGGGTGGTGTTCTTCGTCAACCGCACCACCCGCTACACCCTGGCCACGGCGGCGATCACCCTGATGGTGCTGTTCTGCTTCAACCAGATCGGCGATGGCTACGGGCTGTTCCTGCCGCGGCTGTTCGATACCCTGGTGGGCAGCCTGATCGCCATCCTGGCGGTGTTCCTGTTCCTCCCGGACTGGCAGGGCCGCCGCCTGAACAAGGTGCTGGCCAACACCCTGAGCTGCAACAGCACCTACCTGCGCCAGATCATGCACCAGTACGCCCAGGGCAAGAGCGACGACCTCGCCTATCGTCTGGCCCGGCGCAACGCCCACAACGCCGATGCAGCGCTGTCGACCACCCTGGCCAACATGCTCATGGAGCCGGGGCATTTTCGTAAGGAGGCGGATGTCGGTTTTCGCTTTTTGGTGCTCTCGCACACCTTGCTCAGCTATCTCTCGGGCCTGGGCGCACACCGCGACAGCGCGCTGGATGTCGCGGTTCGCGAGCAGTTGATCGATGGCGCCGGGGCGAGCCTGGCCAGCAGCCTGGATGAGATTGCCGAAGGCCTGGCCAGCAAACTGCCGGTGGCGATCCACAGCGATGCCGAAGAAGCCCTGGCCAACGACCTTGAGCAGATGCCCGAAGAGCTCGACGAGAACCAGCGCCTGGTGCAAACCCAACTGGCGCTGATCTGCCGGCAACTGGCGCCACTGCGCACCCTCGCCGCGCACTTGATCAAGGACAGCGCGCCGGCCTGATTACAGGCCGTGCTGCTTGAGCAGCCGGGCATAGCTGCCGTCGGCTTTCATCTGGGCAATGGCGCGGTCGAAGCCGGCAACAATCTGCTGATGCTCGGGGTTCTTCAGGCTGACGAGGATATGCAGGCTGTTCTCGCTGACCGGCTTGTCGAAGAACTCGACCGCCTCACGCACCTCTTTCGGTTCGCGCTTGAGGTAATAACCGGCAACGAATTCATCCTCCAGCGCCAGGCGTACGCGCCCGGCGGCGAGCATGCCGACAGCGACGGAAAAACTGCGCACTGGAATCTTCTGCAATTGGGTGTCGCTGTCGAACTCGGGCGAGTAGGCATAATCGCGCACCACGGCGACAGGGAACGGATAGAGGTCGCTCAAGGCATTGAAGCGCACCGCATCGCCTTTGCGCTTGAGCAGGCGTATACGGTTGGTCAGGTAGCTGGCGGAAAACTGGCCAATCTGCGTGCGCGAGTCGTTGTACCAAGCATTGACCAGCACATCGTAACGCCCGTCCCCTACCCCCAACAGCGCTCGTGCCCAGGGCACCTGCTCGTACTGGCTGGTGTAGCCGGCGCGGGTCAGAGCGGTGGTGACGATGGCTGTGGCCAGGCCACCATTGGCCATGTTGGCATCGGTGAACGGCGGCCAACTGTCGGCCACCAGACGCAGCCGGGCGGCCTGCGCCGATGTGCTCAGCAGTAGCAGTATTCCCATTGAAGCCAAGACTCGAAGCAATGGCCGCATGCTCAAATCCTTTAGCGAACACCTGGTTCGCGCCGTTGATTTCAACTGCTTGAGAATGTTCAGTGCCTATCAGCCATCGCAGGTTACACAAAGAAGAAGTAATCGGGCAGTGGCAAATGATATCAAATGGCCTCTATTCCGGTCGACTTCCAGCCTGTGTTGACCTGGAGCAATTAGACCCTCGCCCCGCTGTCTGCCATGATCAGGGTATCAACCGCTTGAGAGACGCCCATGGCCATCGACTGGATCTGCAAACACCACAGTGACATCGGCAAGGAACAACTCTATGCCATTCTGCGACTGCGCACCGAAGTGTTCGTGGTCGAACAGAAATGCGCCTACCAGGAAGTCGATGGCCAGGACCTGGAGGGCGATACCTGCCACCTGATGGCCTGGGAGGGTGACAACCTGCTGGCATACCTGCGTTTACTCGATCCGCAATCCCAGGGCGGTGACGTGGTCATTGGCCGGGTGCTGATCGCCCCCGAGGCACGTGGCCGTGGACTGGGCCATGAGCTGATGGAGCATGGGCTCAAGTACGCAGAGCATTACTGGCCTGAAGTGCCGGTGTACCTGTCAGCCCAGGCGCACTTGCAGGGCTACTATGCACGCCATGGTTTCAAGGTGGCGGGAGAGGAGTATCTGGAAGACGATATCCCACACATTGGTATGCGGCGGGACTAGCAGCATCGCCGGTCAAGTCGGGTCGCCGCACCGCCGCTCCCACAATTATGTAAGAGCGGGCTTGACCCGCGATGGGGCCTTCAGGGATAGCCCAGCACTTGACGAATACTGCGCAAATGCTGAGTGATCCACTGCTTGTCGATCGCTCCCCAGTCGCGAATCCGGTAGTGCCCGGCGTGATTGCGCGCCCCTGCCTGCTGTTCGAATTCACAAACGATGTCCAGGTCTGCCAAAGCGGCAATGGTGTCCTGGGCGGTGCGCCGCGGCATGCCGGTGGCTTCCATCAAGGCCGGGACGGTGCTGGCAGTCTGGCTGTCGATCAGCCAGGCGACATACAGCCGGCGGTAGAAACTGCTCTTGGTCTTGCTCACTTCCATTGGCAAATCCTCAGGGCCTACAGGCTGGCGGGCAGCTCGCGGTAGGTCAGGTAAACCCGCAGGTCGAATTCCAGTTGATGGTAGCCCGGCTGCATGTACTCGCAGAGCTGGTAGAACGCCTTGTTGTGATCGGACTCTTTCAGGTGCGCCAGCTCGTGCACCACGATCATCTTCAAAAACTGCGGCGCCGCCTCCTTGAACAACGAGGCGATGCGAATTTCCTTCTTGGCCTTCAACTTGCCGCCCTGCACCCGCGACACTGCCGTGTGCAGGCCGAGCGCGCGGTGGGTGAGGTCGAGGCGGTTATCGAACAGCACCTTGTCGAGGTTCGGCGCGTTGCGCAGGTGCTCCTGCTTGAGCGCCTGGGCATAGGTGTACAGCGCCTTGTCGCTTTGTACCGCGTGCCTGTCCGGATAGCGCTGCTGCAAGTAGTCGCCCAGGCGATTGCTGGCAATCAACTGGCGGACCTGGTCTTGCAGGGCGGGCGGATAGGCTTGCAGGTACTTGAGCGCGGTCATGGTCAAACGGCTGACGATAAAAGCGCCCAGTGTACCCAACTACAACCGTTGCCAGTCAAAAAAGCCCGGAAACACCCCGGCGTCACTGGGGGTCAAGGGCCGCGCCACCAGAAAACCCTGCACATACTCGCAGCCATTGGCCTGCAGCCATTGCGCCTGTTCGCGGGTTTCGACACCTTCGGCGATCACGCTGATGCTGTACTGCCGGCACAGGTCGATCACGCAGCGAACCAGCGCCGCGTCCGCTTGCGACCCGGGCAAACGGGCGACCAGGTGACGGTCAAGCTTGAGGGTGTCGATCGGCAGGTCGCGCAGCATGCGCAGCGAGCAGTCGCCAGCGCCGAAATCGTCGAGGGCAATGCGTACGCCCAGTTCACGCAGCTTGTGCAACTGCTTCAGGGCCGCCTCGTGGTTGAGCATCAACGAGGTCTCGGCCACTTCGACCTCCATCTGCGAGGGTTCCAGGCCCTGGCTGGCGATCACCCGCCCCAGTTCCTCGGCCAGGTTGGGCATGGCGAACTGCACGCGGCTTAGGCTGATGCCCAGCACCAGTGCCGGGTCAAAGCATTCCTGCCAGTCACGCCGCTGCGCCGCGCCCTGGGCATAGATCCAGCTGGCCAGGCGTGAAATCAGGCGCGCCTCTTCGAGCAAGGGCAGGAACAACCCCGGCGGTACGTCACCGACGCTAGGGTGCTGCCAGCGCAACAGCGCCTCGAAGCCGCGCAGACGCCCGTCGGCGAAGGCCACCTGCGGCTGGTAAACGAGGCTGAAGTCCTTGTGCTCGATGGCACCGCGCACCGAATCTTCGAGCATCAGCCGTGAGCGCGCACGGCCATTGAGGTCCTGATCGTAGTAGCGATACTGCTGGCGCCCAGCCTGCTTGGCCGCATACATGGCGGCATCGGCCGCGCGCAGCAGGCCGTCGAGGCTGGCGCCGCAATCGGGGTAGGTGGCGATACCGATGCTCACGCCCAGGGTCACTTCCATGCCCTCTATCTGCTGGCAGATCGACATGCGCTCGATCACCCGCTCGGCAAAGCGCGCGGCCTGCTCCGGGTATTCCAGGGCGTCAAACAGCGCGGTGAACTCATCGCCGCCCATGCGCGCAAGGATGGCACTGGCGCCCAGGCAATCCTTGAGCTGCTCGGCGACCCAATGCAGCACCCGATCACCTGCCTCGTGGCCGAGAAAATCGTTGATGCGCTTGAAGCCGTCGAGATCCAGGTACATCAGCGCCTTGGTCTTGTCGCTGCGCTCATTGCGCACCAGGGCGCTTTCGGCGGCCTGATAGAAGCCGCGGCGGTTGAGCAAGCCGGTCAAGGGGTCGGTGACCGCCTGAAATTCCAGCTGTTGGTGCAGGTTGCGCACCACCGACATGTCCAGCACCGTCACCACCATGGCGCGCTGGCCATCGGTCAAGGGTGAACAGGACAGCGCTACTGGCAGCGGCTGACCGCCAGCCGTGCGCAGCAGGGCGTCGTGGATTCGGAAGATCTGCCGGTCCAGGTAGGCCTGGTAGAAGGCCGATTCAGCCCACAGGCTCACCCCCGGCGACTGCACGAAATCCAGTAGGTTGGCGCCTTGCAGCAGCTCCACCGGAGCTTCGAGCAACTGCGAAATGGCCGGATTGGCAAAGGTGATCTCGCCGTTTTCAGCCACCACCAGAATGCCTTCTGCGGCGTTGTTCAGCACCGAGGCATTGAACGCCCGCGCCGCTTCCAGATCGCGGCTCAAGCGCTGTAGCGAGCGCCGGTTGCGCTGTTGCTCGAGCAGGGCCTGGACCTTGGGCTTGAGGATCTGCGGATCGAAGGGTTTGAACAGGTAATCCACCGCACCACTGGCATAGCCCTTGAGCACGGCAGCCTGGGACTGTTCGTTGGCGGTGAGGAAGATGATCGGTGTCAGCCGCGTACGCTGGCTGCCGCGCATCAGGCGGGCGACCTCGAAACCATCCATGCCCGGCATCTGCACATCCAGCAGAACCAGGTCCACTTCATGTTCGAGCAGCGCGCTCAGGGCTTCCGTCCCCGAGCTCGCGGTGAGTACTTGCCAGTCCTGACGAGCCAGCAGGGCCCGCATGCTGATCAGGTTTTCCGGGTAGTCATCAACGACCAGCAGTACTGAGCCGCTGTCGTGTGACTGAGGTTGCGCGCAATCCATGCTGCTTCTCTTAAGGCACCAATGCCGGACTTCGGCTGAAATCTGTGCATAACTCTAGACCCGGCGGTCGCAAATCTGAAGTGCACAGATTGCCATCATGCACATAAATCATCTTTCGCCGACTAACGGTGTAGTGGGCAGCGCCCCGACCTCAACGCTATGCAGCAAAAAAGCGTGACAATGCGACTACGTAGTGAATCTCTCCACCAATTGTGCGGGCCCGTAGCTCGGTACACGAAATACCAAACGATCCCCTTTTTTTATCTCCAGCTTGCTGCCATTACCCAGGGTCAATTCACTCATGTAAGTCGCATCGCTGCGTATCACTTGAATAGAAGTGCTGGAAGAGTCATTCACCGCGAAAGACAGGTCCTGGCTCCAGTCGCCGTCAACCATTTCGAATATTCCATAGGACCGGGTCTGGATCCTTGCCCCCGACGTACGAGGACTGGAGTAAGTGACATGAGCGCCGCGCTGCTCGGCACGGACACCATTTGCAAAAATCACATTATCTACCAACCGCTGCCGCAGCGACCAATCAGTATTAATAATGTAGTGCCCTTGAATCGGACTGGCAGAGTTTCCTGCGGCAAACCAACCCATCAGGTCCTGCGAAAGATCTTTAGGCGTAAAAAAAGGCAGTGAATAATAAGCTGCCTGGACGGACTTGAGGGCGCCGAAGGTTTTACTTTCCTGCCCGACACCTCTTATAAATTTAGCCATTTGGCTATTGGTTGGTGTATTTGATCCAATCCACCGTTGTTCAACCCCCTCCCAGAACAACCGTGGGCGGCGTCCGTGGTTGTAGGCGATTACCGTATTCTTGTTCAGCGCCCATAATTGGCTCACCGAAGCGGTCCTACAAGATACAGGCACAATTGAATGCCCCAGCTTACGCTCGATCAAGTTAGCCAGTTCATCATGCGCTGCGTCGGTAAAGCGTCTGAAAAGATGAAAATTCAGGATGATTATTTCGTTATCTGCCCCGGCGCTACGCCGGTAGTGCAACAGTGCATCAAGCACGTCGACCTCTACCGTTCGACCATTGTTTGTAGAGTGATAAATAGAGAACCTGCGGGGATTCGAAACCCCTGCGAAAAACTCCACTCTCAGGTCGAGTACCCGAATACCTGCCATAAGTTGTTCATATACCGGAACATCCTGAGTTGTCTCCGAAGAGGGTGTCATCGGCGCCTTTTTGTCCATGCCGGAGTTATGCGTACCAGGCAACACCGCCTCACCAATGGGCAGTGACCCAATGGAGCGGTTCCCGCGATATCTGTACATCCAGCTACTGCGCTCATTTCTAGCAGGTGCGCAAATGCCCCCCGAGGCACTTCCACTTGGACACCATGCTCTCGGCTGAAGCTCCAGATCTTCTACGCCCCGCTCTGCTTGTATCTCTGGCAGCACGGTCTCGGCACTCACTTGCTCTACATTCTCTTGCCCCAAATAATCTTCAATCGCCATAAATAACCAATACCTTAAGGAGTGAAAGCATGAAGCTAATAGTTCCGAAGAAGGCATGGCATATAGAAACGGTTCCTTGCGCTGGTTTTTCCGCCTCAAAAAAAAACCCGCATCACTGCGGGTTTTTATTGAGTCCAGGTCTTAGTTGACCTTGGCGGCCAGCTCACCTTTGGCGTAGCGCTGGAACATGGCTTCGAGGGAGATCGGCTTGATCTTCGAGGCGTTGCCAGCGGTGCCGAAGGCTTCGTAACGGGCGATGCAGACGTCGCGCATGGCCTTGACGGTTTCGCCGAAGAACTTGCGTGGGTCGAATTCGCTCGGGTTGGTGGCCATCAGGCGACGCATGGCACCGGTGGACGCCAGGCGCAGGTCGGTGTCGATGTTGACCTTGCGCACGCCGTACTTGATGCCTTCGACGATTTCTTCAACCGGCACACCGTAGGTTTCCTTGATGTCGCCGCCGTACTGGTTGATGATCGCCAGCCACTCTTGCGGTACCGAGGACGAACCGTGCATCACCAGGTGGGTGTTGGGGATGCGCTTGTGGATTTCCTTGATACGGTCGATCGCCAGCACGTCGCCGGTAGGCGGCTTGGTGAACTTGTAGGCACCGTGGCTGGTACCGATGGCGATGGCCAGGGCATCGACCTGAGTGCGTTTGACGAAGTCGGCGGCTTCTTCCGGATCGGTCAGCATCTGGCTGTGATCCAGCACGCCTTCGGCGCCGATACCATCTTCTTCACCGGCCATGCCGGTTTCCAGCGAACCCAGGCAGCCCAGCTCGCCCTCAACCGAAACGCCGCAGGCGTGAGCCATGGCAACGGTTTGCTGGGTAACACGGACGTTGTAGTCGTAGTCGGTCGGGGTCTTGCCGTCTTCGCCCAGCGAGCCGTCCATCATGACCGAGCTGAAGCCCAGCTGGATCGAGCGCTGGCAGACGTCAGGGCTTGTGCCGTGGTCCTGGTGCATGCACACCGGGATGTGCGGGAATTCTTCGATCGCCGCCAGGATCAGATGGCGCAGGAACGGCGCACCAGCGTATTTGCGGGCACCGGCCGAGGCCTGGACAATCACCGGGGAGTCGGTCTTGTCAGCGGCTTCCATGATGGCGCGCATCTGCTCGAGGTTGTTGACGTTGAAAGCTGGAACGCCGTAGCCGAATTCAGCGGCGTGGTCCAGCATCTGGCGCATGCTAATGAGTGCCATTGTGTATCTCTCTCCCGACAAGCGTCGTTTTTCGTGCAAGCCTGCCGCAGCGGCGGTTGCTATTCAAGTTGTGTGGGCCATCACGCGGCCCGGCCAGTCACGGCGCCTTGCAGCCCCGCCCTATCAAATCGTTGGTGGCGACCCAGTACACCAGGCCTTCGTCACCCTTGCTGTGGAACGCCAGCACTCCATCGCTGTACAACGCGCCCGAGCCGCTGGGCTCCGGCTTGAGCCGGTAGACCTGGTCGCCGCCGCCAAGGCGCACGTCCACGTCCTGCTCGCTGCTATCGGTAAAGCGCCAGAGCACTTCAGCCTGGCTGTCACAGACCCAGCGGGTCCAGTTGTCGGCCGGCGCCGGCGCAGGCTTGAAGCTTGCACAACCACCGAGTAGTGCCAGGGCCATCGAGGCCGCTACCGCTTTCATCCAATATCCTCTAGCAGACCACAAACCGGCCAGTAGGTTGCCGTGAACCGATCAAGGGCAACCCTGGGCCTGACGCTGATGTTCGTCGTCGTATTTTTCCAGACCATCCGGGCCCAGCCTTTTGTTGATCACCGGTACCGTTTCAGCCTGCCACTCAGACTGATAGCAGCCACCTTTCGGCGCCCCGGGCTTTGCCGCCGCCTGCTCCGGGTTGCTGGAGCAAGCGCCGAGCAGCCCGGCCAGGATAATCACAGGCAATTGCTTGACCATCAGGTCGCTCCCTTTGCCAGGCCGAATGGATCAGGCCTTGGCCCGCTGTTCCAGCACTTCGACAGCCGGCAGCACTTTACCTTCGACGAACTCGAGGAACGCACCGCCACCGGTAGAAATGTAGGAGATTTGCTCGGCAACGCCATATTTGTCGATAGCCGCCAGGGTGTCGCCACCACCGGCGATGGAGAACGCAGCGCTCTCGGCGATGGCCTGGGCCAGGACCTTGGTGCCGTTGCCGAACTGGTCGAATTCAAAAACGCCGACCGGGCCGTTCCACAGGATGGTCTTCGACGACTTCAACAGCTCGGCGAAATTGGCTGCGGTTTGCGGGCCGATATCGAGGATCATGTCGTCTTCGGCAACGTCGGCCACCAGCTTGACGGTCGCGGCGGCACTTTCGGCAAATTCCTTGGCAACCACGACGTCGACCGGCAGCGGTACGTTGACCTTGGCGGCGATGGCCTTGGCGGTGTCGATCAGGTCAGGCTCGTACAGCGACTTGCCAACCGGGTGACCGGCTGCTGCCAGGAAGGTGTTGGCGATGCCGCCGCCGACGATCAGCAGATCGCAGATCTGGCTCAGGCTGTTGAGAACATCCAGCTTGGTCGATACCTTGGAGCCGGCAACAATGGCCGCCATCGGCTTGGCCGGGGCCTTCAGGGCCTTGCCCAGGGCATCCAGCTCGGCCGCCAGCAGCGGGCCGGCAGCAGCGACCTTGGCGAACTTGGCCACGCCGTGGGTCGAGCCTTCGGCGCGGTGAGCGGTACCGAAAGCGTCCATCACGAATACGTCACACAGGGCGGCGTACTTCTGCGCCAGCTCGTCGACGTTCTTCTTCTCGCCCTTGTTGAAGCGCACGTTCTCGAACAGGACGATGTCACCGGCCTTGATTTCGACACCGTCGAGGTAGTCGGCAACCAGCGGCACGTCGCGGCCCAGGGCCTTGCTCAGGTACTCGGCGACCGGCTTGAGGCTGTTCTCGGCAGAGAATTCGCCTTCGCTCGGGCGGCCCAGGTGCGAGCAGACCATCACGGCCGCGCCCTTTTCCAGGGCCAGCTTGATGGTCGGCAGCGAAGCGAGGATGCGCGCATCGCTGGCAACCACACCGTCCTTCACAGGCACGTTGAGGTCTTCGCGGATCAGTACGCGCTTACCTTGCAGATCGAGGTCGGTCATCTTCAACACGGTCATGAATGCAGTCCTTCAGGGCTGTTTACAAGTGGAGCGGGTTTGATTGACGACGTGCAGAAAGTGATCGGCAACGTCGAGCATACGGTTGGCAAAACCCCATTCGTTGTCGAACCAGGCCAGCAGGTTGACCAGCCGGGGGCCGGAGACGCGGGTCTGGCTGGCATCGACAATCGCCGAATGCGGGTCATGGTTGAAATCACAACTGGCGTGCGGCAGTTCAGTGTAGGCCAGCAGCCCCTGCAGCGGGCCACTCAGGGCGGCTTCGCGCAGCACCCGGTTGACCTCGTCCGCAGTGGTGTCGCGGGCGGTCTGCAGGGTGATGTCCAGGCACGACACGTTGACGGTGGGCACACGTACGGCTTTGGCCTGAATTCGCCCGGCAAGTTCCGGCAGCAGCCGTTCGATACCACGGGCCAAGCCCGTGGACACCGGGATCACCGACTGGAACGCCGAGCGGGTACGGCGCAGGTCTTCGTGGTGATAGGCGTCGATGACCGGCTGGTCGTTCATCGCCGAGTGGATGGTGGTAATCGACACGTACTCTAGGCCAAAGGCCCGGTCCAGCACCCGCAGCAGCGGCACGCCGCAGTTGGTGGTGCAGGAGGCGTTGGATACCAGCTTCTCGGCGCCGTCCAGGCAATCCTGGTTGATGCCGTAGACCACCGTGGCGTCTACATCTGCCTCACTGGCCATGGGCTGGGAGAACAGCACCCGTGGCGCGCCGGCGTCGAGAAAACGCATGGCATCGGCACGGGTGTTGTAGGCGCCGGAACACTCCAGCACCAGGTCGACGCCCAGCGCCGCCCAGTCGACCCCTTCCGGGGTGGCACTGCGCAATACTCTCACGCAGTCGCCATTGATATGCAGACAATCGCCGTCGACCTTCACCTCACCAGGGAAACGCCCGTGGGTGGAGTCGAAGCGTGTCAGGTATTCGATACTGGCCTGATCGGCCAGGTCGTTCAGTGCAACGATCTCGAAGCCCGCCTTCGCCCCCCGTTCAAAGAGTGCGCGCAAGACGCAACGACCAATACGGCCGTAGCCGTTGAGTGCAACTTTGTAAGGACGCGATTGGGGCATGGGATGCTCACGGAACAGAAGCGTTATCTGCAATCGCGGGGCAGGCCCGCTCCTACAGAACTGTAGGAGCGGGCTTGCCCCGCGATGATTCCAGCACTGTCGATCAGTCTTCCAGCAGCTCTTCAGCAATACCCAGGATGTTTTCCAGGGTGAAACCAAACTCTTCGAACAGGGCCGACGCAGGTGCCGACTCGCCGTAGGTGGTCATGCCGATGACGCGGCCTTCGAGGCCGACGTACTTGTACCAGAAGTCGGCATGGGCCGCTTCGATAGCGATCCGCGCGCCGACTTGCAGCGGCAGTACCGACTGCTTGTAGCCAGCATCCTGGGCATCGAACACGCTGGTCGACGGCATCGACACGACGCGGACCTTGCGGCCTTGCTCGGTCAGCTTGTCAAACGCCTGAACGGCCAGGCCGACTTCGGAACCGGTGGCGATCAGGATCAGCTCAGGCTCGCCGGCGCAGTCTTTGAGGACATAGCCGCCGCGGCTGATGTTGGCGATCTGCTCGGCATCACGCTCCTGGTGCTGCAGGTTCTGACGCGAGAAGATCAGCGCCGATGGGCCGTCTTTACGCTCCAGGGCGAACTTCCAGGAAACCGCCGACTCGACGGCATCGGCTGGGCGCCAGGTGTCCAGGTTCGGGGTGCTGCGCAGGCTGGTCAGCTGCTCGATCGGCTGGTGGGTCGGGCCGTCTTCGCCAAGACCAATGGAGTCGTGGGTGTAGACGTGGATGACCCGCTGCTTCATCAGCGCCGACATACGCACCGCGTTGCGAGCGTATTCCATGAACATCAGGAAGGTCGCGCCGTAAGGCACCAGGCCGCCGTGCAGGGCGACGCCGTTCATGATCGCGGTCATGCCGAATTCGCGCACGCCGTAGAACATGTAGTTGCCGCTGGCGTCTTCAGCGCTGACGCCTTTGCAGCCTTTCCACAGGGTCAGGTTGGAACCGGCCAGGTCAGCCGAGCCGCCGAGCAGTTCAGGCAGCAGCGGGCCGAAGGCGTTCAGGGCGTTCTGGCTGGCTTTACGGCTGGCGATGGTCTCGCCCTTGGCCGCGACTTCAGCGATGTAGGCCGCTGCTTTTTCGGCGAAATCGGCCGGCAGGTCACCGCTCAGGCGACGCACCAGTTCGTTGGCCAGCTCCGGGTGAGCGGCGGAGTAGGCAGCGAAACGCTGGTCCCACTCGGCTTCAACGGCCTTGCCGGCTTCCTTGGCATCCCACTCGGCGTAGATCTCAGCCGGGATTTCAAACGGGCCGTGGTTCCAGTTCAGTTCTTTGCGCGCCAGGGCGATTTCGTCGTTGCCCAACGGAGCACCGTGGCAATCTTCCTTGCCCTGCTTGTTCGGCGAGCCGAAACCGATGATGGTCTTGCAGCAGATCAGGGTCGGCTGCTCGCTCTTGCGTGCGGTATCGATGGCGGTGCGGATTTCGTCGGCGTCATGGCCGTCGACATTGCGGATCACCTGCCAGTTGTAGGCTTCGAAACGCTTAGGGGTGTCATCGGTGAACCAGCCTTCGACTTCGCCGTCGATGGAGATGCCGTTGTCGTCGTAGAAGGCGATCAGCTTGCCCAGGCCCAGGGTACCGGCCAGGGAAGCGACTTCGTGGGAAATGCCTTCCATCATGCAACCGTCACCCAGGAACACATAGGTGTGGTGGTCGACGACGTTGTGGCCTTCGCGGTTGAACTGGCCAGCCAGGACCTTTTCCGCCAGGGCGAAACCGACAGCGTTGGCCAGGCCCTGACCCAACGGGCCGGTGGTGGTCTCGACGCCCGGGGTGTAACCGAACTCCGGGTGACCCGGCGTACGGCTGTGCAGTTGACGGAAGCTCTTCAGGTCGTCGATCGACAGGTCGTAACCAGTCAGGTGCAGCAGCGAATAGATCAGCATCGAACCGTGGCCGTTGGACAGCACGAAGCGGTCACGGTCAGCGAAGTTCGGGTTGGTCGGGTTGTGCTTCAGGTAGTCACGCCACAGAACCTCGGCGATATCCGCCATGCCCATAGGGGCACCGGGGTGGCCGCTGTTGGCCTTTTGCACGGCATCCATGCTGAGGGCACGAATGGCGTTGGCACGCTCACGACGGCTGGGCATCGCTTATCTCCTGGGTGTTGAATTAGTTACGAAACGAAAAAAGGCGGCCATTTTCGCCCAGGCACGTGCCCGGGGGCAATGACGGATGGTCGATGCAGCATGATTTTCCTGTGATTGGGAGAAGAATCAGGCGTTAACCCGGGCAAACAGCCGGATCGGTCGCTCAACCTGCGACGAATTGCCCCGCCTATCGAGCAATATCAAAACTTTTTGATATTGGCCTTGCGGGGTAACCGTTGCCTGACTAGACTGCCGCTCCATGAACCTACCCGTGCCGTCGATCCGCCAAGAGCAAAGCGATGCGCTGGCTGCCCTGTGCAAAGCCGGCGGCGATCCGCTGCGCCTTAACGTATTGCGCGCCCTGGCCAGCGATTCGTTCGGCGTGCTGGAACTGGCGCAGATCTTCGCCATCGGCCAGTCGGGAATGAGCCATCACCTCAAGGTCCTGGCCCAGGCCGGCCTGGTGGCGACCCGTCGTGAAGGCAATGCGATCTTCTACCGCCGCGCCCTGCCCGATGGCCTGAGCCTGGGCGGCAAGCTGCATGCGGCGTTGCTCGACGAAGTCGACGGGCTGAGCCTGGCCGATGAGGTCCAGGCCCGTATCGCCCAGGTGCAACAACGCCGGGCAGCTACCAGCCAGGACTTTTTCCTGCGTGTCGAAGAAAAATTTCGCGCCCAGCAGGATTTGATTGCCGGCTTGCCGCAATACCGCGAAAGCCTGCTGGCCCTGCTCGACAAACTCAGTTTTGAGGCTGGCGCCGATGCCCTTGAAGTGGGCCCCGGCGATGGCGAATTTCTTCCCGAGCTGGCCCGGCGCTTTGCCCGGGTCACCGCCCTGGACAACAGCCCGACCATGCTCGACCTGGCCCGCCGGGTCTGCGAGCGCGAAGGTCTGGCTAATGTGAACCTGCAGTTGGCCGATGCACTCAGTGCAACGGATGTGGAAGCCGACTGCGTAGTGCTGAACATGGTCCTGCACCATTTCAGCGCCCCGGCCGAAGCCCTGCGGCAGCTGGCCAACCGCGTGAAACCAGGCGGAAGCCTGTTGGTAACAGAGTTGTGCAGCCACGACCAGAGCTGGGCCAGAGAGGCCTGTGGCGATATCTGGCTGGGCTTCGAGCAGGACGACCTGGCCCGTTGGGCCAGCGCTGCGGGACTGGCTCCCGGGGACAGCCTCTATGTGGGCTTACGTAATGGTTTCCAGATTCAGGTCCGCCATTTTCAGCGACCGGCTGGCGACATCACCATCGGTAAATTTTAGGAACCCGTCGAGATGAGCGAATACTCCCTTTTCACCTCCGAGTCCGTGTCTGAAGGGCATCCGGACAAAATCGCCGACCAGATTTCGGATGCGGTGCTGGACGCCATCATCACCCAGGACAAGTTCGCCCGCGTGGCCTGCGAAACCCTGGTGAAAACCGGCGTCGCGATCATCGCTGGCGAAGTCACCACCTCGGCCTGGGTCGATCTGGAAGACATCGTTCGCAAAGTCATCGTCGATATTGGCTACAACAGCTCCGACGTCGGCTTCGACGGCGCGACCTGCGCAGTCATGAACATCATCGGCAAGCAGTCGGTAGACATCGCCCAGGGCGTTGACCGCAGCAAGCCTGAAGACCAGGGTGCCGGCGACCAGGGCCTGATGTTCGGCTATGCCAGCAACGAAACCGACGTGCTGATGCCAGCACCTATCTGCTTCTCGCACCGCCTGGTCGAGCGCCAGGCCGAAGCGCGCAAGTCCGGCCTGCTGCCGTGGCTGCGCCCGGATGCCAAGTCGCAGGTCACCTGCCGTTACGAAGGCGGCAAAGTGGTCGGTATCGATGCCGTGGTGCTGTCGACCCAGCACAACCCTGAAGTGTCGCAAAAAGACCTGCAGGAAGCGGTGATGGAGTTGATCGTCAAGCACACCCTGCCGGCTGAACTGCTGCACAAGGGCACCCAGTTCCACATCAACCCGACCGGCCAGTTCATCATCGGTGGCCCGGTAGGCGACTGCGGCCTGACCGGTCGCAAGATCATCGTCGACAGCTACGGCGGCATGGCCCGTCACGGCGGTGGCGCGTTCTCCGGCAAAGACCCGTCCAAGGTTGACCGTTCCGCCGCCTACGCCGGTCGCTACGTGGCCAAGAACATCGTCGCTGCCGGCCTGGCCGAGCGTTGCGAGATCCAGGTTTCCTACGCCATTGGTGTCGCTCAGCCAACGTCGATCTCGCTGAACACCTTCGGCACCGGCAAGATCTCCGACGACAAGATCGTTCAGCTGGTGCGCGAGTGCTTCGACCTGCGTCCGTACGCGATCACCACCATGCTCGACCTGCTGCACCCGATGTACCAGGAAACCGCTGCTTACGGTCACTTCGGCCGTATCCCGCAGCAGAAGACTGTTGGCGACGACACCTTCACCACCTTCACCTGGGAACGCACCGACCGCGTCGACGCCCTGCGCGCTGCTGCCGGTCTGTAAGGGCTGAAGCCACAAGCTGCAAGCAAAAGCCCCGACCGGGTAACTGGTCGGGGCTTTTTCATTGGCCTAGACACATGACCTGACATGTTGAATACCTTCAAGGCGCTCAATCTTTCCTAGGCTTGGTATTCCACCCCGCCGAGCAAGGATGCTCGCCATGCTGCACACGCCCCTGCTGTCCCTTCTGCTCTTCTTTTGGCTGCTTCCGGCACACGCGCAGACTTGCCCCGACTGGCCGCCTGTTCAGGCCCGGGCTGAAATCCGCCAGCTCCAGCAGACGCTTGCCGACTGGGACGATCACTATCACCGTCAGGGTGTCTCGCTGGTCGCTGACGAACTCTACGACCAGAGCCGCGCACGCCTGGGCCATCTGCAAAGCTGCTTCCCCGCTTCGGCCAAGCCGCAGGACAGCCCGTTGAAAACCGCTGTCGGCCCCCTGCGCCATCCGATTGCCCATACCGGCCTTGGCAAGCTGGCCGACGATGCGGCGGTCAAAGCCTGGATGCACGGCAAGCAAGAGATGTGGATTCAACCCAAGGTCGATGGCGTGGCGGCCACCCTGGTCTATCGCGCAGGCACGCTGGTGCAACTGATCAGCCGCGGCGATGGCGTCCATGGCCACGACTGGAGCCGGCACATCCCGGCCCTGGGCACACTCAACCAGCAATTGCCCAAGCCGCTCGATCTGGTCCTTCAGGGCGAACTGTTCTGGCGCCTGGACGGCCACGTACAGGCCAATGCCGGCAGCCTCAACGCCCGCGGCAATGTCGCCGGCTTGCTGGCGCGCAAACGCATCAGCGCCGAACAGGGCGCGGTGGTCGGGCTGTTTGTCTGGGCCTGGCCACTGGGACCGACCGATCAGCGCGAACGGCTCAAAGGCTTGAGCGCGTTGGGTTTTGAGCATAGCGAACGCTACAGCGAACCCTTGAGCAGCTTTGCCGAAGCTGCCCGCTGGCGTGAGCACTGGTACCGCAGCCCGCTGCCGTTCGCCAGCGACGGCGTGGTGCTGCGCCAGGGCAAGCGTCCGCAAGGCGACCGCTGGCGAGCACGCGACCCATACTGGATTACCGCGTGGAAATACCCCTTTGCCCAGGCAATGGCTGGAGTCCGTGGCGTGCACTTCAACATCGGCCGCACCGGGCGCATCACCCCGGTGCTGAAGATCGAGCCGGTGCAACTGGATGACCGGCAGATCCGCCAGGTCAGCCTCGGCTCCTTCCAACGCTGGCAGCAACTGGACATCCGCCCCGGCGACCAGGTCTCCATCAGCCTGGCCGGGCTGACCATTCCACGCCTGGATGAAGTCGTGCACCGCAGTGTTCAACGCACGGATATCGCAGTGCCGGACCCCGCCCATTACCACTCGCTCAGTTGCTGGCAGCCGAAAGATGGCTGCCGCAGCCAGTTCGTCGCCCGCCTCAACTGGCTCAGCGGCAAACAAGGCCTGAACATGCCGCGGTTAGGTCCAGGCACCTGGGAAAAACTCATCGACAGTGGCCACGTACAAGGCCTGGGCGACTGGCTCGACCTGCAGGATGAAGACTTGCAATCGATACCTGGACTTGGCGAACGCAGCCGCCAGCAGTTGCTGCAAGCCTTCGACCAGGCCCGCCGGCAACCCTTTGTTCGCTGGCTTAGTGCCCTCGGCGTTCCAGCCGCAACGTCGCTGGCAGCGGATATTACCTGGGCAGACCTGCGCCAGCGCGATGCCGGGCAATGGCTGGCCGAGCCTGGTATTGGCCCGGGCCGCAGCGCTCAATTGCTGGCATTTTTCCGCGCCCCGGAGGTGCAGATAGTGGCCGAACAATTGCGCAGACACACAATCGAGGGTTTCTAATTTTGTCGGATCAGGGCAGCATCATGGATTCTGCCAAGCCCGCGACAACGGAGCCCCTAATGAAACTGCTTTCCCCGCTTGCCCTGTTCACCGCCTGTTCACTCCTGGCCACGCCTTTGCTGGCCGCCGAACAACAGCCAGGCCTGACCGGTTGTGCAGCCAAGAAGCAAGCCATCAGCGAACAGATCAAACAGGCTCGCGCCCATGGCAACAGCAACCAGCAAGCCGGCCTGGAAAAAGCCCTCAGCGAAGTGACCGAGCACTGCACCGATGCCAGCCTGCGCAAAGAGCGCGAACAAAAAGTCCTCGATGCCCGCCACGAAGTGAATCAGCGCACCAAGGACCTGGACAAGGCCATGAAAAAAGGTGACGCCGAGAAGATCAACAAGCGCAAGGACAAGCTCGCCGAGTCCAAGCAAGAGCTGCAGCACGCCCTGGATGAGTTGGAGAAGTAACAGCAGGCGGGAACATTGGGGCTGCTACGCAGCCCATCGTCGGCAAAGCCAACTCCCACAATGGGACTTGCCAGCGATGGGGCGCCTCGCGCCCCTTGATCACTCAGTGATTTCGAAACTCGGTATGACAGGCTTTGCACGCCGCCTCGACCTTGTCCATCGGCGCAGCCAGGTCAGCCGCCTTGAGCGGCTGGATGCGGGTCACCGCGACCAGCTCGGCGGTACTGGCTTCCATCTGCCGGGCCAGGTCCTGGAAGCGTGCCTGCTTCTCCCAGACATCAGCACGGGCGCTGGTATCATCCTCTTCGCGAACCTGTGGAAAGTGCTTCCAGGGCTCGCGGGACAGGGTGTCAAGCTTGACCGCGCCATCGGCGAACTTCTGCCCATCGAAGGCCAGGCGCCCGCGCAGCATGCCGCCGAGGTCTTCACTGGTCTTGAGCATTTGCTTGAAGATCGTCTTGCGCTGGCCCAGTGGCGAGTTGGGATCGACCCCGCCACAGGCACTCAGGGTCAAACACGCCAGCAGTACAACAGAAAGTCGCTTGAGCATCTTGATCACTTCGGCTCACGGAAAAAGGCGGCCAGTATCCTCGCCTCACCGGCAAAGACCAATACCCTTATTAAAACTACGGTTTGCGAAAACGGCTGCAAGCCACGCCAACCGTCGAGGAACCCCGTTGATGAAACTTCCTTTGCGCCACCTTGGCTGGACCCTGTCCGTGCTGGCCCTGCTGGCCGGCTGCAATGGCAGCGCGCCAGAAAAACCCAAGCCACACCCGCTGGCGACCTACGTCGGCGCCACCTGGAAAGACCTGCCACAGGTCAGCGACAGCGACCTGGTCGCCGGTTTCGAGTCGTGGCGCAGTGCCTGCGAGCGGCTCAAGCGCGATGCGATCTGGGCCAACACCTGCAGCGCAGCGGCAGCCATTCCTGCTAGCCCGGCTGAAGTGCGCAGCTTTCTTCAGGCGCAGCTGGACGTCTACAGCATGCGTTCGGCCGAGAACAATGCCAACGGCTTGATCACTGGCTACTACGAGCCGGTTTATCCCGGCAGCCTGGCCCAGACCGACAACGCCAACGTGCCGGTCTATGGCGTACCGGACGACATGATCGTGGTGGCGCTGGACAGCGTCTATCCCGAGCTCAAGGGCAAGCGTCTGCGCGGTCGCCTCGAAGGCCGGGTACTCAAACCCTACGACACTGCAGAGACCATCAACGCTCAGGGCGCCAAGGCACCGGTCCTGGCCTGGCTGACCGACCCGATGGACCTGCAGTTCCTGCAGATCCAGGGTTCTGGTCGCATCCAGCTGGAAGACGGCCGCCAACTGCGCATCGGCTATGCCGATCAGAACGGCCACCCTTATCGCCCGATTGGCCGCTGGCTGGTGGAACAAGGACAGTTGAAGAAAGAAGAAGTGACCATGGGCAGCATCCATGCCTGGGCCCAGAGCAACCCGGCGCGGGTCCCGGAACTACTGGCAAGCAACCCCAGCTACGTGTTCTTCAGCACCCGCCCGGACAGCAACGAAGGCCCGCGCGGCTCGCTCAATGTGCCATTGACCGCCGGCTACAGCGTGGCCATCGACCGCAAGGTGATTCCGCTGGGCAGCTTGCTGTGGCTCTCTACCACCCGCCCTGATGGCGCGCCGGTGGTGCGTCCGGTGGCCGCCCAGGATACCGGTGGGGCGATCACCGGCGAAGTGCGCGCCGACCTGTTCTGGGGCACCGGCACTGAAGCCGGCAAACTGGCCGGCGACATGAAGCAGCAAGGCCAGATCTGGCTGTTGTGGCCCAAGGGCGCAGCCTTGCCGGACGTGCCGCAGGTGCCGTGATGCGGCTCAGACCGAGACGAAGAAGAACGACGCAATCAGGCCCAGGCCGACGAACCACACCAGCGAACGCAGGGCGGCCCAGTCGGCCAGGTAACAGATGATGTAGAGCAGGCGGCTGGTGATGTAGAGCACCGCCAGCACGTCCTGGGTCACCTGCTCGGCATTGCCGACAATGTCGGCGATGATCACTGCCGCAGCGAACGCCGGGAAGGCTTCGAAGCTGTTCATCTGCGCCGCGTTGGCCCGGCGCGGCAAGCCTTCGAGTTTGTCGAGGAAGGCCCGCGGGTCGTGGTTCTGGCGCAGGCTGAAGCGCCCGCTGGCAACCTTGGCGATGCTGGTACACACAATGGGCAGGAACAACGCAATCAGTACACACCAGAAGGCAACGGTCATGGCCAAGTCCTTGTCAGTAGAGTTATCAGAGTTTCATGATCAGCATGCCGATCAGCACCAGCGCACAGGCTAAGAGCCTCGGCCCGCCAAAAGGTTCTTTGAGGTAGCGCATGCCGAACAGTACCACCAGGATCACGCTGACCTCGCGCAGCGCCGCCGCCTCGGCCACCGACCCCAGTTGCATGGCCCAGAGCACCAGGGCATAGCTGAACAACACGCAAAAACCCACCGCCAGCCCCAATCGCCACTGCAGCCGCCAGAACAGTATGAACGGCGCGCGCCGGGCCACCCCTGCCAACAGCGGAAACGGCCAGGCACTGATCAGCGTCAGCCATACAAGATAGTCCAACGGTTGCGACCACAGGCGGATCGCCTGGCCGTCAAGCCAGGTGTAACAACCGATGCACAGACCTATCAAGGCCACCACCGGCAACATCGACCAGGGCAGCCGGTCACCGCCGCCGCCCTGCCAAAGCAGGCAGGCCATGCCACAAGGAATGAGCAGGATGCCGATGATCTGCTGGCTACTCAGGGCTTCGCCGGCAAAGGTCAGGGTCAGTGCCAGCACCACCAGCGGCGACAAGCCACGCATCAACGGATAGACCAGCCCCAGGTCGCCGACCCGATAGGCCTGGATCAGCAGGAACCGATAGAAGAGTTCAAACAGCGCCGACGCCAGCATCCACGGCCAGACTTCGGCCGGCGGCACCTGGACGAATGCGACCATGGCGACGGCAAACACCAGCGCCACCGCGTCCATGCTGGCAATCACCAGCAGGCGTTCGCCGCTGAATTTGATCAGGGTGTTCCAGGTCGCGTGCAGCAGCGCCGCGACCAATACCAATGAGGTGGCTAACACGCAATGGTCCTTGGCAAGGCAGGTGAGGTCATCAATGGCCAGCGGCTATATAACCACTTTCGCGCGGGCTGCTGGAAACGAAATCGAAGGAACGCGGTCAACGAATCCAGTCAAAAGTGTGTCCCGAAGCCCTTGGCAGGTCATCAAAGAAATGCCCGAGGCTATCGGGTGTCGACTTGGAAGCCACTACAGGACCTAGGATGCTTGAGCTCGTTGCTGCGTTTATCTGTTTGACCACCCTCCTCACCTATGTAAATTACCGTTTCATCGGCCTGCCCCCAACCATCGGCGTGATGGTCACCGCCTTGCTGTTCTCGCTGCTGCTGCAAGGCCTGAGCGTGATCGGTTACCCCGGCCTGGAAGAGCGCGTGCAGGGCTTGATGAACCAGATCGACTTCAACGATCTGCTGATGCACTGGATGCTTTCATTCCTGCTGTTCGCCGGCGCATTGCACGTAAACCTTGCCGACCTGCGCAGCTACCGCTGGCCCATCGGGCTGCTGGCGACCGTCGGCGTGCTGATCGCCACCGTGGTCATCGGCTTTCTCGCCCACTGGATTTTTGCCCTGTTCGGCTGGCATGTGAGCCTGCTCTACTGCCTGCTGTTCGGCGCGTTGATCTCGCCGACCGACCCGATCGCGGTTCTCGGTGCACTGCGTACCGCCAATGCCTCCAAGCCTCTGAAGACCACCATCGTCGGTGAGTCGCTGTTCAACGACGGTACTGCAGTCGTGGTGTTCACCGTGCTGCTGGGTATCGCCCAGCTTGGCGAAACACCGACGGTGGCCGACACCGCGATCCTGTTCGCCCGCG
Source organism: Pseudomonas sp. 2835 (assembly GCF_050435905.1). Lineage (NCBI taxonomy): Bacteria > Pseudomonadati > Pseudomonadota > Gammaproteobacteria > Pseudomonadales > Pseudomonadaceae > Pseudomonas > Pseudomonas sp. 2835. Next base: position 72,848 of record NZ_JBNDLE010000013.1, on the reverse strand, counting down.
AAGCCATTGGCGGCATCCTGTTCGGCGGCCTGGTGGGCTACATCACCTACCGCATGATCAAAAGCATCGAGCAGTACCAGGTCGAGGTCATGCTGACCCTGGCGCTGGTCATCGGCGGCTCGGCGATGGCCTATGAGCTGCACGTTTCGGCACCGATCGCCATGGTCGTGGCCGGCCTGATCATCGGCAACCTGGGGCGCAACCTGGCCATGAACGACATGACCCGCCGTTACATGGACGGGTTCTGGGAGCTGATCGACGATATGCTCAACGCCCTGCTGTTCGCCCTGATCGGCCTGGAGCTGTTGCTGCTGCCGTTCTCGTGGATGCACCTGGCGGCGGCCGGGGTACTGGCAGTGGCAATCCTGCTGTCGCGCCTGCTGACTGTGGCGCCAGCCATCCTGATGTTGCGCCGTTGGCGCACCGTTCCGCGCGGCACCGTGCGGGTACTGACCTGGGGTGGCCTGCGTGGCGGTGTGTCGGTGGCCCTGGCCCTGTCGCTGCCATCGGGCACCGAACGTGACCTGCTGCTGAGCATCACCTACATCGTGGTGCTGTCGTCGATCCTGTTGCAGGGCCTGACGATCGGGCGGGTGGTGCGCGGGGTTACCGAGCAGCCTTGAGACCGCTATCGCCGGCAAGCCAGCCCCCCACAGGGATATGTGGGAGCCGACTTGCCGGCGGTGCCTATCATTCCACCGCGGTATCGAACTGATCCTTGATGTACTTGATCTCGGTCCGCCCGTGCGGTGCCGGCAAGCCGTCTTCCCCAAGGTTGACGAAGACTATGCGGTCAACGGTGAGGATGCTCTTGCGGGTGATCTTGTTGCGCACTTCGCACTTGAGGGTGATCGAGGTGCGACCGAATTCGGTGGCGGTGATGCCCAGCTCGATGATGTCGCCCTGGCGCGACGCGCTGACGAAGTTGATCTCCGAGATGTACTTGGTTACCACGCGCTGGTTGCCCAGCTGGACGATCGCATAGATCGCCGCCTCTTCGTCGATCCAGCGCAGCAGGCTGCCGCCGAACAGGGTGCCGTTGGGGTTGAGGTCTTCGGGTTTTACCCATTTGCGGGTGTGGAAATTCATCTGTACTCCTGACCTTGGCCTCTGGAAAGTCGAGCACCGAAGGGCAATTCAGCCCTGCGGCCCTTGCGTTACATGGTAGCCCCATTCTGGGGTAATCGACCATTACGACCATTGGTCAGTAGCCGCCAAAATTCCGCTCGGCACGCTTTGACAGCCCAATCGATGCGGCTAGCCTGAGCATGTGATCCGCAGATCACTCCAGGTAGTCGGACCACCGGAACTTGGCATACGGCGCGGCAGAACCGGCATCGCAGGAAGCGAAGCTCCGGGCAGTGCCAGTGGAGAGCATCCGAGGCTCACCATTGACCTACTCGTACAGTGAAAAGGAATCCACTCATGTCCAGAGTTATCGACGTCAGCATCAACTTCGACACCGAAACCATCCTCAAGAAATTCCCCAATCCGAGCAAAGACCCGAACAAGCCCACGTTCATCCCGCCAGAACACATCTACATGGTCACCTACCAGGACAACGTCATCTCTGGCCAGGCCGGCGGCGAGTTGCACCTCAAGGGTCGCGTAGGTGATGTGGTGCGCTGGCGTGAACAGAGCATTTCCTTTGGCTTCGAGCAGTCGGTGATCCTCTATGGGTTCGTTTGCGACGACCCCAATCACCAACTGCTGGAAGACCCTCGGGCACTGAAGGCCAAAGTGCAATCGGCCGTGCCCAATGCCAACAACAAAACCGTGCCGACCTGCCAGATCAACGACAACTACTACTGGCGTGGCGACTTGCTTGCGCAAGGCAAGGTCACCTACCACTTCAAGTTCATGATCGTCGATCGTGATTGCAAGTGCTGCGGCTACTTCGAATGGGATCCGTTCATCACCATCACCAACTGATCCAGGGCAAGCGCCGCCGGCCAGCCGGCGGCGCACACCGCAACCCGCCCCAATTGGTGCTCATGGAAGGAGCTCATCATGGCTACGGAGAAACCTGAACACGTTGTACTGATCGTCGATGCCAAGGGCCTGCTTGCCTCGCTCGATCCTTTGCCCGGCAACCCGGGTTCGCCCATCGCGCTCGACCCTCGCCACCTGTGCATCCTGCACGCCCGAGCGCAGCCGGTCGACTTGCTGCTTATCGACTCCGCCCGACTGACCCTCGAAGCCGGGACCCCGCTACTGCTGCGCATGGTGCCGGTAGCACTGCTCGGCGAAGAAATACTGTTCAGCCACAGCCCTGCCAGCACGCCGCCGCTGACAATCGAGCTGATCGAACAGCACAATCTGCGCCTGGCACGTCCTGAGCCATCCACACCATTGCAGCCGTCGTGCCGTGAGGTCGACGACTACCACTGGCATCTGCGCAGCGACCAGCCGGGCGAGTTCAAGCTCACCTGGCAGGTAATGCTGCTGACCCAGGGCTGCGAACCGCTGGCGTACCTGAGCCTGCACCTGGACCTGCAGGTCACGGTGCCGACCGGCTGACCCTCTGATTTGTCTTTAGCGCTTGGGATGCTCGAAAAGCCCGGCTATAATCGCCCGGCATTATTCGACGGTGGCTGCATTGGCCACCGTTCCCGCCACCTGTCCGAGGGGCGCTGCAGCAGGTTCAACCTGTCAGGCTCGGATGGGGCGTTGTCCGCCAGGCCTGCCTGCGGACACTAAACGCACAACGGCGCCCATTCGCACACTACGAATGGAGGCTCTCAATGAGCGCTGTAAACACGCCTGCTGGTTTTACCGATTACAAAGTCGCCGACATCTCCCTGGCTGCCTGGGGCCGTCGCGAGACCATCATTGCCGAATCGGAAATGCCTGCGCTGATGGGCCTGCGCCGCAAGTACCTTGAAGAGCAACCGCTCAAGGGTGCAAAAATCCTCGGCTGCATCCACATGACCATTCAGACCGCCGTGCTGATCGAAACCCTGGTAGCCCTGGGTGCCGAGGTACGCTGGTCGTCCTGCAACATCTTCTCGACCCAGGACCAGGCCGCTGCCTCCATCGCCGCTGCCGGCATCCCTGTGTTCGCCTGGAAAGGCGAGACCGAAGAAGAGTACGAGTGGTGCCTGGAGCAGACCATCCTCAAGGATGGCCAGCCATGGGACGCCAATATGATCCTCGACGACGGCGGCGACCTCACCGAGCTGCTGCACAAGAAGTACCCGGCTGTGCTGGAGCGCGTCCACGGTGTTACCGAAGAGACCACCACCGGCGTGCACCGCCTGCTCGACATGCTGGCCAAGGGCGAGCTGAAAGTCCCGGCGATCAACGTCAACGACTCGGTCACCAAGAGCAAGAACGACAACAAGTACGGCTGCCGTCACAGCCTCAACGATGCCATCAAGCGCGGCACCGACCACCTGCTGTCGGGCAAGCAGGCGCTGGTCATCGGTTACGGTGACGTGGGCAAGGGCTCGGCCCAGTCGCTGCGTCAGGAAGGCATGATCGTCAAGGTTTCCGAAGTTGACCCGATCTGCGCCATGCAGGCCTGCATGGACGGCTTCGAGCTGGTCTCGCCGTTCATCGACGGTATCAACAACGGCACCGAAGCGAGCATCGACAAAGCCCTGCTGGGCAAGATCGACCTGATCGTGACCACCACCGGTAACGTCAACGTCTGCGACGCCAACATGCTCAAGGCCCTGAAAAAGCGTGCAGTGGTCTGCAACATCGGCCACTTCGACAATGAAATCGACACCGCTTTCATGCGCAAGAACTGGGCCTGGGAAGAAGTCAAACCACAGGTACACAAGATCCACCGTACCGGCCATGGCGACTTCGACCCACAGAACGATGACTACCTGATCCTCCTGGCCGAAGGCCGCCTGGTAAACCTGGGTAACGCTACCGGCCACCCAAGCCGGATCATGGACGGCTCGTTCGCCAACCAGGTCCTGGCGCAGATCTTCCTGTTCGAACAGAAGTACGCCGACCTGCCAGCCGCTCAGAAAGCCGAGCGCCTGACCGTTGAAGTCCTGCCGAAGAAACTCGACGAAGAAGTGGCCCTGGAAATGGTCCGCGGCTTCGGTGGTGTAGTGACCCAACTGACCCCGCAACAGGCCGAATACATCGGCGTAACTGTTGAAGGGCCATTCAAGCCACACGCCTACCGTTACTGAAAGTTGGTAGCTGCAAGCTGCAAGCTGCAAGCGGTTCGCGCCGCTTCTGCTTGTCGCTTGCGGCTTGTAGCTTGCCGCTGAAGAGAACCTTCTATGTCTCAGGAACGTCGTTACAGCTTCGAGTTCTTCCCGACCAAGACCGATGCTGGACATGAAAAACTGCTTGCCACTGCCCGCCAGCTGGCCAGCTACAACCCGGATTTCTTCTCCTGCACCTACGGTGCCGGTGGCTCGACCCGCGACCGCACGCTGAACACCGTGCTGCAGCTGGAAAGCGAAGTGAAAGTCCCCGCCGCCCCGCACCTTTCGTGCGTTGGCGACAGCAAGGACGATCTGCGCTCGCTGCTGACCCAGTACAAGGCAGCCGGCATCCAGCGCATCGTCGCCTTGCGCGGCGACCTGCCGTCGGGCATGGGCATGGCCAGCGGCGAGCTGCGCTATGCTAACGAACTGGTGGAGTTCATCCGTCAGGAAAGCGGCGATCACTTCCATATCGAAATCGCCGCCTACCCGGAGATGCACCCCCAGGCGCGCAACTTCGAGGATGACCTGAAGAACTTCGTGCGCAAGGCCAACGCCGGTGCCGACAGCGCTATCACCCAGTACTTCTTCAACGCCGACAGCTACTTCTACTTCGTCGAGCGCGTGCAGCAGATGGGTGTGGATATTCCGGTAGTCCCGGGGATCATGCCGATCACCAACTACAGCAAGCTGGCACGCTTCTCCGACGCCTGCGGCGCCGAGATCCCACGCTGGATCCGCAAGCAGCTGGAAGCCTACGGCGACGATGTGAAGAGCATCCAGGCCTTCGGTGAAGAAGTCATCACCCGTATGTGCGAGCAACTGCTGCAAGGCGGCGCTCCAGGGTTGCATTTCTATACCCTGAACCAGGCCGATCCGAGCCTGGCGATCTGGAACAACCTCAAGTTGCCCCGCTGATCGAATCGCTACACCGCAGGTAACAATTGCGTCAGAATACTGAAAAGGCCTTTAGCTTACGCTAAGGGCCTTTCTGCATTCCTACCCCTGACGGATTTTCGTGCCTTCCATGCGCCAAGGACTTACCCCTGCTCGACCGCAACTCGTTTACCTGGTCTTCGGGCCACATACCTATCATCAGGAAGCCCAGTTCAGCATCGTCAGCGCCCTGGCCAACCTGCGCAAGACGCCCGGGGAAGCACTTGATATCCAGGTCTACAGCGACAATCCCGAACCCTACCAGCACCTGCCGGTAAGCGTTCATCCACTCGACGCCGCCACCCGCGAAGCCTGGAACCAGCCGTATGGCTATCACTTTCGCAGCAAGCACGTGGTGCTGCGCCAGGTGCTGGCCAGCGCACCCATGGCCGTGCTGATCGATACCGACACGTTCTTCCATCAGTCGCCCATCGAGCTGTTTCGCCGGGTCAAGCCAGGGACCCTGCTGTGCAACGCCATCGGCAGTACCTATGGCAATGATCCGCAGTGCCCGCTGTTCCAGAGCCTGGCGCCGATGCTCGAAGAACGCGGGCTGGCCGACCAGCACATGCCGCTGCTGAATTCCGGGGTCATCGGCCTGCTGCAGGAAGATGCGCCATTGCTCGACCGCTCCATCGCCTTGATGGACGAGTACTACCCCCACGCCAACGGTGCCTACACCCTGGAGGAGTTCTGCCTGGGCGTGGCCGCCTATCGGCAGATGCAGGTCAGCCAGTGCACCGACCTGATCCATCATTACTGGAGCCGCAAGCAGCTGTTCCGGGCCAAGGTCCAGGCCTGGCTGGCCAAGCACCAGCATGCGCCCCTGAGCGAGGAGGCACTGGCCGACGTCACCCGCGTCAATGCCCAGTTGCCCAAGCCGCCGACCTTGCACCGCCTGGGCTACAAGGCGCTGAGCCTGGCCCTGCCGAGCGAGCAGCGCCAGTTCATGCGCGAACTGCTCAATGGCTGCTACGACTACCCCAACGAGTTCGACCGCGCCTGCGCTTCAGCGTGGTGGGACAAGGCCCTGGACAACGTCAAGGCTCGCCACCCACGGCCGATTTGCCCCGATACCCTGCACCGCTGGTTCGAGCACCCAGGCATGCGCCTCTCGCTGGGTCGCAAGCACCGCACGGTACGTGATTCACTGTTAAAGCGATCACAGCGCTGACACCCCGGCTGGCTCGACATGCACGGCTACTAGCCATAGCCGTGCGCACGTCGTAATCTCCAGCCATGCCCGATTTCACCCGCCTGTTGACCGCGCTGTTTCTCACTTGCCTGAGTGCCTTTGCCCACGGCGAGAAGCTGCGTATCGTCACCGAACCCTGGGCCCCCTATGTCTACCTTGAGGGCGGCCAGGCCAAAGGCATCGACTATGAAGTGACCGCCGAGGTGTTCAAGCGCCTGGGGGTCGATGTGGAGTGGCAGTTCCTGCCCTGGAAGCGCTGCCTGGCGATGATCGAGCAGGGTCTGGCCGATGGCGTGCTGGATATCTTCCAGACCGAACAGCGCGACAGCCAGTTGTTCTACCCCAGCGAGCCGCTGTCCGACGTCGAATTCACCCTGTTCTATGCCAATGCCCGCCCGCACAAGGTCAAGCGCCTGGAAGACCTGCGCGGCCTTACCGTTGGCACTTCACCCGGTTACAGCTATGGCGGCGCATTTATCGACTCGCCGCTGTTCACTCGCGAACCAGCACCCACTCACGAGGCCAACTTCGGCAAGCTCCAGCGCGGACGGATCGACCTGTTGATCACCGATCGGCGGGTAGGTCGCTACATGATCAAAACATTGGGCCTGGAACAGCAAATCAGCGAGTTGCCTCTGGTGATCAGCCGCCACAGCCAGTACCTGGCGGTGCGCCGCAATGTCGGCATGGACCTGCTGGCCCAGCGCTTTGCCGCCGAGCTGCGCCGCTTCAAGCGCGAGCCGGCCTATGCCGCGCTGCATGCACGCTACGCCGGCACTGCGGAATACTTTCCAACCGCCGTTGAGCAGCAGGAACGCAGCACGCGCTGAATGCTCTGTTATACTCGGGCCTTCCCGCCAGGCTTACGCCCGGACGCTCGGCCTTGCAAAAGGCATCCCGACCGGCAGGACAGCGCGGCCCAGAGCCCGCCCGCCGCCCCGGATGCGCATTGAAGACCCTGCTGGACCGGACGCGATAGCATCAGCTGATGCCCGTCGCGCCAGGCAAGATTATCCCATCGGGCACAGCCCCCATTAGAACAGGATTACTCATGTCCTTTGCTTCCCTCGGTCTCTCCGAGGCTCTAGTTCGCGCCATCGAGGCTGCGGGCTACACCCAGCCCACTCCGGTGCAACAGCGGGCCATTCCCGCCGTGTTGCAAGGCCGCGACCTGATGGTTGCCGCCCAGACAGGTACTGGTAAAACCGGCGGTTTCGCCCTGCCGATCCTCGAACGCCTGTTTCCCGGTGGTCACCCGGACAAGTCCCAGCGCCATGGCCCACGCCAGCCGCGGGTACTGGTGCTGACCCCGACGCGCGAACTGGCCGCCCAGGTTCACGACAGCTTCAAGGTCTACGCCCGCGATCTCAAATTCGTCAGCGCCTGCATCTTTGGCGGCGTCGGCATGAACCCGCAGGTTCAGGCCATGGCCAAGGGTGTTGACGTGCTGGTGGCCTGCCCGGGTCGCCTGCTGGATCTCGCCGGCCAGGGCAGTGTTGACCTGTCGCACGTCGAAACCCTGGTGCTCGATGAAGCCGACCGCATGCTCGACATGGGCTTCATCCATGATGTGAAGAAGGTCCTTGCCCGCCTGCCGGCCAAGCGTCAGAACCTGCTGTTTTCGGCGACCTTCTCCAAAGACATCACCGACCTTGCCGACAAGCTGCTGCACAACCCCGAGCGCATCGAAGTCACGCCGCCGAACACCACGGTCGAGCGTATCGAGCAGCGCGTCTACCGCCTGCCGGCCAGCCACAAGCGCGCCTTGCTGGCGCACCTGATCACCACCGGTGCGTGGGAACAGGTGCTGGTGTTCACCCGTACCAAGCATGGCGCCAACCGCCTGGCCGAATACCTTGAAAAGCACGGCCTGACCGCCGCCGCGATCCACGGCAACAAGAGCCAGAACGCGCGTACCAAGGCCCTGGCCGACTTCAAGGCCGGCACCGTGCGGATCATGGTTGCCACCGATATCGCCGCCCGTGGCCTGGACATCGACCAGTTGCCGCACGTGGTCAACTTCGAGCTGCCCAACGTTGAAGAAGACTACGTTCACCGTATCGGCCGTACCGGTCGCGCCGGTCGTTCGGGCGAGGCCATCTCGCTGGTTGCCCCGGACGAAGAAAAGCTGCTCAAGAGCATCGAACGTGTCACCCGCCAGAAGATCCCGGATGGCGACCTGATGGGCTTTGATGCCTCCAAGGTCGAAGCTGAAAAACCCGAAACCCGTGAACGCCCGCAAAACAACCCGCGCGGTGGCCGTGGCCAGCGCGCCGATGGCAGCAATGCCGGCAGCGGCGGTCGCAAGGACAAGGGCAAGGATCAGGGCAAAGACAAAGGCCGCGACAAGGATAAGGAAAAATCCGCGGAGAAATCCGCCGGTGGGCGCCAGGAGCGTAAGCCGCGCGACAACAAGCCGCGTCAGGCCCAATCGAGCCAGCCGGGTGTCCCGCCAGTGCCGGCCAATCGTGATCCGGAAGAGTTTCTGGATGACGAAGTCGACAACTTCGGTAACCGCGCCGACTACGTCAGCCCTTACCAGAACAAAGGCAACCAGGGCCGCAACCGTCGCCCGGGCGCACCTGCCCAGGCCGGCGCCGGCACCGGTGGCCAGCCACGTGGCGGCCAACCGCGCAGCAACAACGGCCCGCGCAGCGGTGGTGGTGCTTCGGCCAATGGCGAGAAGCGCGGTGGCGGTGCCCGTAATGGTGGTGGCAGCCGCGACGGCGGCGGTCGCAATCGCCGCCCGGCGCGCGATGATCAAGCAAGCAAAGAGCCGGCCGTACGCAATCCGCGTGAAGGCCAGCCGCAGCCAAAGATCGTCCACAAGGAGTCGAAGGTCGACCGCTTCCCGACTGCCGAACAGCTCGAGCAGCTGCCAAGCCGTCCACGTGGCGAGAAGCCTGCACTGCTGACGCGTAACCGCTGATTCAGCGAGCGCGCCAACAAAAACGCCGCCCCTAGGGGCGGCGTTCTCGTTTATGCAGCAAGCATTACTTCTGCTTGATACCTTCGATCGAGATGTCCAGATCCAGGGTCTGCGAAGACGGGCCTGGGCCTTTGATGCCGAAGTCGTTCAGGTTCAGCGTGGTCTTGGCGTTGAAGCCAGCGCGCTCACCGCCCCATGGATCCTTGCCTTCACCGTTGAAAGTGGCCTTGAAGGTGACTGGCTTGGTGACGCCGTGCAGGGTCAGGTCGCCGGTCACGTCAGCAGTTTTCTCGCCAGTCGATTTGACAGCGGTGGAGACAAACTTGGCCTCTGGGAATTTGCTCACATCGAGGAAGTCTTTGCTGGCGATGTGCTTGTCACGCTCGGCGTGGTTGGACCACAGGCTGGCGGTTTTCAGGTCGACAGCGATCTTGCTGGCTTCAGGCTTGGTGGCATCCCAGCTGAAGGAGCCATCGAAGTCCTTGAAGGTACCGTGGATGAAGCTGTAGCCCAGGTGGCTGATCTTCCAGTCAACGAAGGCGTGCTGGCCTTCCTTGTCGATCTTGTAGTCTGCTGCCATTGCCTGGCCGGCCGAGAACAGTGCGGTACCGAGCGCCAGAGCGGCAAAAGTCTTTTTCAACATGCGTCTATATCCCTTTTGGAGTTGAGGTTGAGCATCAAGCTTTGCGGCCCAGCATGCGGATCAGGGTCGCGTCACGGTCGATAAAGTGGTGTTTCAGGGCTGCCAGGCCGTGCAGCCCGGCAAATATCACCAGGCCCCAGGCCAGGTAGAAATGGATCTCACCGGCGACATCGGCCTGGTCGGGCAGGTTGCTGACCAGCGCCGGCACTTCAAACAGGCCGAAGACCGGGATGCCAACGCCATCGGCGGTGGAAATCAGGTAACCGGCAATCATCACCGCGAACAGGCCCAGGTACAGCAGGCCATGGCCGGCCTTGGAGGCGATGCGGGTGAGCTGGCCGTGGTTGCTCGGGGCCGGCGGTGGCGGGCTGACAAAGCGCCAGAGCACCCGCAGCAGCATCACGCCCAGCAGCACCAGGCCAATGCTTTTGTGCAGGTCGGGGGCGTCTTTGCGCCATGGGCTGTAGTAGTCCAGGCCCATCATCCACAGGCCCAGGCCGAACAGGCCGAATACCGCCAGTGCAACACCCCAATGCAGGACGATGCTGACAAAGCCATAACGAGAAGGTGAGTTGCGCAGTTGCATTGCCGTGTTTCCCTGTAAGAACTGTGCTCAAGACTAACGAGTTATTTATCGATTAAAAGCAGAAAAACTTGCTCTGAAATATCGAGAAATATGATCTTTAGTATGAAACGAAGCTATTAAGGAAACATTAACTACGTGGGAAGGGAAGACCCTGCGGGCCTTGGGGCCGCTGCGCGGCCCATCGCCGGCAAGGCCGGCTCCCACAGGTTCAGTGTGTGCTTGCCCCTGTGGGAGCCGGCGTTGCCGGCGATGAAGTCAGCGCATTACTGCGCCTTGGCCTGGGTATTGGCCGCCGGCTTCTTCGCAGGCGCAGCCTTGACTGCGGCTTTCTTGGGCTGTTGCGCCTTGGCCACCGGTTTTTTCACCGGCGCCTTCTTGGCCGCAGGTTTGGCCGGGGCCGCTTTCACCGGGGCCTTGGCCGGCTCTTCCTTGGCAACCGGTGCGACCGCAGGTGCTGGCGCAGCCGCCGGCGCGGGGGCCGGAGCCACGTCCGCTTGTTTGGCCGCTGGCTGCTCGGCAGGCTTGTCATCGCTACCGAACATGCGCTTGAAGAAGCCTGGCTTGCTCTCTTCCTTCTTCACCGGCTCTTGGGCCTTGGCCGGCTTGTCGGACGAGCCGCCAAACAGGTTGCTGAAGAAGTTGCCTTTGCTCGCCGCGGCAGCCGCAGTGCCTGCAGCAGCGGTGGCGGCAACCGCCTTGACCGGCTCGAACGACTTGCCGGCGGCCAGGTCCTGGACCTGGCTGGCAGCACGCTGGCCACTGCGCAGGGCGCCTTCGAGGGTGCCTGGGTACATCGCATCGGTGTGCTCACCAGCAAAGGCAACCCGCTGCACCGGTCGCTCCCACAGGCGCCAGTACTTGCTGATCTGCCCAGGGCCATAGGCCAGGTAGGCGCCACCGGTACCGACGTCGGTGCTGTAGCGGCGCACTTCGTAGCCGGTGAAGGCGCCACGGGCCTGCGGGTAGAAGGCGTGCAGGCGGATCAGCACCTGGTCGACCATCTGCTTGTCGCCAAAGGCCTGCAGCAGACGCGCGTTGTCACCGGAGAGGTTGATTACAACGTTAGCGCCGCCCTTGAGCGCAGGCTCGATCCAGAGCATGCCCAGGCCGGTGTTGCTGTAGATCTCGCCGGACATCCGTGCGCGGCTTTCCCACACCGGGGTCTTGAACTTGAGCATGAGCTGGTCGCGCCAGCCGTAGTTGGTGCCCTTCAGGGCGGCCAGGTGCTTGGTGTCCAGGCCCGGTGTCATCTGGATCTTCGACAGCGCGCGCAGTGGCACCGCCAGCACCACATAATCGGCCTGGTAACCGACGCTACCAACCTTGACAGTGACGCCGTCCTTGTCCTGGATGATGGCGCTGACCGGTGACTGGGTCTTGATGGTCTTCAGCTGCTTGACGAAAGCCTGGGCCAGCACCGGGCTGCCGCCTGGCAGGCGCGCGGCGCGCAGGTCACGGTCGCTGACGCCACGATAAACGCGGGTCTGCTGGGCGAAATAGAGCAGCGACAGGCGCGACGGTTCGTCGTAGCGGGTACGGATCTGCTGGTTGACCAGCTGGCGCGCGGTGGCCGGCAACTGCAGTTTGTCGAGCCAGCCGGAGACGTTGAGCTGGTCGAGGGCGAACAAGGTGCTGTTGGCCGCCGGGTTCAGCGGATCGTCAATCGAACGCGCCAGGTCGTCGAGGGTCTTCTCGTAACGCTTGAGTGCCTCGGCGGTGGCCGGTTGCTTGGTGGTAAGGTCGGCGGCGCTGAAATACTCGCCATCGATCAGATAACCCGGGGTGCGCACGAACTCGGGTGCCGGCAAAGTGCTGAGCTTGAAGGCGTCCAGGTACTGGTTGAGCACCGGCTGGGCCTTGCTGTTGCCAATCCACTCACTGGTGGCCAGGCCCGAACGCCCGCCCATGCCGGTCTTGGCTTCCAGCAGGGTCACCTGCCAGCCCTTGTTCTGCAACTCATAGGCGGCTGTCAGGCCGGCCAGACCGCCACCGACGACGATTGCCGTCGGGGCCTTGTCCTTGGCCAGCGCAGTGCCGCTGAACAGTCCTATCATTACCAGCGCACAGGCGCGCAGCCAACCAGCAGACATTCGGCGAACTCCGGATCAAAGCAGAAGTGTTTGGGGGGATCCCCCCAGAAAGAGTAGCCGAAGGATACGCCACGCCAAGCGCCCCCGCCAGCAACGCCAGCAACGCCAGCACCCTGATTGCAGCGCACGGGTTGTTCTCGACCGGCGCATTGCATAGGCTTGCGCGGCATGTCCGAGCCGCCGTCGCCAGGAGAATCGAAATGGGCCTCAACCAACAGTGGATGCAACGTGACCTCAAGGTCCTGTGGCACCCCTGCACCCAGATGAAAGATCACGAACAACTGCCGCTGATTCCGATCAAGCGCGGCGAAGGCGTGTGGCTGGAAGACTTCGAAGGCAAGCGCTACCTCGATGCCGTCAGCTCTTGGTGGGTCAACGTTTTCGGCCATGCCAACCCGCGCATCAACCAGCGCATCAAGGACCAGGTCGACCAGCTCGAGCACGTGATCCTCGCCGGCTTCAGCCACCAGCCGGTGATCAAGCTGTCCGAGCGCCTGGTGCAGATCACCCCCGAAGGCCTGGACCGGGTGTTTTACGCCGATAACGGTTCGTCCTGCATCGAAGTGGCACTGAAAATGAGCTTTCACTACTGGCTGAACAAAGGCCAGCCAGAGAAGAAGCGCTTCGTCACCCTGAGCAACAGTTACCACGGCGAGACCATCGCGGCGATGTCGGTTGGCGACGTGCCGCTGTTCACCGAGACCTACAAAGCGCTGCTGCTCGACACCATCAAGGTACCAAGCCCGGATTGCTACCTGCGCCCCGAGGGCATGGGCTGGGAAGAGCACTCGCGCAACATGTTTGCGGCCATGGAGCAGACCCTGGCCGAACACCACGCCACGGTCGCCGCTGTCATCGTCGAGCCATTGATCCAGGGCGCCGGCGGCATGCGCATGTACCACCCGGTGTACCTCAAGCTGCTGCGCGAAGCCTGTGACCGCTACGGCGTGCACCTGATCCACGACGAGATCGCCGTGGGCTTTGGCCGCACCGGGACGATGTTCGCCTGCGAACAGGCCGGCATCCGTCCGGATTTCCTGTGCCTGTCCAAGGCCTTGACCGGCGGCTACCTGCCGCTGGCCGCGTGCCTGACCACCAACGAGGTGTACAGCGCGTTCTACGACGATTACCCGACCCTGCGCGCCTTTCTCCACTCGCACAGCTACACCGGTAACCCGCTGGCCTGTGCCGCGGCGCTGGCGACCCTGGATATCTTCGAGCAAGACAACGTCATCGAGGCCAACAAAGCCCTGGCCCAGCGCATGGCCAGCGCCACTGCGCACCTGGTCGACCACCCGCATGTCGCTGAAGTACGCCAGACCGGCATGGCCCTGGCCATCGAGATGGTCCAGGACAAGGCCAGCAAGACCGCCTACCCGTGGCAGGAACGCCGCGGCCTGAAGGTCTTCGAGCACGCCTTGAGCCGTGGCGCCCTGCTGCGCCCGCTGGGCAGCGTGGTGTACTTCCTGCCGCCTTACGTGATCACCCCCGAGCAGATCGACTTTCTTGCCGAGGTGGCCACCGAGGGCATCGACATTGCCACCAGCAGCAGCGTCAGCGTGGCGGTGCCGGCTGATTTCCACCCTGATTTCCGCGATCCGGGCTAACTGCATCGCGGGGCAAGCCCGCTCCTACAAAGATCCCTGTAAGAGCGGGCTTGCCCCGCGATGAAGCCCGCACTGCCAACACATTTTTAGAGTTAGTACATGAGACTGTCCCGCTTTTTCATCGACGCCCCCCTGAGCCTCGGCGCCCACGACCTGCCCGAAGCCCAGGCCCACTACATCGGCCGCGTACTGCGCATGGCCGTTGGCGATGCCGTGCAACTGTTCGACGGCAGCGGCCAGGAGTTTCGCGGCCAATTGCTGGAAGTCGGCAAGAAAACCGTCCGCGTCCAGCTCGACGAAGCCTTTGCCGGGCAACCCGACTCCAGCCTCAAGGTTCACCTCGGCCAGGGCCTGTCGCGCGGCGAGCGCATGGACTGGGCGATCCAGAAAGCCACCGAGCTGGGCGTCAGCGCCATCACCCCGATCGTCAGTGAGCGCTGCGAAGTGCGCCTCAAGGATGAGCGCGCCGACAAGCGCCTGGCCCATTGGCGCCAGGTGGCGGTCAGCGCCTGTGAGCAATGCGGGCGCTCCAGCGTGCCGGTCATTCACCCGCCGCAGCTGCTCGCCGACTGGCTCAAGGCCTGCGACCAGGACCTCAAGCTGGTTCTGCACCCGGTCGCCGAACCCATGGTCAGCCACCAGCAACCCGCCAGCCTGGCGTTCTTGATCGGCCCTGAAGGCGGCCTCAGCGAGACGGAAGTCGAGCACGCCAAAGGCGCCGGCTTCCATGCCGCGCGCCTGGGCCCACGGGTGCTGCGCACCGAAACTGCGCCGGTGGTGGCCCTGGCCGTGGCCCAGCAGCTGTGGGGCGACTTCTAGAGCACGTAGAAGAACACCGCGATGAAGTGCAGCAGGCTGCCGGCAATCACGAACAGGTGCCAGATACCATGCCAATGGCGAAAGCGGCTGTCGTAGGCGAAGAAGATGATGCCGATGGTGTAGAACGCGCCACCGGCCGCCAGCCAGGCAAAACCTGCGGCGCCGAGGCTGGCCAGCAAGGGCTTGACCGCCACCAGCACGATCCAGCCCATCAGCGCATAGATGATGATCGACATGACCCGCGCTTCGGAGCGCGGCTTGATCTCTTGCAACATGCCGATCACCGCCAGCCCCCAGACGATTCCAAACAGGCTCCAGCCCCAGGGCCCGCGCAGGCTGACCAGGCAGAACGGCGTATAACTGCCGGCAATCAACAGGTAGATCGACAGGTGATCGAGCTTGCGCATGATCACTTTGGCCTTGCCGCGCACGCTGTGATAGAGCGTCGAGATGCTGTAGAGCAACAGCAGGGTAAAGCCATAGATCGCCAGGCTGACGATCTTCCAGGGGTCGCCCTGCAGGCTCGCCACCACCAGCAGCCAGATGGCGCCGATGCAGGCCAGAACGGCACCGACCAGATGGGTCCAGGCATTGAAACGTTCACCGTGATACATGCAACAGGGTCCTCCTGATGTGAAACAGGTCTCCCATCCTACACAGGCAAATGTTTCACACCACCCCTGCGTCCATCAGCAGCTGTTCCAGTGCCGGCAGGTCCGGCACCCGCGCCACTTGTTCGCCCACCTGTACCGCCGCCAGCTCCAGGCCAGCCAGCGGCACATCGACGTAGTTGAGCTGACTGTCGAGCTTGCACGAGCGCGGAATGCCCTGCACCAGTAAGGCGATGAAGCGCAGCGGGCTATTGCCCAGGGCATTGAGCACGACGATCCGCGCCCGCTCGCCAACCTGCAACTGGCCACCGCACGCCGACTCGAAGCTCAGCAGCGGCAGGCGCTGGCCACGCCAGTCGATCCAGCCGAGCATCCACTCGGGTGGCTCCAGCGTCGGGCTGCCGGGCTGAAAGCCGATCAGTTCGGCCACGGCCACGTTGGGCAGTACCAGGCAGCGATCGCTCAAGGGCAGCAGCAGGCCGGTGAGGCTGCTGCGGCGGTTTTGCCGGGCCGGTTGTTCAAGCATCGCGGCGACTCCATTGGGCAATGCTCTGCAGCAGCACCGATTCCTGATAGGGCTTACCCAGGTAGTCGTTGACGCCGATGGCCATGGCCCGGTCGCGGTGTTTCTGGCCGGTACGCGAAGTGATCATGATGATCGGCAGGTCCTTGAGCTTGGGGTCGTGGCGGATCTGCGTGGCGACCTCAAAGCCGTCCATGCGCGGCATCTCGATATCCAGCAGGAGAATATCCGGGCGATGCTCCTGCAGCAGGGCCATGGCATCGACCCCGTCCTTGGCGGTCAGCACGTTCATGCCGTGGCGCTCGAGCAGGCGCCCGGTGACCTTGCGCACTGTCACCGAATCGTCCACCACCATCACCAGCAGCGGCCGCACCGGCTCGCTGCCGAGGTTGTCCCGGCGCTGGCCATCGCTGCCACGCTGATGCAACGCCAATTGCTGCTGCAAACCGCGCAACTGGCCGAGCAGATCGAGAATCAGCACCACCCGGCCATCGCCCAGCAAGGTTGCCCCGGACAAGCCCTGGACCGCGGCAAACTGCGGCCCCAGGCTTTTGACCACGATTTCGCGGCTGGCCGCCAGGCCATCGACCTGAACGGCATATTGCTGGTCGTGGGAGTGCACCAGCAGCACCGGCAGCGGCAGGCTCTGGCCCAACAGTTTCGGTTGCGCCGCGCCCTGCAGCAGCTCGCCCAGGTAACGCAGCTCGTAGCGGTGTCCGGCATACTGGTAGTGCGGCGGGTCGAGCTGGTAGCAAGCCTCGAGTTCGGCCGGCGGCACGCGGACGATGCCTTCGATGGTATTGAGCGGAATCGCGTACTGCTCTTCGCCGTAGTTCACCATCAACCCGCGGTTGATCGACACGGTGAACGGCAAGCGGATCAGAAAGCGCGCGCCCTTGCCCGGGTTCGACTCGATCACCATCGAACCACCCAGCTGCTTGACCTCTTCATGGACGACGTCCATGCCCAGGCCGCGGCCGGAAATCTGGGTGATCTTCTCGGCGGTTGAGAACCCGGGCTGCAAGATGAACTGCATCACTTCGTGATCGCTGAGCACCGCCGCGGGGTCGAGCAGGCCGCGCTTGATCGCCTTGCGCCGCACGGCCTCCAGCGGCACCCCGGCACCGTCGTCGGTCATTTCGATGACGATATCCGCGCCTTCATGCAACAGATTCAGCGAGATCAGCCCATGCTCCGGCTTGCCCGCCGCCAGGCGCGCCTCACGCGACTCCAGGCCATGATCGACGGCGTTGCGCAACATGTGTTCCAGCGGCGCCATCATGCGTTCCAGAACACTGCGATCCATCTCGCCCTCGGCATTGCCGACCACCAGTTCGACCTGCTTGCCCAGCTCGCTGGAGACCTGCCGTACCACCCGCTGCAAACGCGGCACCAGGCGCTCGAAGGGCACCATGCGGGTGCGCATCAGGCCCTCCTGCAGGTCGCTGTTGACCCGCGCCTGTTGCTGCAACAGGCTCTGCGCGTCATGGGCGCGCACACTCAAGGTTTCCTTCAAATCGAGCAGATCGGAGGCCGATTCGAACAACGCCCGTGACAACTGCTGCAGCTGCGAATGGCGGTCCATTTCCAGCGGGTCGAAATCATCGTAGGCCTGGCCGTCGCCATCGGCCTGGCGGCTGAGGATGCGTCCCTGGGTTTCGGTATCCAGGCGGCGCAACTGGTCGCGCATGCGCTCCAGGGTGGTTTCCATCTCGTTCAGGGCCACTTGCGCATCGTTGACCTGCTGCTCGATACGGCCACGGATGATCGAGTTCTCGCCGGCCAGGTTGCCCAGGTCATCGAGCAGTTCCGAGGCCACCTTGACCATGTCGCCGGCGCCGCGTTCAGGTGCGGTCACCGGCAGCTCCGGCGGCGCAGCGTCCGCGTGCGCCTGGCCGGCGGCGGTGTCGGCCAGTGCCGCGCTGCTGAAGTTGCGGATGTAGTCGATCAGTGCCGTGGCGGCGTGCAGCGGCTGTTGCAGGCGTACTGCATCGAGCATGTGCGCCAGGCGGTCGTGGCAGTTCTGCAGCAGGCTGAACAACGCCGGGCTCGGTTGCAACTGGCCGGCGGCGAGCAGCTCGTAGAGAAACTCCAGTTCGTGGGCCAGGTCGCCGATCGGCCCGATCTCGACCATCCGCGCACCGCCCTTAAGGGTGTGCAGGTCGCGCAGCAGGTTCTCTACCTCAACGCCATTACGCGGCTCGGCCTGCCAGCGCAGCAGGGCCGCGCTGGAGCTTTCGACCAGATCGAGGCTTTCTTCGAGGAAGATCTCCAGCAGCTCTTTGTCGCCGGCATCCTGCTGCGCTTCGACGGGTTTATCCACAGGCACAGGCGGCGGTGCGTCATGACGAAACTCGCGCAACGCCGCCAGCAGTTCGACCTGGGCCGCCGGTAGCTGGCCCTGCTGCAGTTGTTCAAGCATCTGCGCCAGTTGCTGATGGCTGCGCTTGAGCAGGGCAAACAGCTCGGCGCCGGGGCTGAAGCGCCGATCCACCAAACCTTCGTAAAGCAGTTCAAGCTCTTGCGCCAGCACCTCGAATGCACCCATGGCGGCCATCTGCGCGCCGCCCTTGAGGGTTTGCAGGTCGCGTGCCAACGACGACAGTGCCGAGGCGTTGTCGGTATCCAGCAGCCAGCGCGCCAGGGCCTGGTCGGCGCTGTCGAGTATGTCGCTGGCTTCATCGAGAAACAGCTCGACCATGGCCGGGGCCGGCGCCTGGGCCGCAAGTTCGGCGGTGGCACTGGCAAGCTCGGTGATCGCCCCGCCCTGGCTGCTGACCAGGCCCATGGCCGATGGGTCGAGGCCTTCATCAAGCAGCTCGCGCAAGGCCTGCAGGCGCTCCGGACGCGGATCGACTTCCTGGCCGGCGGCGATCTGATCGAGCATGTCGATCAGCGCTTCATGGGCGCTTTGCGCTTCGCTGAAGAACCGCGGGCTGACTGCCAGGCTGCTCTCCTCCACGGCGCCGTAGAGGTCGAGCAAGGCTTCGCACAGCTCATCCACCTGCCACAGGTCGGCCAGGTGCGCGCTCTGGCCAAGGGTGGTCAGTTCATCGAGCAGGGCATTGAGTTCCTGGCGTTCGCCCGGGTGCTCCTGCCAGCGTAAAAGCAACGACTCGGCGTCGAGCAGGATGTCCATGCCCTGAGCCAGGAAGCTGGCGATCAGTTGCGGGTCGCGCTTGACCCGCAGGCCCTGGCTTGGCGCCTCGTGCAGCGCTTGCAGGCGCGCATCGACCACCTGATGGACGTCGGCAATCAGCGTCGCGGCCCCGGCAATCGGCGCCAGAGGCGAACTGGAAAGCTGCTGCACGCCACGGCGCAGCAGCGGCTCGGCGGTTTCCAGCAGGTAGATTTCTTCCAGGTCGAAGGCCAGCTGATGGGCCTTGAACTCCCGCGCCAGCAAGTCCAGGGCGCCGGCCAGCTCGGCAATCGGCACGACCCCGGCCATCGCCGCACTGCCCTTGAGGGTGTGCAGGGCGCGCTGCAGGTTATCACTGACCGCCAGCGGCAGCTGCTTGTCGGCCTCGTGCAGGAAGGCTTCGAGACTGTCCAGGTGGCCCAGGGCTTCGTTGCGGAAGATCTCCAGCAATTGCGGGTCGATGGCTTCGCTGGCCTCGCTCTCGCTGCGCGGATCATTCATGGCCAGGGCATGCAGGTGCGCGGCCAGTTGTTCAACGTCCGGATGCGCTGGCGCCAGTGCCTGGGCAAACTCGCCGAGCAAGCCAGGCAGCGTGTCCAGCGCTTGCTGCAAGGCAGCCAGCGGCGCCGCACCGATTTCCACCCGGCCTTCGAGCACCCGGTTGAGCAAGTGCTCCGCCGCCCAGGCCAGTTCAGCCAGCACCTGGGCGCGGACCATGCGGCCGCTGCCCTTGAGGGTGTGCAGGCCGCGACGCAGTTCGATCAGGGCGTCGCGATCGCTGCCGTCGGCTTGCCAGCGCGTCCACATCTGATTGAGCAATGGCAGCAGTTCATGCGCCTCTTCGAGGAATATCTCCCGCAGTTCATCGTCGATCGGCGCTTCTTCAGCGGCAATCACCACTGGCGCCTCTGCCACGGGCTCCGGCTCAAGGCGATAACCCAGTGCTGCCAGGCTGTGCTGGGCCGCCTCGAGAAACCGCAAAGGATTGGCCTGGGGGTCGGCAATCAGCCATTGTAGATAACACTCGCAGGCGCTCAAGGCTTCGGCCAGATGGCTCAGGGCCGCAGGATCGGCAAGGGTTTCGCTGCCCAGCAGCTGTTCATGCACATAGTCGCCGCACTGCCCGATCAATGCCGCTGCGCGCGGCAACATCAGCATCGCCAAAGCACCACGCACCTGTTGCAGCAAGTTCGGCAATGGCTGCAGGCGCTGAGGCTGCCAGCCGGCGTCGAGGCAATCGCCGATCAGGTCCTTGACCTGCTGCATTACGGCGAAGGCCTCTTCCAGCACCAACTGGCGAATCTCGGCCAGGTCAGTGCCCGGCAGCGGGCTCTGGATGTTCTGCTCCAGCGGCCCGACCATGCCGGCCAGGGTGGCCTCGACATACAGTAGCGCGCCGGCGATATCCATCAGCAGTGCATCGGCAGGCTCGCGCTGGCCCTGGGCCAGGCTTTGCAGCACCAACACCTGGTCGATGATCACCCGCCGCGGCTGGCCAAAGCCGAGGACCGCCAAGGTGTCGGCGATCTGGCGCAGCGGCGCCAGCAACGGCTCCAGTTCATCCAGGTGCTGGCGGTCGCCGCGCACGAACTGGTCGAGGCGTTCCTTGACCCGCTTGAGGTCTTCGCACAGGGCGGCGACCACCGAGCGCAGGGCATCGCGATCCGGCCCGGCTTGCAGGCGATCACGCCAGGTGCCCAGGTACAGGTCGAGGTTGGCCAGCTCTTCGGCGTCGGCCGGGCTGCTGGTCAGCAGGCTGTCTTGGGCCAGGGCTGCAGCGCCGCGCTCGGCACGCAGCTGGTTGAGCACCGGCAGCACCACCAGCGGCAGGTCGCGGCGGGCGCTACGCAGGCGCTCCAGGTACAGCGGTAATTGCTCCAGGCCGCGAAACAGCGCACCCAGCGCTTCACCGCGCTGGCTGGCACGGCCCTGGCGCAAGGCCAGGCCCAGTTGTTCCATTTCTTCGGCGAGCAGCGCCGCGCCGTTGAGTTCGAGCATCAGCAGGCAGCCACGCACCTGATGCAGTTGTTCGACGAAACCGTCGAGCACCGCTTCATCGCCGGGCTCGGCGGCAAAGTGTTCAAGGGTCAGGCGCGCCTGGCCCAGGCAGTCGGCGATTGCCCCTCTGACCCAGGCCAGCGCCACCGTATCGTGCCGATCCGCCATAACTGCTCCCATCACCATGATGCCCTCAACGCGGCGGCGTCGGCGGCAGGGTAAAACCGGACACCGAGCGGCGCATTTCGCTGGCCATGCGCGCCAGGTTGCCGATGCTCTCGGCGGTGGCGGTGGAGCCGGCCGAGGTTTGCGAGGTGATCTGCTGGATCACCGACATGGTATGCGAGATCTGACCGGCCGAAGAGGTCTGCAGCTGGGCGGCATCGGAGATACTGTGAATCAGGTCGGCGAGGGTCTGCGATACGCCCTCGATTTCCGCCAGCGCCACCCCGGCATCCTGGGCCAGGCGTGCACCGCGCACCACTTCGGCGGTGGTCTGTTCCATGGAAATCACCGCTTCGTTGGTGTCGGCCTGGATGGTGCGCACCAGCGCTTCGATCTGGCGGGTGGCCGACGACGAGCGTTCGGCCAGGCGCTGCACTTCGTCGGCAACCACGGCAAAGCCACGCCCGGCCTCACCTGCCAGCGAAGCCTGGATCGCTGCGTTGAGGGCGAGAATGTTGGTCTGGTCGGCAATGTCGTCGATCAGGCTGACGATATCGCCGATTTCCTGAGACGACTCGCCCAGGCGCTTGATCCGCTTGGCGGTGTCCTGGATCTGTTCGCGGATGTTGTCCATGCCGTTGATGGTGTTGTGCACCACCTCGTTGCCCTTGTTGGCGATGGCCACCGAACGCTCGGCCACTTTCGCCGACTCGTAGGCGTGGGTGGAGACCCGGTCGATGGACTCAGCCATATCGCCCACCGCCACCGAGGCATCGCTGATCTGCTGGGCCTGGTGCTCGGAGGCCTTGGCCAGCTGGCGCGCAGTGTTCTGGGTGTCCTGCACGGCGGCGGCGACTTCCTCGGCGCTGAGGTTGATGGTCGCCACCAGGTCGCGCAACTGGTCGATGGAATAATTGATCGAATCGGCGATGGCGCCGGTGAAGTCTTCGGTCACCGACACGGTCACCGTCAGGTCGCCATCGGCAAGGTCTTCGATTTCGTCGAGCAGGCGCATGATCGCCTGCTGGTTGCGCTCGTTCTTCTCGGCGGTTTCGCGCAGCTGCCGATGGGTGGTACGCACCATCACCAGGCCGATGAGGATGATCGACGCCAGTGCCAGCAGGCCCAGCACGTAGCCGCCGACGGTATCCAGGGTGCGCCCACCCGCCAGGTTTTCAAACCCGGTGGCCAGGCGCGAGGCTTCATCGAGCAGGGTTTGCGACAGGCCGAAGATGCTCCCGGCAGCTTCGCGCACCCGGAACAGTTCAGGCGAGGTTTCGAGGATCTCGTCCACGGAGCCTGCGACAAACTGGAACAGCTCGGCGATCTCGGCCAGGCGCGCGCGGGCGTCCGGGTCCTGCACGCGGGTCACCTGGATGGTGTCGTTGCCGCCGAGCATGGCTTCGAGCACCTGGCCGAAACGGCTGGCGTCGCGGCCGAAGGCATCGGCGGCCTGCACGGCGGTGTCGTCGCCGGCCAACACGGTGTTCACCGAGCCAAGAATACGCTCAGCCAGCAGCGACTGGCGCTGGGCCACGGCCACCTGGCTGGCCGGCGCACCGCTTTGCAAGAGAATCTCGACGACCTTCTCGTATTCCACCTGCAACTGCGGCACGGTTTCAGCCAGGGTCGCGGCAACCTGGTGCAACGACAGCACGGTCTGCTCGCTGGCCAGAATGGTGTCGGTGTTTTTGCGCAGGTTTTCCCAGTCGCGCAGCACCGCGTCCATTTCCTTGCGCACCGCCGGCGGCGCCGCGGGCAGGCCGGTGCTGGCATCGCCCTTTTTCAGGTAGCCCCAGCGCTGCTCGAAGTCGTTGCGCGCCTCGCTCAGCAGGCGAAAAGCCACCGCTTTGCCCGCCGCCGCTTCGGTGGCGTTCTTGGCGATGCGCTGGGACAGCACGCGCAGTTCACCGGCATGGCCGATGTACTGCTTGTCGTAGTTGGCCTGGGTGTTGAGGTAGGCGAAGTTGGCAAACAGCAGGATGATCGACAGGATCAGCACCACGAACAGCGCCGCGATCTGCGCGCTGCTGCGGGAACCCTGGGGCGATGGAGCCGTCTTGGTCGTGGTCACGGAGGTGGCGTTCCTTTACAGCGCGACATCGAGGAAACCCGGCGCCTGGGCCAGGGCGAAGGGGCTGAAGATTGCCCAGCTGCGCTCACGCTGGAAATGCCCCTGGACAAAAGGCGCGGCAGCACTGAGCAACGGCGTCGGCGGCGACAGATCGAGGCTGTGCAGCGGAAAATGCTGCAAGCCCAGCACTTCATCGACCAGCAGCCCGGCAAACAGCTCGTCATGGTCCAGCACCAGCACCCGCCGCTGCTTGCGCGCAGCCGACAGGCCCAGGCCGAAAAAGCCGCAGAGGTCCATCACCGGCAGCAACCGGCCACGCAGGTTGGCGACGCCGCTGACCCACGCCTTGACCCCAGGGATGCGGCTCAGGCGCGGTTCGTGCAGCACTTCGGCGACTTCGCCCATGGGCGCGACGAACCACTGCTCGGCGATGCGAAAGCCGATGCCGCTCCAGCTCTGCAGGCGGGTTTCCTGCAACGGCAGGTCGGCGGCCAGCAGCCGGCAGCGCCGGTCGATGTCCAGCAGCAGCTCGAAGGCCGTCAGCGACTCACCCATGGGCCGGGTGGTCAACCTTTGAGCACGTCGTTGAGCTTCCTGATCAGGGTGTCTTCGTCCACCGGCTTGGTCAGGTAGTCCTTGGCGCCCTGGCGCTGGCCCCAGACCTTGTCGGTCTCCTGGTCCTTGGTGGTGACGATGATCACCGGGATATGCGCGGTTTCCGGGGTCTTGCTCAACTGGCGAGTAGCCTGGAAGCCGTTGACCCCGGGCATGACGATGTCCATCAGCACCGCGTCAGGCTGTTCCTGGCGGGCCAGGGCCACGCCGTCGGCACCGTTCTTGGCCTGGATAACCTGATGCCCGTGTTTTTCGAGCATACCGGTCAGTTTGTACATTTCGGTCGGCGAATCGTCGACGATCAGAACTCGGGCCATGCTGTTCCCCATGAAGGAATAGACGCCTGCGGCGACGCAGCGTCAGGGTGCGTGTTGTTCTTCTGTGGCGAATCCGGGCACATGGGCCTTGATTGCGTCCAGCAGTTCTTCCTTGCTGAAAGGCTTGGTCAAAAATTGATCAGAGCCGACGACGCGGCCACGGGCCTTGTCGAACAGGCCATCGCGGGACGACAGGAGAATCACCGGCGTGTCCTTGAACGTGCTGTTCTGCTTGATCAGGGCGCAGGTCTGGTAACCGTCCAGACGCGGCATCAGCACGTCGACGAAAATGATCTGCGGCTGGTGGTCGATGATCTTGGCCAGGGCATCGAAACCGTCGATGGCCGTGATGACCTCACATCCTGCTTCACTGAGCAATATCTGGGCGGTGCGGCGAATCGTCTTGGAGTCGTCGATCACCATCACCTTCAATGCCGCGCCGGGCTGTTCCATAATTGCTCTACCATCGCTGCTCGCTATGAGCGGCAAGCTACAAGTTTCAAGCGGCAAGAAAAAGCAGGGTGAACGCGGTGTGCTTTTTCTTGTGGCTTATGCCTTGTGGCTTGCAGCTGGAGACGGCCGTGCAGGCCACGTGCCAGGCCTTTTTAGCACACTCTGGGGGGTGCATTCCATCGGCCCGCGCCGACGCCCGGCGCAGCACCGGCCAGGATGCGTTTTTCCCTTGACCGCCAGCGCTGCGAGCGCCACCCTGACGCCACTTTTCATTCGAGCCAATGCGGCCCATTGCCGCTGAGAGGATTTAGCCCATGAGCGTTCGCCTCGGGATTGTCATGGACCCCATTGCGCGCATTTCCTATAAAAAGGACAGCTCGCTGGCCATGTTGCTGGCCGCCCAGGAGCGCGGCTGGTCGCTGTTCTACATGGAGCAGCAGGACCTCTACCAGGGCGCCGGCCAGGCCCGTGCACGCATGCGCCCGCTGAAAGTCTTCGCCGACCCGGAGCACTGGTTCGAGCTGGATGCCGAACAAGACAGCGCCCTGAGCGAGCTGGATGTGATCCTGATGCGCAAGGATCCACCGTTCGACATGGAGTTCGTCTACAGCACCTACCTGCTGGAGCAGGCCGAAGCCGCCGGCGTGCTGGTGGTCAACCGTCCGCAAAGCCTGCGTGACTGCAACGAAAAACTGTTCGCCACGCTGTTCCCGCAGTGCACGCCGCCGACCCTGGTCAGCCGCCGCGCCGATATCCTGCGCGAATTCGTCAACCAGCAGGGCGACACTATCCTCAAGCCGCTGGACGGCATGGGCGGCACCTCGATCTTCCGTCATCGTCCGGGCGACCCGAACCTCTCGGTGATCCTCGAAACCCTGACCGCCAACGGCACCCAGCAAATCATGGCGCAAGGCTACCTGCCGGCCATCAAGGACGGCGACAAGCGCATCCTGATGATCGACGGCGAGCCGGTACCTTTCTGCCTGGCGCGCATTCCGGCCTCGGGCGAAACCCGTGGCAACCTCGCCGCCGGCGGCCGTGGCGAAGCCCGCCCGCTGACCGACCGCGACCGCTGGATTGCCGCACAGGTCGGCCCGACCCTGCGCGAGAAGGGCCTGCTGTTCGTTGGCCTGGACGTGATCGGCGAGCACTTGACCGAAATCAACGTCACCAGCCCGACCTGCATCCGCGAGATCGACAACGCCTTCGGCACCCAGATCGGCGTGCAGTTGATGGATGCCATTGATCGCAAGCTCAAGGCGCGCTGACAGCCGACGCGGAGCAACCGTGCAGAGTGGGGTATCATGCCGGTCGTTTTTATGACCTGGGCACCTGCTCTGGCGGTTTTCCCCGGTTTTTGCAGCTGCTGGATACCTGATGACGCTTCCTGCTGACATCCCTGCCGACTTCTCTCCACCCCGCGTACGCCCGGTGGATCGCCTGGGTTTTACCCTGTTCCTGGCGGCGTTGCTGCACCTGGTGCTGATCCTCGGTGTCGGCTTCACCTTCGCCAAGCCCGAAGAAATCCGCCGGACCATGGAAATCACCCTGGCCACCTTCAAAAGCGAGAAAGCGCCGCAGAAGGCCGATTACCTGGCCCAGGACAACCAGCAAGGCAGCGGCACCCTGGACAAGAAAGCGGTGCCGAAAACCACCGAAGTAGCGCCCTTCCAGGACAGCAAGATCAACAAGGTCACACCGCCGCCGGCCGCCAAGCCCGAAGTGCAGCCGCAACCGACGCCGCCCAAGGCAGTGGTCGCGACCAAGGCGCCGAAGCCGGACAAGGTCGAAACCCGGCCCAAGGAAGCCAAGCCGCAGCCCAAACCCAAGGCCGCGACCCCGGACTTCGACAGCTCGCAGCTGTCCAGCCAGATCGCCAGCCTCGAAGCCGAACTGTCCAACGAACAGCAGCTGTACGCCAAGCGCCCGCGCATCCACCGGCTCAACGCCGCCTCGACCATGCGCGACAAGGGAGCCTGGTACAAGGACGAGTGGCGCAAGAAGGTCGAGCGTATCGGCAACCTCAACTACCCCGACGAAGCCCGGCGCCAGCAGATCTACGGCAGCCTGCGGCTGATGGTGTCGATCAACCGCGACGGTTCGCTGTATGAAGTGCTGGTGCTGGAGTCCTCCGGCCAGCCCCTGCTTGATCAGGCCGCCCAGCGCATCGTGCGCCTGGCCGCACCGTTCGCACCGTTCACCGGCGACCTGGCCGATATCGACCGGCTGGAGATCATCCGTACCTGGCGTTTCGCCCGCGGCGACCGTTTGCAGAGCAATTGATTCGCGCGCCTTGGGCAGAACTGAAAATACTTAGGGATAACACGAAAACCTATCACTGCCACCTGATAAAACTGACAGTTTCGGTATTGCTTTCAGCGGGTCAATATCACTAGGTAAATCACCAAACCAGGAGATTGCCATGACTATTACCGGTAAGCCTGCTACCGAAAAATTTACGTACAACCTTAAACTCGCCTCAGGTTATTTTAATATAACCGTAAAAGATGGCCTCAATGAAAAAGTGTACGAGGACGATAACGTCTATATCTTTCGGCCGGGCGACGCGAGCCTTATTTATTGCGTTTTCAGCGAGGGGCCTTTTGATCCGAGCGGAACCTACCCTGCCCTTTGGATTTCGACGGGCTCTGCGCTGGAACAAGGTAACTACCCAATAAGCCCTACGCCCGGCGAGCATGAGTTCTTGAGTTTGTGTGCAACTTACAGAAACGGACAAGTAGGAGGCAGCCACCCTGGCACAGGAACGCTGAGTATCAAAGCCTTGTCCAACCAGCCTGAGTTACTTCACATCGAAGGGAATGGCCACTTCGACTACCCACTGGATGATCGCGAGATAAACGTTGTCATTAATTCGTTTACCGCTCAATACCACCCAGCTATTTTTCGTTTCTGAAAACACAGCCGCTCGCCCCGTCTGCACTGGCCGCTGACTGCCCATCCGGCAGTCAGCGCCCAGTACAATCGATTTAAGGTTTAGCCTGATGGCAAAACAATAGCCATTTTGCGATGATGCGCGCCCGTATATCTCCCTCAAGAAAGGATTCTGTTGATGTCGCGCATCAATTTCGCCCGCAAAACAGCCGCCCTCGGCCTGGCCCTGGCGGCCTGCGTCCTGCCTGCTGCCGCCTTCGCCGACGCCGCCGAGCTGTCGCAGAAGCTGTACAACGAAGTTGGCGAGTACAAGTACGACGAAACCCCGGCGCGCCTGGCCAAGATCCAGGCCCTGCTCGACCAGGGTGCCGATCCGAAAGGCCAGCCGATGTTCCTGGCCGCCTCCTACAAGATCGTCGCACCGTTCGAGCTGTTCCTGCCAAAGATCGGTGACGTCAACACGCCAATTCAGGAAAACGGCGAAACCCTGCTGCTGTTCGTCCTCAACCAGGCCGAGCAATCGAAGGCCTCCGAAGCCGACCTGCGCATGGTCAAGGGCCTGATCAAGGCCGGCGCCGACGTCAACGTGCTGGCCCAGGGCGATTCCGCTACGCCGCTGAACACCGCGGCAGTCAAGGGCTCCGCCGAACTGATCAAGCTGCTGCTGGCTTCCGGCGCCGATGCCAAGGCGGTCCGGCCGAATGGCTTTACCCCATTGACCGGACCAGGTGCCTCGAACCTGGAGGTAATCAAGCTGCTGGTCGCTGCCGGCGCCAATCCGTACCAGGTAACCCTGACCGGCTCAACGCCGCTGCACCATGTTTGCGAGCGTGCCTTTGAAATGAACGGCCAGCCCGACCCGCAAGCGGCCGAGCGCATCGCCCTGCTGCTGAAAAAAGGCAGCTCGATCGATGCCTACCACGAGCAGCACGGCACCTTCCCGGTCGGTACGCCGCTGGAAGAAGCCGCCCGCACGGACAACCCGGACTGCGTTGCCGCGCTGATCAAGGCCGGCTCCAGCCTGAAGGCCCCGGCGTTCCCGGAGAGCTACCTGGCCAAGTACCCGCAGGCCAAGCAGCAGACCGTCCAGGAGTACGTGCTGTCGGCCGCTGAAGAGTCGCCAACCCTGTACACCGAAGAAGTGGTCAAGCTGTTCAAGTAACCCCGCAGTAAAGCTGACAAGGTGACGCCAGCACCTTGTCAGCGTGGCCACTCACCGCCACACTATCAGGCATGAAGAACCTCAGCCCGGATTACCTCAAGCATCAGTTCCTGATTGCCATGCCACACATGGCCGACCCGAACTTCGCGCAGACCTTGACCTACATCGTCGAGCACAACGCCAATGGGGCGATGGGGCTGGTGGTCAATCGGCCGCAGGACCTCAACCTGGCCGATATCCTCGAACAGCTGCGCCCGGACGTCGAACCGCCGGCCAGTTGCATTCAAGTTCCGATCTACATGGGCGGCCCGGTGCAAACCGACCGCGGCTTCGTCCTGCACACCAGCGAGCGCAGCTTCCAGGCCACCGTCGAACTCGACGGCCTGTCGCTGACCACCTCCCAGGACGTGCTATTCGCCATCGCTGACGGCCTAGGCCCCAAGCAGAGCCTGATTACCCTCGGTTATGCCGGCTGGGAAGCCGGGCAACTGGAAGCGGAGCTGGCCGACAACGCCTGGCTGAACTGCCCGTTCGACCCCGAGATCATCTTCGGCATGGCTTGCGAGCAGCGCCTTGCCGCCGCCGCCGCGAGCCTGGGGATCAACCTCAGCCTGTTGACCAGCCAGGCGGGGCACGCCTGATGGCCGAAGTCCGCCTACTGCTGGGTTTTGACTACGGCAGCCGCCAGATCGGCGTCGCCGTCGGCCAGGTGATCACCGGCCAGGCCCGCGAGCTGTGCACCCTCAAGGCGCAGAACGGCACGCCGGACTGGGCCCAGGTGGAAAAACTGATCAAGGAGTGGAAACCCGATGCCCTGGTGGTCGGCCTGCCCTTGAACATGGACGGCAGCCCCAGCGAGATGAGCGAGCGCGCCGAAAAATTCGCCCGCCGCCTCAATGGCCGTTTCAATCTGCCGGTGCACACCCACGACGAACGCCTGACCACCTTCGAAGCCAAAGGCGAGCGCATGGCCCGTGGCGGCCAGCGCGGCAGTTACCGCGACAACCCGGTAGATGCCATTGCCGCCGCCCTGCTGCTGCAGGGCTGGCTGGAGGCCAATACCGGGGCCTGAGACCCGATCATCGCATTCAAGCCGGGCCAGCGCACCGCTCCCCGGCCTCTTGAGGAGCAAGCATGAGCCTACCCAATCCCGCCGAACTGATCCGGCAGATGGCCGTCGACCTTCGCGCCCATCTGGCCCGGCGCGCCATTACCGAACCGCGTTTCATCGGTATCCGCACCGGGGGTGTCTGGGTCGCCCAGGCACTGCTCGAAGAGCTGGGCAGCGACGCCGCCCTGGGCACGCTCGACGTTTCCTTCTACCGCGACGACTTCAGCCAGAACGGCCTGCACCCGCAGGTGCGCCCGTCCGACCTGCCGTTCGAGATCGAAGGCCAGCACCTGGTGCTGATCGACGACGTGCTGATGAGCGGGCGCACCATCCGCGCCGCCCTCAACGAGCTGTTCGACTATGGCCGCCCGGCCAGCGTGACCCTGGTCTGCCTGCTCGACCTGGATGCCGGCGAATTGCCGATCCGGCCGAATGTGGTCGGCGCAACCCTGTCGCTGGCCGCCCATGAACGGGTAAAATTGACCGGACCCGCACCGCTCGCCCTCGAGCGCCAGGACCTCGCCTCCGCTTCCGCCCTTTAAGAGTCCCCCGCGATGACGCCAATCGACGCCAAGCGCCCGCTGCAGCTCAATGATCAGGGCCAGCTGCGCCACTTTCTCTCGCTCGACGGTTTGCCCCGCGAACTGCTGACCGAAATCCTCGACACCGCCGACTCGTTCCTCGAAGTCGGCGCCCGGGCCGTGAAGAAGGTCCCGTTGCTGCGCGGCAAGACCGTCTGCAACGTGTTCTTCGAGAACTCCACCCGCACCCGCACTACCTTCGAACTGGCCGCCCAGCGGCTGTCGGCGGACGTCATCACCCTGAACGTGTCGACCTCCTCGACCAGCAAGGGCGAAACCCTGTTCGACACCCTGCGCAACCTCGAGGCCATGGCCGCCGACATGTTCGTCGTGCGCCACGCCGACTCGGGCGCCGCGCACTTCATCGCCGAGCACGTGTGCCCGGAGGTGGCGATCATCAACGGCGGTGACGGCCGCCACGCCCACCCGACCCAGGGCATGCTCGACATGCTCACCATTCGTCGGCACAAGGGCGGCTTCGAGAACCTCTCGGTGGCCATCGTCGGCGACATCCTGCACTCGCGGGTGGCGCGCTCGAACATGCTCGCGCTGAAAACCCTGGGTTGCCCGGACATCCGCGTGATCGGCCCGAAAACCCTGCTGCCGATCGGTATCGAGCAGTACGGGGTGAAGGTCTACACCGATTTGGAGCAAGGCCTCAAGGACGTCGACGTGGTGATCATGCTGCGCCTGCAGCGCGAGCGCATGGCCGGCGGCCTGCTGCCCAGCGAAGGCGAGTTCTATCGCCTGTTCGGCCTGACCACCGCGCGCCTGGCCGGCGCCAAGCCGGATGCCATCGTCATGCACCCGGGCCCGATCAACCGCGGCGTCGAGATCGAGTCGGCAGTGGCCGACGGTGCCCACTCGGTGATTCTCAACCAGGTCACCTACGGTATCGCCGTACGCATGGCGGTGCTGTCCATGGCCATGAGCGGGCAGACCGCGCAACGTCAATTCGAGCAGGAGAACGCCCAGTGACCCTCAGTATTCTCGGCGCCCGGGTCATCGACCCCCTGAGCGGCCTGGACCAGACCACTGACCTGCACATCGATGCCGGCAAGATCATCGCCATCGGCGCCGCCCCGGCAGGCTTCAAGCCCGCCCGCAGCATCGACGCCCAGGGCCTGGTGGCCGCCCCCGGCCTGGTCGACCTCAACGTCGCCCTACGCGAGCCCGGCTACAGCCGCAAGGGCAGCATCGCCAGCGAAACCCGCGCCGCCGCTGCCGGTGGCGTCACCAGCCTGTGCTGCCCACCGCAGACCAAGCCGGTGCTGGACACCTCGGCAGTGGCCGAGCTGATTCTCGACCGTGCCCGCGAAGCCGGGCACAGCAAGGTCTACCCGATCGGCGCCCTGAGCAAAGGCCTGGAAGGCGAGCAACTGGCCGAGCTGATTGCCCTGCGCGACGCCGGCTGCGTGGCCTTCGGCAACGGTCTCAATGCCTTTGCCAACAACCGTACCCTGGCCCGCGCCCTGGAATACGCCGCAACTTTCGACCTGACGGTGATCTTCCATTCCCAGGACCGTGACCTGGCCCAGGGCGGCCTGGCTCACGAAGGCGCCATGGCCAGCTTCCTCGGCCTCCCGGGCATCCCGGAAACCGCCGAGACCGTGGCCCTGGCGCGCAACCTGCTGCTGGTCGAACAGACCGGCGTGCGTGCCCACTTCAGCCAGCTGACCAGCGCCCGCGGCGCGCGGTTGATCGCCCAGGCCCAGGAGCTGGGCCTGCCGGTAACCGCTGACGTTGCCCTGTACCAGCTGATTCTCACCGACGAAGCGCTGCGCGACTTCTCCAGCCTCTACCATGTGCAACCGCCGCTGCGCACCCGCGCCGACCGCGACGGCCTGCGCGAGGCGGTGAAGTCCGGGGTGATCCAGGCCATTTCCAGCCATCACCAACCCCATGAGCGCGATGCCAAGCTGGCGCCATTCGGTGCCACCGAGGCGGGTATCAGCAGTGTCGAACTGTTGCTGCCACTGGCCATGACCCTGGTGGAAGACGGCCTGCTCGACCTGGCGACTTTGTTGCAACGTTTGTCTGCAGGACCTGCAGCAGCGCTGCGCCTGCCAGCCGGCGAGCTGAAGGTTGGTAGCGCTGCAGACCTGGTGCTGTTCGACGCCAAGGCCTCGACCCTCGCCGGCGAGCAGTGGCGCTCGAAGGGCGACAACTGCCCGTTTATCGGCCACTGCCTGCCGGGCGCGGTGCGTTATACCTTGGTCGATGGGCACATCAGCCACGAAGCCTGATATCCGGGGCCGCGTTGCGGCCCCATCGCCGGCAAGGCCGGCTCCCACAGGTCCTGTATGCACCGATCCTTGTGGGAGCCGGCCTTGCCGGCGATGGGGCCCTGAAGGATTACCACTCATCCTTCAAGGTTGAAATCCTTCCCACCACCCCCATATGAGTCTGCATCAGGCATTTTCGCCCCGCTGCGTGGAGACTCTCCCTTGACCACTATCGTTTCAGTTCGCCGCCACGGCAAAGTCGTCATGGGCGGCGACGGCCAGGTTTCTCTCGGCAACACCGTGATGAAAGGCAACGCCAAGAAAGTCCGCCGCCTGTACCACGGCCAGGTCATCGCCGGTTTCGCCGGTGCCACCGCCGACGCCTTCACCCTGTTCGAACGCTTTGAAGGGCAACTGGAAAAACACCAGGGCCATCTGATCCGCGCCGCCGTGGAGCTGGCCAAGGAATGGCGTACCGACCGTTCCCTGAGCCGCCTGGAAGCCATGCTGGCCGTGGCCAACAAGGACGCATCCTTGATCATCACCGGCAACGGTGACGTGGTCGAACCCGAAGACGGCCTGATCGCCATGGGCTCCGGTGGCGCCTACGCCCAGGCCGCCGCTCGCGCCCTGCTGCAAAAGACCGACCTCTCGGCCCGCGAAATCGCCGAGACCGCGCTGAATATCGCCGGTGACATCTGTGTGTTCACCAACCACAACCTGACCATCGAGGAGCAGGACCTGGCCGAGTAATTCAGCTGTTCTGGCGCCCGGCCCCGGTGGCCGGGCTTTTCCACGCTGACTTATCGAGCCCAAGGACCATCACTATCATGTCCATGACCCCCCGCGAGATCGTCCACGAACTCAACCGCCATATCATCGGCCAGGACGACGCCAAGCGCGCCGTCGCCATCGCCCTGCGCAACCGCTGGCGGCGCATGCAGCTGCCGGCCGAGCTGCGCGTTGAAGTAACGCCCAAGAACATTCTGATGATCGGCCCGACCGGCGTCGGCAAGACCGAAATCGCCCGTCGCCTGGCCAAGCTTGCCAACGCACCGTTCATCAAGGTCGAAGCGACCAAGTTCACCGAAGTCGGCTATGTCGGCCGTGACGTCGAGTCGATCATCCGCGACCTGGCCGATGCGGCGATCAAGATGCTCCGCGAGCAGGAAATCATCCGCGTCGGTCACCGCGCCGAAGACGCCGCCGAAGAGCGCATCCTCGATGCCCTGCTGCCACCGGCGCGTACCGGCTTCAATGAAGACCAGGTCGCCAGCCAGGACTCCAACACCCGCCAGCTGTTCCGCAAGCGCCTGCGCGAAGGCCAGCTGGACGACAAGGAAATCGAGATCGAAGTGGCCGAGGCCGTGGGTGTCGATATTTCCGCGCCGCCGGGCATGGAAGAAATGACCAACCAGCTGCAGAACCTGTTCGCCAACATGGGCAAGGGCAAGCGCAAGAGCCGCAAGCTCAAGGTCAAGGAAGCGCTCAAGCTGGTACGTGACGAAGAAGCTGGCCGTCTGGTCAATGAAGACGAGCTCAAGGCCAAGGCCCTGGAAGCGGTCGAGCAGCACGGCATCGTGTTCATCGACGAAATCGACAAGGTTGCCAAGCGCGGTAACGTTGGCGGCGCCGATGTCTCCCGTGAAGGTGTGCAGCGCGATTTGCTGCCGCTGATCGAAGGCTGCACGGTGAACACCAAGCTGGGCATGGTCAAGACCGACCACATCCTGTTCATTGCCTCCGGTGCCTTCCACCTGAGCAAGCCGAGCGACCTGGTACCCGAGCTGCAAGGCCGCCTGCCGATTCGCGTCGAGCTCAAGGCCCTGAGCCCGGAAGACTTCGAGCGCATCCTCAGCGAACCGCACGCCTCGCTTACCGAGCAGTACCGTGAGCTGCTGAAAACCGAAGGCCTGAACATCGAGTTCGCCGCCGACGGCATCAAGCGCCTGGCCGAGATCGCCTGGCAGGTCAACGAGAAAACCGAGAACATCGGTGCCCGTCGCCTGCACACCCTGCTCGAGCGGCTGCTCGAAGAGGTGTCGTTCAGCGCCGGCGACCTGGCCAGCGCCCACAGCGAAGCGCCGATCCGCATCGACGCCGACTACGTCAACAGCCACCTGGGCGAATTGGCGCAGAACGAAGACCTGTCTCGCTACATTCTCTAAAGCGGCAAGCTTCAAGCGGCAAGCTGCAAGTTAAGTGCGCTGGACGCCTTCTCTTGTAGCTTGTAGCTTGCAGCTTGTAGCCCAAGAGCCCTTATCCATGACCAGACTCCCCAGCGGCATCAACCTGCACAAAGCCTCCAAGACCCTCACCCTGACCTACGGGCCAGATGAGGTGTACAACCTGCCCGCCGAATTCCTGCGCGTGCACTCCCCCTCCGCCGAGGTCCAGGGCCACGGCAATCCGATCCTCCAGTACGGCAAGCTCGGCGTTGGCCTGAGCGGGCTCGAACCTGCCGGCCAGTACGCACTGAAACTGACCTTCGACGATGGCCACGACAGCGGCCTG
Organism: Pseudomonas sp. 2835; assembly: GCF_050435905.1. Lineage (NCBI taxonomy): Bacteria > Pseudomonadati > Pseudomonadota > Gammaproteobacteria > Pseudomonadales > Pseudomonadaceae > Pseudomonas > Pseudomonas sp. 2835. Next base: position 37,488 of record NZ_JBNDLE010000013.1, on the reverse strand, counting down.
TTCACCTGGGAATACCTCGAGCAACTGTGCTTGCGCCAGGATGAGCTTTGGGCGGACTACCTTGGCGAGCTGGCAAAAGCCGGCAAATCCCGCGACCCCAACGAGTCGATCGTCAAGCTGATGCTCTAGTTCGGGCCCTCCAGGGTTTAGAGCGCATTTTCTAATTCTATTTGCTTGAATGCCTGCACCACGGCCAATGAGTGGCCGTCTTGCGCAATACCAAAAAGTCGGGTAACCAATGGATCTGGCAAGTTCCCTGCATCGGATTTAATGCAGGGTCGGGCTGGTATGTAGAGGTCGCGAGCGAAAGCAGGCAGTCTTCTCACGCAGAAAAAACCCGCAGGGCTCATCGTCGTTTGCATCCGGCCGCAGGACCGCAGTTCGTTATCACTGGTCACCCGAGCAGCAGTACCGGGCGTTCGTCTGTGTAACGCGCACAGTCAAACCGGTACTCGTCTCAGGACAACGGAGCGTCGTAGATGAGTAACAAGAATAACGATGACCTGCAGCGCCAAGCCTCGGAAAACACCCTGGGTCTGAACCCGGTGATCGGCTTGCGCCGCAAGGATTTGCTGACTTCTGCTCGAATGGTCCTGCGCCAGGCCATTCGTCAACCGCTGCACAGTGCCAAGCATGTCGCCCATTTCGGCATGGAACTGAAGGATGTGATCTTCGGCAAGTCGAGCTTGCAGCCGGAGAATGACGACCGTCGTTTTCACGATCCGGCCTGGAGCCAGAACCCGCTGTATCGCCGCTACCTGCAAACCTACCTTGCCTGGCGCAAAGAACTGCACGACTGGATCGATACCAGCAACCTGTCCGATCAAGACATCAGCCGCGGCCACTTCGTCATCAACCTGATGACCGAGGCCATGGCGCCGACCAACACCGCAGCCAACCCGGCGGCGGTCAAGCGCTTCTTCGAAACCGGTGGCAGGAGCCTGCTCGACGGCCTGTCGAACCTGGCCAAGGACATGGTCAACAATGGCGGCATGCCCAGCCAGGTGAACATGGACGCCTTCGAGGTGGGCAAGAACCTCGGTACCAGCGAAGGCGCGGTGGTGTTTCGCAACGACGTGCTGGAACTGATCCAGTACCGGCCGATCACCGAGCAGGTGCTGGAAAAGCCGCTGCTGGTGGTGCCGCCGCAAATCAACAAGTTCTACGTCTTCGACCTCAGCCCGGAAAAGAGCCTGGCGCGCTTCTGCCTGCGCTCCAACGTGCAGACCTTCATCGTCAGCTGGCGCAACCCGACCAAGTCCCAGCGCGAATGGGGTCTGTCGACCTACATCGACGCGCTCAAGGAAGCGGTCGACGTGATCCTGGCGATCACCGGCAGCAAGGACCTGAACATGCTCGGCGCCTGCTCCGGCGGCATCACCTGTACCGCGCTGGTAGGCCACTACGCGGCGCTGGGGGAAAAGAAGGTCAACGCCCTGACCCTGCTGGTCAGCGTGCTCGACACCACCCTCGATACCCAGGTGGCGCTGTTCGTCGACGAGCAGACCCTCGAGGCCGCCAAGCGCCATTCCTACCAGGCCGGTGTGCTCGAAGGCCGCGACATGGCCAAGGTATTTGCCTGGATGCGGCCCAACGACCTGATCTGGAACTACTGGGTCAACAACTACCTGCTGGGCAACGAGCCGCCGGTGTTCGACATCCTGTTCTGGAACAACGACACCACGCGCCTGCCGGCCGCCTTCCACGGCGATCTGATCGAAATGTTCAAAAACAATCCACTGCTGCGCCCCGATGCACTGGAAGTGTGCGGCACGCCGATCGACCTCAAGCAGGTGACCACCGATATTTTCAGCGTGGCCGGTACCGCCGATCACATCACGCCATGGCAGTCGTGCTACAAGTCGGCACAGCTGTTCGGTGGCAAGGTCGAGTTCCTGCTGTCCAACAGCGGCCACATCCAGAGCATCCTCAACCCGCCGGGCAACCCCAAGGCGCGGTACATGACCAACAGTGAAATGCCCGCCAGCGCCCTCGACTGGCAAGAGAACTCGACCAAGCACACCGACTCCTGGTGGCTGTACTGGCAGACCTGGCTGGCCGAGCGTTCGGGCAAGCTGAAAAAGGCCCCGGCCAACCTTGGCAACAAGGCCCATGTGGCCGGTGCCGCAGCGCCAGGGACTTACGTTCACGAGCGTTGATAGCGAACACCGCCGCAGCTCGCAAGGGCTGCGGCGTTTACAAACCACAGGGCTTCGCGCATGCCGCAACCGTACATTTTCAGGACCGTCGACCTGGATGGCCAGACCATCCGCACCGCCGTCCGACCCGGCAAGCCGCACTTGACGCCCTTGCTGATCTTCAATGGCATCGGCGCCAACCTGGAGCTGGTGTTCCCGTTCATCCAGGCCCTGGACCCGGACCTGGAGGTGATTGCCTTCGACGTGCCGGGGGTCGGCGGTTCATCGACCCCGCGCCACCCCTACCGCTTCCCGGGCCTGGCCAAGCTCACCGCGCGCATGCTCGACTACCTCGACTATGGCCAGGTCAATGTCATTGGCGTGTCCTGGGGCGGGGCGCTGGCCCAGCAGTTCGCCCATGACTACCCCGAGCGCTGCAAGAAGCTGGTGCTGGCCGCCACCGCTGCAGGCGCAGTGATGGTCCCGGGCAAGCCCAAGGTGCTGTGGTTGATGGCCAGCCCCAGGCGCTATGTGCAGCCGTCCCACGTGATCCGCATCGCCCCGCAGATCTACGGCGGCGGCTTTCGCCGTGACCCGGACCTGGCCCTGTCGCACGCGGCCAAGGTGCGTTCCGGGGGCAAGCTCGGGTACTACTGGCAACTGTTCGCCGGGCTTGGCTGGACCAGCATTCACTGGCTGCACAAGATCCAGCAGCCGACCCTGGTGCTGGCCGGTGACGATGACCCGTTGATTCCCTTGATCAACATGCGTCTGCTGGCCTGGCGAATTCCCAATGCCCAGCTACACATAATCGACGACGGCCACTTGTTCCTGATCACCCGGGCCGAGGCCGTCGCCCCGATCATCATGAAGTTCCTCCAGCAAGAGCGCCAACGCGCCGTCATGCACCCTCGGCCCGCCCCCAGCAGCTGAGACGCCTGCCACACCCGAGCCCATGGCAGGATGCCAGGCAACCCGAGTGCGCGGCGTGAGGTTGGTGTCGCTCTTGCATTGATGTGTTTGTTGATGGCCTGACGACGGAGTGTTGCCTGATGAAAGACAAACCCGCTAAGGGATCGCTACCGGTCCCCGCCAACTATATGAACGTGCAGAGCGCAATCAGCGGTCTGCGCGGCCGCGACCTGTTGTCGACCTTACGCAGCGTCAGCCGCCATGGCCTGCGCCACCCGCTGCATACCGCCAAGCACATGCTCGCCCTGGGCAATCAGCTGGGCAAGGTGCTGCTGGGTGAAACGCCCTACCAGCCCGGCCCCCGCGACAACCGCTTCAAGGACCCCACCTGGAGCCAGAACCCGCTCTACAGCCGCGGATTGCAAGCCTACCTGGCGTGGCAGAAGCAGACCCGCCTGTGGATCGACGAGAGCCAGCTGGCGCCGGATGATCGCGCCCGTGCGCACTTTCTGTTCACCCTGCTCAACGATGCCGTTTCGCCGAGCAACTCGCTGCTCAACCCGCTGGCGGTCAAAGAGCTGTTCAACTCCGGCGGCCTGAGCCTGGTGCGCGGCATCAATCACCTGCTCGACGATTTGCGCCACAACGACGGCCTGCCTCGCCAGGTCAATCCGCAGGCCTTCGAGGTCGGCCGCAACCTGGCCACCACGCCGGGTTCGGTAGTGTTTCGCAACGAGCTGCTGGAGCTGATCCAGTACAAGCCGATGAGCGAAAAACAGTACGCCAGGCCGTTGCTGATCGTGCCGCCGCAGATCAACAAGTTCTACATCTTCGACCTGAGCCCGGCCAACAGCTTCGTCCAGTACATGCTCAAGAACGGCCTGCAGACCTTCATGATCAGCTGGCGCAACCCCGACCCGCGCCACCGTGAGTGGGGCCTGTCGAGTTATGTCGAAGCGCTGGAGGAAGCGCTCAACGTGTGCCGGGCGATCACCGGCAGCCGCGAGGTCAACCTCATGGGCGCTTGCGCCGGTGGCCTGACCATGGCCGCGCTGCAGGGCCATTTGCAGGCCAAGCGCCAATTGCGCCGGGTCAGCAGCGCCACCTACCTGGTCAGCCTGCTCGACAGCCAGATCGACAGCCCGGCGAGCCTGTTCGCCGACGAGCAGACCCTCGAAGCGGCCAAGCGCCGCTCCTACCAGCAAGGCGTGCTCGATGGCCGCGAGATCGCCCGGGTGTTCGCCTGGATGCGCCCCAACGACCTGATCTGGAACTACTGGGTCAACAACTACCTGCTGGGCAAGGCGCCACCGGCGTTCGACATCCTTTACTGGAACAACGACAACACCCGCCTGCCGGCAGCGCTGCATGGCGACCTGCTGGACTTCTTCAAGCACAACCCGCTGGCCCATGCCTCAGGCCTTGAAGTGTGCGGCACGCCGATCGACCTGCAGAAGGTTAACGTCGACAGCTTCAGCGTTGCCGGCAGCAACGACCACATCACCCCCTGGGACGCGGTGTACCGCTCGGCGGCCCTGCTTGGCGGCGACAAGCGCTTCATCCTCGCCAACAGCGGCCATGTGCAAAGCATCATCAACCCGCCGGGCAACCCCAAGGCGCACTATGTCGACAACCCGCGCCTGAGCAGCGACCCGCGCGCCTGGCTCTACGATGGCAAGCAGGTCGAAGGCAGTTGGTGGCCGCAGTGGCTTGAGTGGATTCAGGCACGCTCCGGCCCCCAGCGCGAAACCCTAATGGCCCTCGGCAACCAGAACTACCCTCCCATGGACCCCGCGCCCGGCAGCTACGTGCAGGCGCGCTGAACAAGAAGAACGGATGAAAACCCGCGACCGTATCCTCGAATGTGCCCTGCAACTGTTCAACCGCCAGGGCGAGCCGAATGTCTCGACCCTGGAGATTGCCAACGAGATGGGCATCAGCCCGGGCAATCTCTACTACCACTTCCACGGCAAGGAGCCGCTGGTGCTGGGGTTGTTCGAACGCTTCGAGGACGAGCTCACACCGCTGCTCGACCCTCCACTGGGAGTGCGCCTGGATGCCGAGGACTACTGGCTGTTCCTGCACCTGATCGTCGAGCGCATGGCCCAGTACCGTTTTCTGTTCCAGGACCTGTCGAACCTGACCGGGCGCCTGCCCAAGCTGGCCCGTGGCATGCGCAACCTGCTCAACGCCCTCAAGCGCACCCTGGCGGCGTTACTGGCCAGCCTCAAGGCCCAGGGCCAGGTCCTCAGTGATACGCGGGCGCTTGGCCAACTGGTGGAACAGATCACCCTGACGCTGCTGTTCTCGCTCGATTACCAACGGGTACTGGCCCGCGAAGGTGAAGTCGGGGTGGTGGTTTACCAGGTGATGATGCTGGTGGCGCCGCACCTGGAGGAGGGATCGCGGTATGCGGCGCAGCAGTTGGCCTTGAGGTATCTGGATGGCTGACCTTAGGGCTGCTTCGCAGCCCTTTCGCCGGCAAGGCCGGCTCCCACAACCCCGGTACAACACCAGAATGAAAACGCCCGGCACAAGGCCGGGCGTAGACTGACAGCCGCCTGAAATCAGGACTGGCTAGTCGGGCTTGCCGATGGCGACGACAGTGGAGCGACCGGTGCAGCAGTGGCTGCTGGAGCCGGGCTTGGCGCCGGTGCAGCGCTGGCCGCAGGTGTCGCCGGCTTCGCTGCTGCAGGTTTAGCTGCTGGCTTGGCCGCTGGCTTCTTCACTGCCGGCTTCTTCGCCGCAGCCGGTTTGGCCGCAGGCTTGGCTGCTGGCTTAGCTGCAGGTTTGGCTGCTACCGGCTTGGCTGCTGGCTTGGCCGCAGGTTTTGCCGCTGCGGTTTTCGCCGCTGGTTTGGCTGCAGGTTTTGCCGCTGCCGTTTTAGCTGCAGGTTTAGCCGCCGCTTTCGGTGCAGCCTTGGCCAATGGCTTGGCTGCGGTCTTGCTCGCTGCCGGTTTCTTCGAGATAGGCGTAACCGATGCACCGGTCAGCTTCTCGATCTGCTTGGTCAGCGTATCGACCTTCGAATGCAGCGCCTTGACCTCACTGCGGCTCGGCACGCCAAGGCGCGAGATCGCACTGTTCAGGCGCTTGTCGAAAGCACCTTCGAGTTCGTCCCATTTGCCCAGTGCGCGCTCCTTGACGCCGCTGATGCGCGAGGTAGCCGACTTGGCGGTTGCCTTGGCCGAGTCGACCGAACCCTTGGCCAGTTTTTCAGCTTTCTCACCTTCCTTGACCAGGCCGTCAAATACCTTGCTGCCATCCTGATCGATTTTGGAGTAGATACCCAAACCAGCCAGCCAGATCTTGCGGGAATACTTCTCGATCCCCCCGACCCAGGAGCTGCCTTCTTTTTCAGTATTCTTCTTGCCAGCCATCCCGCTCTCCTTATTGTTTACGTGCGACACGTTCAAGCAATGCCGTGAGCTCATCGAGCTTGACAGAGAGTGTCTCCACGTCATGTTTAGACGGAATGCCGATGCGATTCAAGGCGCTTGCGACCCGTGTGTCGAAAGCCTTTTCGATTTTGTCGAGTTGAACCTCGACCTTGCCCTTCACGCTGGTCAGTTCGCTCTTCACCGAATCGATCTCGGAGTTGGCGGCATCGACCTTGGCATCGAGGTTTTTCTTGCCGCGTTTTTCTACCGATTCACCGGCCTTGACCAGCTCTTTCAGGTAGTCGGCACCTTCCTGGCCGACCCGGGTGTAAGCCCCCAGGCTTGCCAGCCAGATCTTGCGCGCGTAGCCGCGCACCTCACCCAACGTGCGCTGGGCGTCGTCTTTTTTCTTCAGGATTACTTTGGCCATGCTCTACACCTCACGCTCTGAACGGAAAGGGAGGAACTGCCCAGGGAAGTTGGGCTTGAGCACAAGGTAGGGGGAAAAATTAGAATTGGCACACTAATAAAGGGGCAGCGGCAAGCTTCAAGCGGCAAGAAAGGGCAGCGGTGACCTTGAAACTGTCGTGCCCCTCCCATTCACCGCGAACCACTTGCAGCTTGCAGCTCCCCACTTGAGCCGCTAGGCGAGCGCCTTATCCAGCGCTCGCTCGATCTCGCTTTTGATGGTCCCGCTCATCATCGACAGCATCATGCCCAGCTTCAGCTCGACCTTGATGCTGTCCTCGCCAATCTGCACGCTGCCGTTGGCGCCACTGCGCTTGACCTCTACACGGTCGCCGTTCCAGCTGGCCTTGAGGTCGTATTCGCGGGCCAGCTTGTCGACCAGGGCTTCGGCCTTTTGCCGGGCCGCGTCGCGGCCCAGGCTGTGTTTGCGTTCAACGCTGATCTGGGTCATTCATTCAATCCTGGGTTCGAAGGCATACTTATATTATGCCCGCGCCCCACCTGCGACACACCCCGCCAAGACAAATCCGACCGTACGCCCTAGAATGGCCAGTAATTTTTTCCGGTGAAGCGATATGAACGATCAGCGCAAAGGCGACCACGCCGAACCCACCACCCACTTCGGCTACAAAGACGTGCCGGAAAGCCAGAAGGCCGAGAAAGTCGCCGAGGTGTTCCACTCGGTGGCGGCCAAGTACGACCTGATGAACGATGTGCTCTCCGGCGGCATGCACCGCCTGTGGAAGCGCTTCACCATCGAGCTGTCGGGCGTGCGTCCGGGTAACCGGGTGCTCGACATCGCTGGCGGCACGGGCGACCTGGCGGCCAAGTTCTCGCACCTGGTTGGCCCGACTGGCCAGGTGGTACTGGCCGACATCAACGAGTCGATGCTCAAGGTTGGCCGCGACCGCCTGCTCGACCGCGGCGTGGCTGGCAACATCGAGTTCGTCCAGGCCGACGCCGAAAAGCTGCCGTTTCCGGACAACCACTTCGACTGCGTGACCATCGCCTTCGGCCTGCGCAACGTCACCCACAAGGAAGACGCCATCCGCTCCATGCTGCGGGTGCTCAAGCCCGGCGGCCGCTTGCTGGTGCTGGAGTTCTCCAAGCCGACCAACAAGCTGATGTCCAAGGTCTACGACGCCTACTCGTTCGCCTTCATGCCGCTGGCTGGCAAGCTGATCACCAACGACTCGGAAAGCTATCGCTACCTGGCCGAATCGATCCGCATGCACCCTGACCAGGAAACCCTCAAGGCGATGATGGTCGAGGCCGGCTTCGACCGCGTCACCTACCACAACATGACCAGTGGCATCGTTGCCCTGCACCGGGGAATCAAGCCCTGATGCTCCTGGCCGGCCTGCTCGCCAGCGTCGAACACGGCCTCAACCGTGTTTTGCGCCTGGACAGCACAGCGCTGCCGCGCCTGCGCCCGCTCGACGGCAAGGTGATTGCCATCGACTGCCGCCAGCCGGCCCTGCAGCTGTTCATCCTGCCCAGTGACGAAGGCCTGATGCTCGCCACGCACTGGGCCAATGAGGCCGACTGCACCCTGCGCGCGCCGGCCAGCAGCCTGCTGCGCCTGGCCCTGAGCCAGGACAAGAGCGCCGTGCTGCACAGCCCGCAGGTCGAGCTTGAAGGCGACAGCGCGGTGCTGCTCGACCTGGTCGCGGTACTGCAAGACCTGGAGCTTGACTGGGAGTTCGAAGTGTCCCGCTGGCTCGGCCCGGTCGCCACGCAACTGCTCAGCGGCCACTTGCGCAGCCGCGCCAACTGGACCCGCCAGGGCCTGGCGGCGCTCAACCAGAACCTTTCCGAGTACCTCGCCGAAGAGGCCCGGACCCTGGTCGGCCAGCGCGAAGCCGAAGCCCGTTTCAGCGAACTCGACACGCTCAAAGTCGACATTGAACGCCTTGAGGCGCGCATCGAGCGCCTTGTCCGATCCCTTGATACCAGCGATAACGCATGAAGCTGCTTGCCGTCCGCCGTCTGTTGCGCATCCAGCGCGTCGTGATCCGTTACCGTCTCGATGATCTGCTGTTCGCCCTGCCCCTGCCCTGGTGGCTGATGGGCCTGCGCTATGCCATGCCCTGGCGATGGCTGCCGCGCAAAGAGCTGCAGCTTAGCCGTGGCGCGCGCCTGCGCCTGGCGTTGCAGGACCTGGGGCCGATCTTCATCAAGTTCGGCCAGCTGCTTTCGACCCGTCGCGACCTGCTGCCCGAAGACATCGCCGACGAGCTGATGCTGCTGCAGGACCGGGTTCCGCCATTCGACCCGCAAAAAGCCATCGCCTTGATCGAAGAACAGCTCGGGGCGAAGATCAGCGAGGTATTCAGCCGCTTCGACGTCGAGCCATTGGCTTCAGCCTCTGTTGCCCAGGTGCACGCGGCCAAGCTCAAGAGCGGTGAAGAGGTGGTGGTCAAGGTGGTGCGCCCGGGCCTCAAGCCGATCATCGCCCAGGACCTGGCCTGGCTGTTCCTGATCGCCCGCGGTGCCGAACGGGTTTCGGCCGATGCGCGCCTGCTGCACCCGGTGGAAGTGGTCAACGACTACGAAAAAACCATCTACGACGAACTCGACCTGTTGCGCGAGGCAGCCAACGCCAGCCAGCTCAAGCGCAACTTCGAAGGCTCGGAAATGATGTACGTGCCCCAGGTCTACTGGGACTGGTGCCGGCCCAAGGTGCTGGTGATGGAGCGCATCTACGGTATCCAGGTCACCGACCTTGCGACCCTGGCCGACCAGCGCACCGACATGAAGATGCTCGCCGAACGCGGCGTGGAGATCTTCTTCACCCAGGTGTTTCGTGACAGCTTCTTCCACGCCGACATGCACCCCGGCAACATCTTTGTCAGCACGGTCAAGCCGTGGAGCCCGCAGTACATCGCCATCGACTGCGGCATCGTCGGCAGCCTGACCCCCGAGGACCAGGACTACCTGGCGCGCAACCTGTTTGCCTTCTTCAAGCGCGACTACCGCCGCGTGGCGCAGTTGCACATCGATTCGGGCTGGGTACCGGCGCAGACCAAACTCAACGAATTCGAAGCGGCGATCCGTACCGTGTGCGAGCCGATCTTCGAAAAACCGTTAAAGGATATTTCCTTCGGCCAGGTGCTGATGCGCCTGTTCCAGACCGCGCGGCGCTTCAACATGGAAGTCCAGCCGCAGTTGGTGCTGCTGCAAAAGACCCTGCTCAACATCGAAGGCCTGGGTCGCCAGCTGTACCCGGACCTCGACCTGTGGAGCACCGCCCAGCCGTTCCTCGAACGCTGGATGCGCGAGCGGGTCAGCCCCAAGACCCTGCTGCAGAACCTGCATGGCCAGGTCGAGCAGATCCCGCACCTGGCCGGCATGACCCGCGACCTGCTCGAACGCATGTCGCAGCCGCACCTGTCCGACCCGCCTGCGCCCTGGCAGCACAAGAGCGATCACTGGGCCCTGCGCCTGCTCGGCGCCGGCCTGCTCGGCGGCGGCGCCACCCTGGCTGCCGGTGCGGTGAGCCTCAGCGCCCCTGCTGCCTGGCCGGCCTGGTTGATGCTGGCCGCCGGCCTCTACCTGATCGTGCGTCGATAGCCAGCCGGGCCGCTGGCTGGCACACTAGCGCAAGGGTTCGGCGAAGGATCGAACCCGGCTTTGGAGTCGAAGATGAAAGACTGGCTGGACGAGATCAACTGGAACAGCGATGGCCTGGTACCGGCTATCGCCCAGGACCACAAGACCGGGCGCGTGCTGATGATGGCCTGGATGAACCGCGAGTCGCTGGCGCTGACCGCCGCTGAGCAGCGGGCCATCTACTGGTCACGTTCGCGTGGCAAACTGTGGCGCAAGGGCGAAGAATCCGGCCATGTGCAGAAGCTGCACGAAATGCGCCTGGACTGCGACGCCGACGTGATCATCCTGATGGTTGAGCAACTGGGTCATATCGCCTGCCATACCGGCCGCGAAAGCTGCTTCTACCGGGTCTTCGAGCATGGTGAGTGGAAGACCGTCGACCCGGTCCTCAAGGACCCGCATGCCATCTACAGCGCAGGACACTGACATGAGCGACACCCTGACCCGCCTGGCCGAAGTACTGGAAGCACGCAAAGGCGCCGAGCCCGACAGCTCGTACGTGGCCAGCCTGTATCACAAGGGCCTGAACAAGATTCTGGAAAAGCTCGGCGAAGAGTCGGTCGAGACCATCATCGCCGCCAAGGACGCCGCCCATAGCGGCGACTGCAGCGATGTCATCTACGAAACCGCCGATCTGTGGTTCCATAGCCTGGTCATGCTCGCCCAACTGGGCCAGCACCCGCAGGCGGTGCTGGACGAGCTGGACCGCCGCTTCGGCCTGTCCGGGCACGCCGAGAAAGCAGCGCGTCAGCCGTCGGCCTAACTGAATTATTTCGAGGGATTGCATCATGGGTATTTTTGACTGGAAACACTGGATCGTCCTGCTGGTCGTGGTGGTACTGGTGTTCGGCACCAAGAAGCTGAAGAACTTCGGCAGCGACCTGGGCGAGTCGATCAAGGGCTTCAAAAAAGCCATGAACGAAGAAGAGTCCAAGCCGGCCGAGCAGACGCCACCGCCAGTGCAACCGGTCCAGCCCCAGGCCGCTTCGCCGCTGAACCAGCCGCAGACCATCGACGGCCAGGCCCACAAGGTCGAAGAACCGATCAGGAAAGATTGATCAATGTTCGGGATCAGCTTCAGCGAACTGTTGCTCGTGGGCCTGGTGGCCCTGCTGGTGCTCGGCCCCGAGCGCCTGCCGGGTGCCGCGCGCACCGCCGGGCTGTGGATCGGCCGGCTCAAGCGCAGCTTCAATGCGATCAAGCAGGAGGTCGAGCGCGAAATCGGCGCCGATGACATCCGTCGCCAGTTGCATAACGAGCACATCCTTTCCATGGAGCAGGAAGCGCGCAAGATCCTCAACCCCAACAGCGTCACGCCCGAGCCGCCGGCAACCCCGGCAGCCACCAGCGAAAGCGCCCCGGCGCCCGCCCCGGCCAGCAGCGAAACAACGCCGCCGCTTGCCAGCGCGCCCACCGAACCGACACAGCCCCCGCGAGCCCCATGAGCGATATTCCGGAAAACGACCAGCCGATGCCGCTGGTTTCGCACCTCACCGAGTTGCGTACACGCCTGCTGCGCTGCGTCGCGGCCATCTTCCTGATCTTCGCCGGGCTGTTTTCCTTTGCGCAGCAGATCTACACCCTGGTCTCGGCGCCATTGCGCGCGCACTTGCCGGCCAACGCGACGATGATCGCCACCGACGTCGCCTCGCCATTCCTGACGCCGTTCAAGCTGACCATGATCGTCTCGCTGTTCCTGGCCATTCCGCTGATCCTGCAACAGATCTGGGGCTTCATTGCGCCGGGCCTGTACCGCCATGAAAAGCGCATCGCCATACCTTTGCTGGTGTCGAGCATCATCCTGTTCTACGCCGGCATGGCATTCGCCTATTTCCTGGTGTTCCCGCTGATCTTCGGCTTCTTCGCCAGCGCCACTCCCGAAGGGGTGTCGATGATGACGGACATTTCCAGCTACCTGGATTTCGTCATGACCCTGTTCTTCGCCTTCGGCGTGGCCTTCGAGATCCCCGTGGCAGTGGTGCTGCTGGTGTGGATCGGCGTAGTCGATGTGAAGTACCTGAGGAAGATCCGCCCGTACGTGATCATCGGTTGCTTCGTGGTCGGCATGATCCTCACTCCGCCGGACATCTTCTCGCAAACCCTGCTGGCGGTGCCGATGTGGTTGCTGTTCGAGATCGGCGTGCTGTTTGGCGGGCTGATCCGCAAGCGCAGCGAGCACCCACAAGACGCTGCCGACGACCATAACGACCAGCCGCCAGCGACCCAGCCGTGAACCTGCTGTTACTCGAAGAAGCCGACTTCATCGCGGCCGACCGTGTGGTGCTGGCTGACCGGCGCTTTACCCACATGCAGGAAATCCACCGCGTGGCAGTGGGCGACAGCCTTCGCGTCGGGCGTATCGGCGGGCTGATGGGCCAGGCCGAGGTCTTGCGCCTGGAAGGCCATGAAGCAGAACTCAAGGTCAGCTTCGACCAGCCTCCTCCGGCCAAGCTGCCGCTGACCCTGGTACTGGCGCTGCCACGGCCGAAAATGCTACGTCGGGTGTTCCAGACGGTCGCCACCATGGGCGTGCCGAAGGTCATCCTGGTCAATAGCTACCGGGTCGAAAAGAGCTTTTGGCAAACGCCGTTCCTCGAGCCCGAGGCGATCCGCGAACAGCTGATTCTTGGCCTTGAGCAGACCCGCGACACGGTGCTGCCTGACGTCATCATCGAAAAGCGCTTCAAGCCCTTTGTCGAAGACCGCCTGCCAGCCATCAGCGCCGGCACCCTAGGCCTGGTCGGCCACCCTGGCCAGTACCCGCCCTGCCCGCGTGGCCTCAACCAGCCGGTCACCCTGGCCATCGGCCCGGAAGGCGGCTGGATTCCCTACGAGATCGACCTGCTGGGCAAGGCGGGCCTGAACCCGGTACAACTCGGCGAGCGCATCCTGCGCGTCGAGACAGCGGTCACCGCGCTGTTGGCACGCTTGTTCTGACTTCAGTTTTGCCGCTCCAGGCCGATGCATTGGCACCAGAACAATAATCGCCTCTGCCGATCGCAATGGAGTCCCACCATGTACCGTTGGTTAGCCCAGCACCTGGGCAACGTGAGCGTCAATCTCAAACTCGGCATCGGCTTCGGCCTGGTCCTGCTGCTGACCCTGGCCATTACCCTGACCGGCTGGCAGGGCCTGAACGGCATCACCGAGCGTGGCGACACCCTGGGCGGCATCTCCCAGGTGCACCAGGCCACCCTGGAGCTGCGCATTGCCCGCCAGGGCTTCCAGCTCAAGGGCGACGAGGCGGCGGCACAGGCGCTTGGCAATGCCCTGGCCGCCCTTGAGCGCCAGCTGCAAACGGTGGAGAAACGCATCGTCCTGCCGGAAAACCACCGGCGCATCGAGCAACAGCAAGAAGCCGTGCGCCAGTATCACCAGGCCCTCGACAGTGCCGATAAGGCCAGCAAGCAGCGCGAAGCCGCCCGCGCGATACTGGGCAGCAGCGCCGACGAGGCCGCCGCGCTGATCGCCCAGGTCGAACAACAACTGCTCGGCGGCAAGGACCTGAACCTGTTCAACAGCGTGGTCGGCGCCAGCAAACTGCTGCAACAGGCACGCTTCCAGGTACGGGGCTACACCTACAGCGGCAAAGCCGAATTCCAGCAGACCGCGCTTGAGGCCATCGAACAGGCCACCTCGCAACTCAAGACCCTGGCTGAAGTACTGCCGGCCAGCTACACCAGCAACTTCAACCAGGCCGCCCGCGCCCTGGGCAACTACCGTGGCGCCGTGGTCGAGTTTGGCAATGCGCAAAGCGCCTCCGAGCAGGCCGCCCAGCACATGATTGCCCTGGGCGGAACCCTGATCGAACAAAGCCAGCAACTGACCAGCACCCTCACCGCCCTGCGCGACGCCGAGTCGCAGCACGCCAAGTCGATGCTGACCCTGGCTACCGTGCTGGCGTTGCTGTTCGGCCTGCTCGCCGCCTGGGCGATTACCCGGCAGATCGTCATCCCCCTGCGCCAGACTCTCAACGCCGCCGACCGCGTCGCCAGTGGCGACCTGCGCCACGACCTCAAGGTCGATCGCCGTGACGAGCTGGGCCAGTTGCAGCGCAGCATGCAGCGCATGACCGTAAGCCTGCGCGAATTGATCGGCGGCATCGGCGACGGCGTCACCCAGATCGCCAGCGCTGCCGAAGAGCTGTCGGCGGTCACCGAGCAGACCAGCGCCGGGGTCAACAATCAAAAGGTCGAGACCGACCAGGTCGCCACCGCCATGAACGAAATGGCCGCCACTGTGCAAGAGGTCGCGCGCAATGCCGAGGAAGCCTCCGAGGCTGCGGTGATGGCCGATCAGCAAGCCCGCGAAGGTGATCGGGTGGTTGGCGAAGCCATCGCCCAGATCGAGCGCCTGGCCAGTGAGGTCAACCACTCCAGCGAAGCCATGGGCCAGCTCAAGGCCGAAAGCGACAAGATCGGCAGCGTGCTCGATGTGATCAAGTCAGTGGCCCAGCAGACCAACCTGCTGGCCCTCAACGCCGCCATCGAAGCCGCCCGCGCCGGTGAAGCCGGGCGTGGCTTTGCCGTGGTCGCCGATGAAGTGCGCAGCCTGGCGCAGCGCACCCAGCAGTCCACCGAAGAGATCGAGCAATTGATCGCCGGCCTGCAGAACGGCACCCAGCAAGTGGCCACGGTCATGGACGCCAGCCGCGGCCTGACCGACAGCAGCGTCGAGCTGACCCGCCGCGCCGGCACCTCGCTGGAAACCATCACCCGCACGGTGTCGTCGATCCAGGCGATGAACCAGCAGATCGCCGCTGCTGCCGAGCAGCAGAGCGCAGTGGCCGAAGAGATCAACCGTAGCGTGATGAATGTGCGCGATGTGTCGGACCAGACCTCGGCCGCCAGTGAAGAGACCGCGGCGTCGAGCGTTGAGCTGGCGCGGTTGGGGACGCATTTGCAGACGCTGGTCGGCAAGTTCCAGCTGTAGAAAGCATCGCGGGTCAAGCCCGCTCCTAGCGGTCTGGTGGGAGCGGCGGTGCGGCGATCCGACTTGACCCGCGATGGGGCCCTAAAGCACTTGGCGCAAAAACGCCTGGGCGCGCAGGTCCTTGGGCGAGGTGAAGAACGCCTCTGGCGGCGAATCTTCCAAAAGCTTGCCGTGATCGAAGAACAGCACCCGATCCGCCACTTCCCGGGCAAAGCCCATTTCGTGGGTGACGCAGACCATGGTCATGCCTTCCAGGGCCAGGGTCTTCATCACATCAAGCACTTCGCCGACCATTTCCGGGTCGAGCGCCGAAGTCGGCTCATCGAACAGCATCACCTTGGGGTCCATGGCCAGGGCGCGGGCGATCGCCACCCGCTGCTGCTGGCCGCCGGACAGGCGTGATGGGTACTCGTTGGCCTTCTGGGCGATACCGACCTTCTCCAGCAGCGCCCGGGCCTTGGCCTCGCGCTCGGCCTTGCCGCGCTTGCGCACGACTTTTTGCGCCAGGCACAGGTTCTCCAGCACGGTCATGTGCGGGAACAGGTTGAAATGCTGGAATACCATGCCGACTTCGCGGCGGTAGGCGTTGACGTCGGTCTTCGGGTCGGCCAGTTGCAGGCCGTCGATGGCCACGGTGCCTTCATCGAACGACTCCAGGCCGTTCAGGCAACGCAGGAAGGTCGACTTGCCCGAACCCGAAGGGCCGAGCACTACCAGCACTTCGCCCTTGGCCACGTCGGTGCTGACGTGATCGACCGCGCGCACCACCTGCCCACGGGTGTCGAAGACTTTTACCAGGTCACGGACTTCAATCACTTTGCGCAAGCCTCCGCTCAAGCCGGCTGGCCATGTGCGACAGCGGCAGGTTGATCAACAGGTACAGGCCAGCGACACAGAACCAGATCTCGAAAGTCGAGAACGAAGTGGTGATCGCCTCGCGACCGCTTTTGGTCAGTTCGGTGATGGCGATCACCGAGACCAGCGAGGTGTCCTTGACCAGGCTGATGAACTGCCCGGCCAGCGGCGGCAGCACGCGTTTGAAGGCTTGCGGCAGCACCACGTGGCGCATCGACTGGCCAGCGCTCAGGCCCAGCGAACGGGCCGCTTCACCCTGGCCCTTGGCAATCGACTGCACCCCGGCGCGGACGATCTCGGCGACATAGGCGCCAGTAAACAGCGCCAGCGCCGCCACCCCGGCAAACTCCCGGGACAGGTTGAGCACGGTGCCGATGAAGAAGTAGAAGATGAAGATCTGCACCAGCAGCGGCGTACCGCGCACCAGCTCGACGTAGACCGTCGACAGGTCGCGCAGGGTCGAGTTGTTCGACAGCCGGCAGAGCCCGGCAAACAGGCCGATCAACAACCCCAGCACACCGGAGGCGACCGAGATCCACACGGTGGTCCACAGGCCCCAGGCCAGCGGGCCGGCGGCCCAGTGATGGGTAACGCCGATCAGGTCGCCTTCGGCCACGTCGTCGCCGCGCGACAGTTGCACGCTGGCCTGCTCGACCTCGAAGACCTGCTCGCCACCGCTTTCGTCACGGACGGTGACGCTGGCCATGTCGCCCTTGCTGACGATGGCTTCGATGGTGCCGTTTTCAGTCACGCGCTGGGCGACTTCGGCCTGGTAGGCAAAGTATTGCGGTACCCGGTTCCAGCGCCACTCGTAGGAAATCATCGAGGTCGCGTAATACAGGCTGATCGCCAGGCCGATCAGGACCAGCGCGGTCAACCCGTGCCAGGGCCACTGGGCTTTCTTGTGTTTGATCACGAGGGTACTTCCGTAAAAGCGAACGCGCAGGGCCAGCCTGCGCGTCGGGTTTCAAGCCAGGCGTAGGGCCGTGGCCTTATTCCATGTCCTTGAGCCAGGCGGTGTCCTTGAACCACTTGTCGTGGATTCGATCGTAGGTACCGTCGTGCTTGATCTGGTGCAGGAAGTTGTTGATGAAGTTGAGGCTGTCGTAGTCGCCCTTCTTCAGGCCGAAGGCCAGCGGTTCGAAGGTGAACGGCTTGTCGAGGAACAGCAGCTTGCCGGCGCCGGCCTTGTTGACTGCCACGACGTTGTAGGGCGCGTCGTAGACGAAAGCGTCGGCCTTGCCGTTGACCACGTCCATCACCGCTTCCTGCTCGTTGTCGTAACCGTGGTACTTGGCCTTGCCGATCAGTTTCTTGGCGACCATTTCGCCGGTGGTGCCGAGCTTGGAGGTCAGGCGGTACTTCTCGTTGTTCAGGTCTTTGTAGGACTTGATCTCGTCAGCCAGTTCCTTGCGGATCAGCAGGGTCTGGCCGACCACGATGAAGGGTTCGCTGAAGTTCAGCTTGAGGTTGCGTTCCTGGGTCAGGGTCATGCCGCTGCCGATCATGTCGAACTTGTCGGTCATCAGCGCCGGGATGATGCCATCGTAAGCGGTGGAAACCATCTCCAGCTTGACGCCCATGGACTTGGCCATGGCCTTGAGGATATCGACCTCGAAGCCGATGATCTCGCCGCGCTTGTTGGTCATCTGGAACGGCATGTAGGTCGGGTCCATGCCGACACGCAGGGTGCCGCGCTTGACCGCGTCATCGATGGCACCAGCCGCCTGTGCGGCACTTACCGCAACCAGCGCCGTGACGCCGACCAGCAGCATCGACAGATACTTCTTAATCATCACCAGATCCCCTAGCAGGAAAGCTCGAATTTTATTTTTGGCGCGAACCGTCCTATCCAGACGGGTGCGAGATATTCGGGGAGGGATGCTAACGCATGAACGGCACGGTACATATAGCCGAAGATGACTTTGTTACGCATTGATGCCAGAAAAAGCATCGCCGGCAACCCCGGCTCCCACAAGGTCAGTTGTGCATACAACCCTGTGGGAGCCGGCGTTGCCGGCGAATGCTTGAACCGGTCAGAGGATCAGGCGCTGGCCATCGAAGGCTGTGCCACAGGCTCCGGATGCAGCGGCAGCAGCGGCGAGTGCGGATCGTTGGCGATCGACTGGCGCCAGACACTCAGCCAGGCCTCGTTCTGCCCATCCCAGACCGCCGTGTGCAGACGCGCCAGGGCGACCGGGTCGCTGAGCAGGGCCAGACGGGTGTTACCGTCCAGGCCACTCGGGCCGTCCTCCAGGGCCTTGGCGATACGCTCGGCGCGCAGTGCCTCGATCGGCGCCGCGACGCCGTGGCGAGCGGTCGCCAGGGCGCAGGCCAGGGCGTTCTGCTGCGGGTCGACCACGGCACGCACGAAGCCATCGTGCATGGCGTGCCAGCGGTTCTCGTGGGTGTACTGGTCGGTGGCCAGCAGCTCCTGCGGCGTGGCGTATTCCTCAGGGATCAGGAACAGGCTCTCGTCCTTGGCCCGCAGGCCCAGGTGCACGCGGCTGGAAATAACCGATACCGGAATCGACAGCATCAGCGAACCGACAATCGGCACCAGCCACCACAGGAAGCTCGGATTCAGCCAGGCCACCAGCAGTGCCCAGGCCACGCCCAGCAGGGTTTGCGGACCATGGCGACGTACCGCTTCGCTCCACGGGGTGGAGTCGTCGTCACGCTGCGGCGAGTTCCAGGTCGCAGCCCAGCCGAGGAATGCGGCGAGCACGAAGCGGGTGTGGAAGATCATCCGCACCGGCGCCAGGAGCATGGAGAAGAGCATCTCCAGCAGCATCGATACGGTGACCTTGAAGCGCCCGCCGAACTCTTTCGCACCCTTGGCCCAGATCAGGATGACGCTGAGCAGCTTGGGCAGGAACAGCAGCACGATGGTGGTGGAGAACAGCGCGATGGCTTTTTCCGGGTGCCACTGCGGCCACAACGGATAGAGCTGGCGCGGCTCGAGGAAATACTGCGGCTCCATCAGGGTGTTGGTCGCCAGCAACGCGGTCGACAGCACCAGGAAGAAGAACCACAACGGCGCCGACAGGTACGACATCACCCCGGTGAGGAACACCGCACGGTGTACCGGGTGCATGCCTTTGACCAGGAACAGGCGGAAGTTCATCAGGTTGCCGTGGCACCAGCGCCGGTCGCGCTTGAGCTCGTCGAGCAAGTTCGGCGGCAGTTCTTCGTAGCTGCCCGGCAGGTCGTAGGCAATCCACACGCCCCAGCCGGCCCGGCGCATCAGCGCTGCTTCAACGAAGTCGTGGGAGAGGATCGCACCGGCAAACGCGCCCTTGCCCGGCAACGGCGCCAGGGCGCAGTGCTCGATAAAGGGCTTCATGCGGATGATTGCGTTGTGGCCCCAGTAGTGCGACTCACCGAGCTGCCAGAAGTGCAGGCCGGCGGTGAACAGCGGGCCGTAGACGCGGGTGGCGAACTGCTGCATGCGCGCATACAGGGTGTCCATGCCCGAGGCTTTCGGCGCCGTCTGGATGATCCCGGCGTCCGGGTTGGCCTCCATCAGGCGTACCAGGCTGGTCAGGCATTCGCCGCTCATCACGCTGTCGGCGTCGAGCACCACCATGTAGCGGTAGTCGCCACCCCAGCGACGGCAGAAGTCGTCGAGGTTGCCGCTCTTGCGTTTGACCCGGCGGCGACGGCGGCGATAGAAGATCCGCCCGAAGCCCTTGGACTCGCGGCAGACTTCCAGCCAGGCCTGTTGCTCGGCCACGGCGATGTCGGTGTCGTTGGTGTCGCTGAGCACGAAGAAGTCGAAGCGGTCGAGGTCACCGGTGGCGGCTACCGACTCGAAGGTCGCCCGCAGGCCGGCGAACACCCGCGGCACATCTTCGTTGCAGATCGGCATGACGATCGCGGTGCGGGCACCGGCTTCGATCGGCTCGTTGCCGGCACTGCTGCCGGAGATGCGGTATTTGTCACGCCCGGTGAGCAGCTCGAGAAAGCCCATCAACGCGGTCCAGAAACCCGCCGAGACCCAGCAGAAGAGAATCCCGAAGAGGATCAGGATGCTGGTCTGCAGCGCATAAGGCCAGACTTGCGTGGCGGTTTGCAGCAGCGGCTGGTGCATGACTTCGTCGAGGTCGACGAACGACCAGCCCTGGTACGGCAGGATGCCCTTCATGTACCAGCCGGCGACGATGGTCTGGCCGAGCATCAGCGCCAGCAGGATGTAGCGGCGCATCGAGCCGACCCAGCGCCAGCGCGCCTTGGGCAGCTCGCGTTTTTCCGGGGCCGGCGCGTTGGTACGGCCGGTCAGGCGGCGCCAGGCACGGATCAGGATGTTGGTCCGCCACGGCTCGGGGATTACCCGGGTGCGACGGATCGGCGGCGTGGCCTTCAGGCACACCCGGCCGCTGCCATCCACCGCGAGCATCTCGGCGTCTTGCAGCTCTTCGGCGCAGGTCACGTGCAGGCGCTCGCCCACCGAGGCCTGGACGGCCTCGGCAGCGTCGGCGCCCGGCTGGGCAGACAGGCGTTGATGCAGCTCGCTGAACGAGGCGCAGCGGGCGAGTTCCGCGCGCTGCTCGTCGCTCAGGGGCAGGTGGGCCAGGTATTCGCTGAGCGATTCTGGCCGGGTATGGGCATTACTCATCGGCAGGCAACTGATAGCTCCAGGTCTCGGTCAGCACCTGTTCGGTGGTGGCCGGTGCCCCGGTGGTGGACGCCGCGTCGGCGGCAGGTTGCTCGGCAGGCTTGTCGGCCTTGGCGTGTTTGGCCGCGGCTTTGTCCTGCTTGCTTGGTTTGGCAGGCTTGGCCGGCTCGACCGGAACGTCACGCAGCAGCGCCGCGCGCATTTCCACAGACTTGCTCGGATCCTTGACCTTCAACCGCAGGGTCAGGCGCCAGCCTTTGATTTCCGGGTTGTAACGCAGGTTGTTCTCGACCACTTCGGCATTGTCGCCAACGCTGACCTGGCTACGCACTGCGGTGTCTTCCGGCAGTTTGGCCAGCACCGGGCCCTCGAAGTCGACCAGGAAGGCAACGCTACCATCGGGCTGGCGGATCAGGTTGGACTGCTTGACGTCACCGGTCGAGCGCAGGGTCTGCTTGACCCAGCCCAGGTTCGGCGAGTGGAACTCGGACTCGTCGATGGTCCAGTGCAGGCGGTAGGCGTACTCGAACGGGGTACCTGGCTCCGGCAGTTTCTCCGGGCTCCAGAAGGCCACGATGTTGTCGTTGGTTTCGTCGGCAGTCGGGATCTCGACCAGATCGACAGTACCCTTGCCCCAGTCACCGACCGGCTCGATCCAGGCGCTTGGACGCTTCTGGTAGTTGTCGTCGAGGTCTTCGAACTGGCTGAACTCGCGCTGGCGCTGCAGCAGGCCGAAACCACGCGGGTTCTCGACGCTGAAGTTGCTCACGGCCAGGTGTTTCGGATTGTTCAGCGGGCGCCACAGCCACTCGCCGTTGCCGGCGTGGATCGACAGGCCTTCAGAGTCGTGCAGGGCCGGACGGTAGTTGAGCACCTTGGACGGCTGATTGCCGCCGAACAGGAACATGCTGGTCAGCGGGGCGATGCCCAGGCGGCTGACGTGGTCACGCAGGAATACCTTGGACTGCACGTCGACAATGGTGTCGCTGCCCGGACGCAGGGTCAGGCGGTAGGCGCCGGTGGAGCGCGGCGAATCGAGCAGCGCGTAGATCACCAGTTGCTTGTCGGTCGGTTTCGGGCGCTCGACCCAGAACTCGGTGAAGCGCGGGAACTCTTCGCCCGACGGCAGCGCGGTGTCGATCGCCAGGCCACGGGCGGACAGGCCATACACATGGCCCTTGCCGACCACGCGGAAATAGCTGGCGCCCAGCAGGGTCATGATTTCATCCTGCTTGTCGGCCTTGTTGATCGGGTAAAGCACACGGAAACCGGCGTAACCCAGTTGCTCAGTGGCCTTGGCGTCGAACTGCAGGTCGCCGAAATCGAAGCGGCTCGGGTCGTACTTGATCTCTTTCACCGCCTTGGCGGTGACTTCGTTGATCTTCACCGGGGTGTCGAAATGCATGCCCTGATGGTAGAAGGACAGCTTGAACGGCGTCTTGTCCTTGGCCCACTCGGCTTTTTCGTTGAGGAAGCGGATTTTCTGGTAGTCCGCGTACTTCATGTCACGGAACACTGCCGGCAGATTGCTTTTCGGCGCTTCGTACTTTTGTCCGGCAAGATCCTTCGCCTTGGCCGCGACATCGTCAAGGTTGAACGCCCAGAGCTGGCCTGCGCCGAGCAGGCTTACCAGCGTTGCGCCTGCCAACAGCGCCGTGCGCAGCCGATTGCCAGGAGTTCTTGGTGCATTACAGGGACTTACAATCACGAGCAACCCTCGCCGAAAACAGATCATAAAACCAACGGCCAGCGACATATGCCAGGTTGGCGAGCACTGTTCGGACTCCGAAAGGGCGCAATGATTCCCCAAACGGTTCCGGACAGTCTCAAGTCAGAGTGAAACGAACCTGCGAACGCAGGCCCACATAGCGCGCGATTATCCAGCAGGCCGCGTTACAACGCATCAGGCTGAACAAACTATTTATGCTACAAAACCGCTTGTTTTCCCGCAAACAGGGGTTTTTTGCCATCAGATTTGTAACATAAATGTTACCGGGCCATCATTGACCAGGTGCACCTGCATGTCAGCCCCGAACTGACCACTGGCAACCGTCGCGTGCAGCCCTTGCGCCTGGGCCAGCAAATAGTCGAAAAGCTCGGCGCCAAGCGCTGGCGGCGCAGCAGTCGAGAAGCTCGGGCGCAGGCCGCTCTGGGTATCGGCGGCCAGGGTGAACTGCGACACCAGCAGCAGACCGCCACCGATATCCTTGAGCGACAGGTTCATCTTGCCCTGTGGGTCGCTGAACACCCGGTAATTGAGCAGCTTGTGCAATAGTTTGTCGGCATGCGCGCGGGTATCGCCGGGCTCGACCGCGACCAGCACCAGCAGGCCCTGGTCGATCGCGCCAACGGTTTTACCCTCGACATTCACCCGCGCGCCACGCACGCGTTGCAGCAAGCCCTTCATGCTTCTTCCAGGGGCAGGTCGAGCAGGCGCCGGGCCATCTGGTCGGCGGCGCGCACCAGGGCGTCGGTGATGCCGGGCTCCGAGGCCGCGTGGCCGGCGTCGCGAATCACCTTAAGCTCACTGTTCGGCCAGGCCTGGTGCAGCTCCCAGGCGTTGTCCAGCGGGCAGATCACGTCGTAACGGCCATGCACGATCACCGCCGGCAGGTGGGCGATCTTCGGCATGTCGCGGATCAGCTGGTCCGGTTCAAGGAAGGCATTGTTGGTGAAGTAGTGGCATTCGATCCGGGCAATCGACAGCGCGCGCTGCGGCTCGGAGAAGCGATCGACCACCAGCGGGTTGGGCCGCAGGGTCGCGGTGCGCCCTTCCCAGGTCGACCAGGCCTTGGCCGCATGCATCTGGGCAATCTGGTCGTTGCCGGTCAGGCGCTTGTGGAAGGCCTTGACCAGGTCGCCGCGCTCTTCGGCCGGGATCGGTGCGATGTAGTCCTGCCAGTAATCGGGGAACAGGCGGCTGGCGCCGGCCTGGTAGAACCATTCGATTTCCTGCGGGCGACACAGGAAGATGCCACGCAAAATCAGCCCATGCACGCGCTCGGGGTGAGTCTGGGCGTAGGCCAGGGCCAGGGTCGAACCCCAGGAGCCGCCAAACAGTACCCACTTTTCAATACCCAGGTGCTTGCGAATGCGCTCCAGGTCTTCGACCAGGTGCCAGGTGGTGTTGTTTTCCAGGCTGGCATGCGGGGTGGAACGGCCGCAGCCGCGCTGGTCGAAAGTGATGATGCGGTACAGGTTGGGGTCGAAGTAGCAGCGGCTCTGGGCATCGCAGCCGGCACCCGGGCCACCATGGATGAACACCACCGGCAGACCTTCCGGCGAACCGCTTTCATCGACATACAGCACATGCGGTGCTTCCACGGCCAGATCGTGCCGGGCGTAGGGTTTGATCTGCGGGTACAAGGTCTGCATTACGCACTCCGTGTGGGAATTATTCTGCCGTTGGGCATCATAAACCTGAATTGCGCTTTGAGCATGTACCTGTGATGGCTTTGGGGCCTCATCGCGGGGCAAGCCCGCTCCAACGAGAACTGTGGGAGCGGGCTTGCCCCGCGATGCAGGCGCCGCGCAATCAGCGCGAATAGCGCTCCTTGCCCCACGCCAGCACCGTCTCGAGCAACTGCTTCAACACCACCTGGGTCGGCGCCGCCAGGTGCTCGCGGTACTCGAACGGCTCGACCTCTTCCATGTAGGTGCTCTGCGCCAGCTCCAGCTGCACCGCATGAATGTTGTTAGCCGGGTCGCCATAGTGGCGAGTGATATGCCCACCCTTGAAGCGGCCATTAAGCACGTGACTGTACTGCTCAAATTTTGCACAAACACCTTGCAGCCGTTCGGCCAACTGCGGATCACAACTGGCGCCATTGAAGGTGCCGAGGTTGAAGTCCGGCAGCTTGCCGTCGAACAGGTGTGGGATCAGCGAGCGGATCGAGTGGGCATCCCACAGCAAGGCGTAGCCGAACTGCTCGCGCAGGCGCGCCAGCTCGCTGCGAAGGGTGTCGTGATAGGGCCGCCAGATGGCTTCCAGGTACCCCGCCCGCTCCTGCGCCGAGGGCGCCTGGCCATCCTTGAACAACGGCTCGCCCTCAAACAGCGTGGCCGGGTACAGGCCGGTGGTGGCACCGACGTACAGCGGCTTGTCGTCGTCGGGGCGGTTCAGGTCGATGACGAAACGCGAGTACTCGGCCGCGACCACACTCGCGCCCAGGCCTTTGGCAAACTCGTACAACCGCGGAATGTGCCAGTCGGTGTCCGGCAGGCTTTGCGCCTGCTCGACCAGGCCGTCCTGCACCGCCGGGGTCAGCTTCAAAC
This sequence comes from Pseudomonas sp. 2835, assembly GCF_050435905.1. Taxonomy (NCBI): domain Bacteria; kingdom Pseudomonadati; phylum Pseudomonadota; class Gammaproteobacteria; order Pseudomonadales; family Pseudomonadaceae; genus Pseudomonas; species Pseudomonas sp. 2835. The sequence continues at coordinate 12,298 of NZ_JBNDLE010000013.1, read as the reverse complement.
CGGCGTGGGGCATGCTGATCAGCAGCGGCAGCGTGCCCTGGTGAAAATTCAGTACCTTGTCCATACGCCCTCTCTCAATTGGAAATTTCATCGCCCAGGCGCACTACCCGCTTGGGCAGGTCGCCGCCGAGCCAGTAGGCCAGGTCGGCCGGTCGTTCGATTTGCCAGGCGATAAAGTCGGCAACCTTGCCCACTTCCAGCGAACCATGGCTGTCGCCCAGGCCCAGGGCGGTTGCCGCGTGCAGGGTGACGCCGGCCAGAGCTTCTTCCGGGGTCATGCGGAACAGGGTACAGGCCATGTTCAGCATCAGCCGCAGCGACAGCGCCGGCGAAGTACCGGGGTTGAGGTCGCTGGCAATGGCGATTTTCACCCCATGCTTGCGCAGGGCATCCATCGGTGGCAACTGGGTTTCGCGCAGGAAGTAGAACGCACCTGGCAACAATACCGCCACGGTCCCGGCCGCCGCCATGGCAATGGCGTCGTCTTCGGTCATGAACTCCAGGTGATCGGCCGACAGCGCCTGGTAGCGCGCCGCGAGGCTCGAACCGGCCAGCGACGACAGTTGCTCGGCATGCAGCTTGACCGGCAGCCCCAGTTCACGGGCCTTGATGAACACCCGCTCGACCTGGGCCGGCGAGAACGCCAAGTACTCGCAGAAGGCATCCACTGCATCCACCAGGCCCTCGGCGGCCAGGGCCGGGAGCATTTCGTCGCAGATATGGCTGATGTAGTCGTCAGCCTGATCCTTGTATTCCGGTGGCAAGGCGTGGGCTGCCAGGCAGGTGCTGCGCACGGTCAGTGGCAGCTCCTCGCCAAGGCGGCGGATAACCTTGAGCAGCTTGCGCTCGCTGGCCAGGTCAAGGCCGTAGCCGGACTTGATCTCCAGGGTGGTGACGCCATCATGCATCAGCGCCTGCACGCGCTGGCGGGCGCTGGCGAACAGTTGGTCCTCGCTGGCCGCGCGGGTCGCGCGCACGGTGCTGGCGATACCGCCACCCTGGGCGGCGATCTCGGCATAACTGACGCCTTGCAGGCGCTGCTCGAACTCGCCGCTGCGGTTGCCGCCAAACACCGCGTGGGTGTGGCAGTCGATCAACCCCGGGGTGACCCAGGCGCCGCCCAGGTCCACGGTTCTGTCAGCGACCAGGACCGGCAGCTGCTGGCGCGGCCCGATCCATTCGATATGGCCGGCGCTGGTGACGATCGCCGCATCCTCGATGATCGAGTAGGTGCCTTGCGCCATGCTTGCCACATGGCAATGCTGCCAGAGGGTTTTCATCCAGAGTCTCCTTGATCAGAGTTGAGAAGGTTCCTGCACCAGCGGTTGCTCGGCGGCAACCACCTGCGGCTTGCACCAGAGCTTGTAGGCCACCACCAGGAACAGTACCCAGACCACGCCCACCAGCAGCGCGGCTTGCGTATCAGGGAAGTACCCGAGTACGCCGAAGACGAACAGCATGAAGGCGATCGCCGCCGCCGGACCATAAGGCCAGAACGGTACCGGGAATTTCAGCTGGGCGACTTCTTCGCGGCTCATGCTGCGGCGCATGGCGACCTGGGTCACCAGGATCATCAGCCACACCCAGACAGTTGCGAAGGTGGCGATCGAGGCGATCAGCAGGAACACGTTCTCCGGGATCAGGTAGTTGAGCACCACACCGCCGAGCAACGCCGCGCCCATGACCAGCACGGTCATCCACGGCACGCCATGCCGGGAGATCTTGGCAAAGCCTTTGGGCGCCTGCCCTTGCTGGGCCAGGCCGTACATCATGCGCCCGGCGCCGAAGATGTCGCTGTTGATCGCCGAGACCGCGGCGGAAATCACCACGATGTTCAGCACGGTCGCCGCCGAGCCAATCCCCAGGTTGCTGAAGATCTGCACGAACGGGCTGCCCTGGCTGCCGATTTGCGGCCATGGGTACAGGCACATCAATACAAACAGGGTCAGCACATAGAACAGCAGGATGCGCATCGGCACGGCGTTGATCGCCTTGGGGATGACGCGCTGCGGGTCCTTGGCTTCACCGGCGGTGATGCCGATGATCTCGATACCGCCGAAGGCAAACATCACCACGGCGAACGAAGCGATCAGGCCACCAATGCCGTTAGGCATGAAGCCGCCATGCTCGAACAGGTTACTGATACCCACGGCATTGTCGGCACCGGCATTGCTCAGGCCGAAGGCCATGATGCCGAAGCCGGCGAGGATCATTGCGACGATGGCGCCAACCTTGAGCAGCGACAGCCAGAACTCCATCTCGCCGAACACCTTGACGTTGCACAGGTTCAAGCCGCCGATCAGGAAGACGATGCCCAGCACCCAGATCCAGCGCGCCACTTCCGGAAACCAGAAGCCCATATAGATGCCGAAGGCAGTGACGTCAGCGAGGCAGACGATGATCATTTCAAAGGCATAGGTCCAGCCGAGGATAAACCCCGACATCGGCCCCAGGTAGGTGCTGGCGTAGTGGCCGAACGAGCCGGACACGGGGTTGTGCACAGCCATTTCGCCCAGCGCGCGCATGACCATGAAGACTGCTGCTCCACCGATCAGGTAGGCCAGCAGCACTGCAGGGCCGGCCATCTGGATGGCCGAGGCGGAACCGTAGAACAGCCCTGTACCGATCGCAGAGCCCAGCGCCATGAAACGAATGTGTCGCGCGGTCAGCCCGCGCTTGAGTCCTTGAGCTTCTTGCATGTCACGTCCTTATTCTTGTTCTGGTCGTGAGAATGAACGGGCGCGCCAATCGCGGGGCAAGCCCGCCCCCGAGGTGGGAGCGGGCTTGCCCCGCGAAGGGCCCCGGGAGCAATTACAGGCTAGGCAGGACCTTGGCCGGCAGCAGGCCGGTCAGGCGCCCTTCGGCCAGCAGTGCGATAGCCGCCTCGATGTCCGGGGCGAAGAAGCGGTCTTTGTCGTAGTAGGCAACCTTGCTGCGCAGGGTTTGACGCGCCTGTTCCAGCTTCGGCGAGGTTTTCAGGCCTTCGCGCAGGTCCAGGCCCTGGCAGGCGGCCAGCCATTCGATGGCAAGGATGCCGCGTACGTTGTCGCTCATTTCCCACAGGCGCTTGCCGGCAGCCGGGGCCATCGACACGTGGTCTTCCTGGTTGGCCGAGGTCGGCAGGCTGTCGACGCTGTGCGGGTGCGCCAGGGCCTTGTTCTCACTGGCCAGGGCCGCAGCGGTAACCTGGGCGATCATGAAGCCGGAGTTGACCCCGCCATTGGCAACCAGGAACGGCGGCAGCTGGGACATGTGCTTGTCCATCATCAGCGAGATGCGGCGCTCGCTCAGCGAACCGATTTCGGCGATGGCCAGGGCCATGTTGTCGGCAGCCATGGCCACCGGCTCCGCGTGGAAGTTACCACCGGAGATCACATCACCTTCGGCGGCGAACACCAGCGGGTTGTCGGACACGGCGTTGGCTTCGATCACCAGTACTTCGGCAGCCTGGCGGAACTGAGTCAGGCAGGCGCCCATGACCTGTGGCTGGCAACGCAGCGAGTACGGGTCCTGGACCTTGCCGCAGTTCTCGTGGGAAGCGGAGACTTCGCTGCCATCACCCAGCAAGTCGCGGTAGCACGCGGCGGCATCGATCTGGCCGCGCTGGCCACGGGCTTGGTGGATGCGCGCATCGAACGGCGAACGCGAACCCAGCACCGCTTCGACGGTCAGGCCGCCAACCGACATGGCTGCGGCGAACAGGTCTTCACCTTCGAACAGGCCGCGCAGGGCAAAGGCGGTGGACGCCTGAGTACCGTTGAGCAGCGCCAGGCCTTCTTTGGCCGCCAGGGTCAGCGGCTCAAGGCCGGCAACCGCCAGGGCTTCGGTGGCCGACAGCCATTGGCCGTTGTGGCGCGCCTTGCCTTCACCCAGCAGTACCAGCGACATGTGCGCCAGCGGGGCGAGGTCGCCGGACGCGCCGACCGAACCTTTGAGCGGGATGTGCGGATAGACCTCGGCGTTGATCAGCGCGATCAGGGCGTTGATCACCTTGCGGCGGATGCCGGAAAAACCACGGCTCAGGCTGTTGACCTTGAGCACCATGATCAGGCGCACCAGGGCATCGTCGATCGGCTGGCCGACGCCGGCGGCGTGGGACAGCACCAGCGAGCGCTGGAGGTTTTCCAGGTCGTGGCTGGCGATACGGGTCGAGGCCAGCAGGCCGAAACCGGTGTTGATGCCGTAGGCAGTGCGGTTTTCCGCGAGAATCTGCTCGACACAGGCGACGCTGGCGTCGATCTGCTGGTCAGCGCTGGAATCCAGCTTGAGTTTTACCGGCTGCTGGTAGATCGCACGCAGCTGAGCCAGGGTCAGGGTGCCAGGCTTCAGGGTCAATTCAGTCACGTTAATGCTCCGTACTCGTGAGGCGTAGGCGCCTGCATAGATATCAGTATCAACCATTTACCGCAGATCAGCGCGTGATCATCGGCAGGTTCAAGCCTTGTTCCTTGGCGCAGTCGATGGCGATCTGATAACCGGCATCGGCGTGACGCATGACACCGGTAGCCGGGTCGTTGGTCAGTACCCGGGCGATTCGTTCGGCAGCCTCGTCGGTACCGTCGCAGACGATGACCATGCCCGAGTGCTGGGAGAAGCCCATGCCCACGCCACCACCGTGGTGCAGGGAGACCCAGGTCGCGCCGCTGGCGGTGTTGAGCAGGGCGTTGAGCAGCGGCCAGTCGGAGACGGCGTCGGAACCGTCCTGCATCGATTCGGTTTCACGGTTCGGGCTGGATACCGAGCCGGAGTCCAGGTGGTCGCGGCCGATGACGATCGGCGCCGACAGCTCGCCGCGGCGGACCATTTCGTTGAACGCCAGGCCCAGCTTGGCGCGCTGGCCCAGGCCGACCCAGCAGATACGCGCTGGCAGGCCCTGGAAGCTGATGCGCTCGCGGGCCATGTCCAGCCAGTTGTGCAGGTGGGCGTCGTCCGGGATCAGTTCCTTGACCTTGGCGTCGGTCTTGTAGATGTCTTCGGCGTTGCCCGACAGCGCCGCCCAGCGGAACGGACCGATACCACGGCAGAACAGCGGACGAATGTAGGCCGGTACGAAGCCTGGGAAGTCGAAGGCATTGGTAACGCCCTCTTCCTTGGCCATCTGGCGGATGTTGTTGCCGTAGTCGAAGGTCGGCACGCCCTGCTTCTGGAACTCGAGCATGGCTTGAACGTGGACGGCCATCGATTGCTTGGCGGCCTTGACCACCGCAGCCGGTTCGGTCTGCGCGCGATCGCGGTATTGCTCCCAGGTCCAGCCGGCTGGCAGGTAGCCGTTGAGCGGGTCGTGGGCGCTGGTCTGGTCGGTGACCATGTCCGGGCGCACGCCACGCTTGATCAGCTCTGGGAGGATTTCGGCGGCGTTGCCCAGCAGGGCAATGGAGATGGCCTTGCCTTCGGCGGTGTATTTGGCGATGCGCGCCAGGGCGTCGTCCAGGTCATTGGCTTGCTCGTCGACATAACGGCTGCTCAGGCGGAAGTCGATGCGGCTCTGCTGGCATTCGATGTTCAGCGAGCAGGCACCGGCCAGGGTCGCCGCCAGTGGCTGGGCGCCGCCCATGCCGCCCAGGCCCGCGGTCAGTACCCACTTGCCCTTGAGGCTGCCGTTGTAGTGCTGGCGACCGGCTTCGACGAAGGTTTCGTAGGTGCCCTGGACGATGCCCTGGCTGCCGATGTAGATCCAGCTACCGGCGGTCATCTGGCCGTACATGGCCAGGCCCTTGGCATCCAGTTCGTTGAAGTGTTCCCAGTTGGCCCAGTGCGGTACCAGGTTGGAGTTGGCGATCAGTACGCGCGGGGCGTTGCTGTGGGTCTTGAACACGCCGACCGGCTTGCCCGACTGCACCAGCAGGGTTTCGTCGTCGTTCAGGTTGGTCAGGCTCTCGACGATCTTGTCGTAGCATTCCCAGTTACGCGCGGCACGGCCGATACCGCCGTACACCACCAGCTCTTTCGGGTTCTCGGCGACTTCCGGGTCGAGGTTGTTCATCAGCATGCGCAACGGTGCTTCAGTCAGCCAGCTTTTGGCGGTTAGCTTGTTGCCGCGCGCTGCGCGGATTTCGACGTCACGGAATTTCTTGAAGTTGTTGTCAGTCACGGAAATGGCTCCTAAGCGATCGGTCCAGAGCAACCCAGGCATTGGGTGGGTCATGGCACTTATACAAACACATCTTTACTTGTATGTACAAGCATAGGCAATTGAAGTGCCAACTCCATTGCGCGTCGCATTTCCAGACGCCAACGCAGGTGCTAGAGCCCCGCGATGTGCGGGCTGTGGCGAAATAAAAAAAATTTTGAGGGATGAGCGGTCAAGCAAACGGGACCCGTGGCGTTGCACCATTTTGGGTCAATCGGTAACAGCCCCGGCCGAGAGACTCGGCGGGGCGTAACAAACTTAACGCGGACTGAGCTCGATCAGACAGCAAAGCCCCTGGATGTTCAGGGTCTGCAGGCCTTGGTTGGCGTCCAGGTGCAGGCAGTCATAGCGCCCGAGCAACTGCACACCGGTGTCCAGCGCCACCTCGACCTGGGCAGCCACGGCAAACAGCAGCAGGGTCGTGGCCGAACTGAACACCCGCTGACTGCCATCGAGCCATTGCAGGCGCGCGTGGTAACGCTCGGGAGAGTAAATCAGGTTGAAATCGCGAATCGAACTGCCAAGCAGGCTGCAACTGACCTGGCTCTCGCCACTGAAGGCAAAGGCATCGAACGGCAATAAAGGGCGCGTCGGCTGGCCATCGACCTGCAGGCGCATACCCTCGCCCTCGAGCACGGTGATGATCCGCTGATAACCGGCAAAGCTGGAAAAACCACCGGACTCGCTGATGTCGGCAATCGACAGGCGCCAGCCGAAGCCGTCCAGGCCGACGCCGGCGTCGCGGGTGATTTCTTCGGTGCTGCCGCCGCCGTTCTTCCATGGCATGCGGGGGTAGTCTTTGGCGCGTAATACCTGCAACTGGCTCATTTGCTGAAGCGTCCTTCCAAGCGATGACGGGATCCGGGATGAATCAGACGAGCGGCAGTCACTGGCTGGCGCCCCGACCAGGTGCGGCGGCGGATCAGCAGGCACGGCTCGCCCGGTTCGATTTGCAGCAGGCGGCATTCATCCGGGTCGGCAAGAATCGCCTCGACCACGTGTTCGCCCTCGGTCAAGGGTGCGACCTGGGACAGGTAGGCGTAGGGCGTTTGCCGGGTGAAGTCCTGCTGGAGGTATTCGGGCGCTACCGCGGCATTAACGAAGCGGTCTTCGATCTGCACCGCGACACCGTTCTCGTAATGCACGATCAGCGAATGGAACACCCGCTGGCCTTCACGCATGTCCAGGGCCAGGGCGCGCTCGGAACCGGCGGCCTCTTCGGCGAGGATGATCACCTGGCAGCTGTGCTCGTGGCCACGGGCGGCGATCTCGTCGGCAATGTTGTTGACCTCGAACAGCGCCGAACGGCTCTTGGGCTCGGCAACGAAGGTACCGACGCCCTGCATGCGCACCAGCAGGCCTTCGGCGGTCAGCTCGCGCAACGCGCGGTTGATGGTCATGCGGCTGAAGCCCAACTGGTTGACCAGTTCGCTTTCAGACGGCACCCGGTGATGCGGCGGCCAGCTGCCATTCTGGATCTGCTGGGCGATCATCTGTTTGACCCGGGCGTACAGCGGCGCCGGACCCTCGCCCATCTGGGCAACCAGCGCGGAGACAGGAGGTGTCGGCACGGAAGATATCCTTGTTCGGTTGAATGAACCGTAGCTTGCCGGAGTTTACCCAGCAGGCAAACGTCTGTATATGTATATACAAATAATCACAATGAGGTGCCGTGCCGATGTCCGTCTTCTTTGCCGAACGTGCTTTGCTGCCTACAGGCTGGGCCGAAAACGTCCGAATCGAGGTCGGCGCTGACGGCCTGCTGACCCGCATCGAGGCCAACGCCTCGGCCGAAGGCGCCGAACACCTGGCCGGCCCACTACTGCCGGGCATGCCCAACCTGCACTCGCACGCGTTCCAGCGCGCCATGGCCGGGCTTGCAGAAGTGGCCGGCAACCCCAACGACAGCTTCTGGACCTGGCGTGAGCTGATGTATCGCCTGGTCGGCAAGATCAGCCCTGAGCAGCTGCAGGTCATTGCCCGCCAGCTGTACATCGAGATGCTCAAGGCCGGCTACACCTCGGTCGCCGAATTCCACTACGTTCACCACGACACCCAGGGCCAGGCCTACGCCGACCCGGCGGAGTTGTCGCTGCGTATCAGCGCCGCAGCGCGCACCAGCGGCATCGGCCTGACCCTGCTGCCGGTGCTGTACAGCCACTCGGGCTTTGGCGGGCAAGCACCGAACGAAGGCCAGCGGCGCTTTATCAACAGCACCGAACAGTACCTGAACCTGCAGGCCCGCCTGGCGCCGCTGCTCGCCGAACAACCTGCGCAGGCCCTGGGCCTGTGCTTCCACTCGTTGCGCGCAGTAACACCGGAGCAGATCGCCGAGGTCATGGCTGCCAGCGACAAGGCCTGCCCGGTGCACATCCATATCGCCGAGCAACAGAAGGAAGTCGATGACTGCCTGGCCTGGAGCGGGCGCCGGCCGTTGCAGTGGCTCTACGAAAACACCGACGTGGATCAGCGCTGGTGCCTGGTGCATGCCACCCATGCCGAGCCCGACGAAGTCGAACTGATGGCCCGCAGCGGCGCGGTCGCCGGCCTGTGCCTGACCACCGAGGCGAACCTGGGCGACGGCATCTTCCCGGCTGTGGATTACCTGGCCCGCGGCGGGCGCCTGGGGATTGGCTCGGACAGCCATGTGTCATTGAGCGTGGTCGAAGAACTGCGCTGGCTGGAATATGGCCAGCGCCTGCGCGACCAGCGCCGTAACCGCCTGTACCGTGGCGATCAGCCGATGGTCGGGCGCACCCTGTACGATGCCGCCCTGAACGGCGGCGCCCAGGCCATGGGCCAGACGATTGGCGCACTGGCGGTGGGCAAGCGCGCGGACTGGCTGGTGCTCGATGGCAACGACCCGTACCTGGCGACGGCCAGTGAAGACGGCATTCTCAACCGCTGGCTGTTTGCCGGCGGTGACCGTCAGGTGCGTGATGTGATGGTCAACGGCCAGTGGGTCGTGCGCCAGGGTCGTCATGCCCAGGAAGAAGAAAGCGCACGGGAATTTGCCGGAGTGCTGCGCAGCCTGTTGGGCTGATTACGCCATCGCGGGGCAAGCCCGCTCCTACACTGTCGGAGTTGGCTTGCTAGCGATTTGGGCATCTCAAGGCTTGTGCGCTGCCATGTCCTTGTCCGTCACCCGCCAGATCAGCCGCTGGGTGTCGTAGCCCTGCTGGCGCGCCTTGGCCAGCAGGCTTTCGCGCTGCAAGGCCGGAATGGTCGGGGTGCGCGAAAGTATCCACAGGTACTTGCGATCCGGATTGCCAACCAGCGCTGTCTGGTACTTGTCGTCGACATAAAGGATCCAGTAGTTGCCCTTGGCAACGCCCGGCAGCAGGGTCGAGAACCAGTTGTCGAACTCCACCCAGAGCTTGTCGGTCTTGCCCGGCACCTGCGCAGTGGCTGTGCCACTGGCCTCCTGCCATTCGCCTTGCAGGGTCTGGCACCGATTGAGCACACCGACATTGCCGTCCGCCTTGAGGTTGTAATGAGCCTCGGACTGGGCACAGTCGCGCTGGAAGAACATCGGCAGACGCGCCAGTTCAAACCACTTGCCCTGGTAGCGCTTGAGGTCGACGCTGCCGGCGGTCTTGGGCTCCAGCGAGCCTGCGCCGGTGCTGGCGCAGCCGCCGAGGATCAACCCGGCGCACAGCGCCAGCAGCAGATGTAACCGCTTCATTTGAGGCCCTGCCCGGAATACATCAGCACTTTGTCACCGGCGTACTGGACGCTGATAAAGGTCTTCTCGTCGCCCCAGGTGCAGCTGGACATGCCCAATGCACCCGAGCAATCAGCCGGCGCACCGAGCAGTTTCTCGACCTCGACCTTGGTCATCCCGGACTTGAGCTGTGAATAGTTTTCCTGGTTGATCTTGTTGCACGCAGTGAGGAACACGCACAAAGACAGCAGGGCGAGGGAACGCAACGACATGAAGGGTCACTCCTGGACATGAGGGTGCAGGCGCGATGGCCTACCGACAGCTTAGAAGGGAAAAAGCTCATCCGGTTCCCGAGCACCCCGGTTTTGTTGGCGTCAAAGCCCCGCCATTGGTCGACTGGTGAGTTCTGCGATTAATCTTTTACCCGTAACGGACGACACAGGAAGGCGCTGCGACCGATTGCCGCGCCCCACCCGTTGACCCGCCTTGTGCAGACAGACCTCGCAATGACAAAAAACCTGAAGTTCAGCCACAAGATTCTGCTCGCCGCCGCCCTGGTGGTCGCTGTCGCCTTCACCTGTTTCATCCTGTTCAACGATTACCGCCAGCGCCAGACCCTGCGCAGCAACACCGAAGCTTCAATGCAGGAACTGGGCAGCCTGACCAGCAGCAACATCCAGACCTGGCTGCAAAGCCGCATGCAGCTGCTGCAGTCGCTGTCGCAACAGATCGCCATCGATGGCGCCGGCAAGGACAGCCTGACCCGCAGCCTGAACCTGCCGGTGTACGGCAGCAATTTTTTGCTGACCTACTTCGGTGGCCAGGACGGCTACATGCAGTCGGTGCCGCTGGGCAATCGCGCCGCCGACTACGACCCGCGGGTGCGCGGCTGGTACAAGGCCGCCACCAGTGCCGGCCAGACCATCCTCACCGAGCCGTACATTTCCGCCTCGGCCAACAAGCTGGTGATCACCCTGGCCACCCCGGTGCAGCATCAGGGCCAACTGATCGGCGTCAACGGCGTCGACACCAGCCTGGACAGCATCAGCGCGATCATCAATGCGCTGAACTTCGACGGCCACGGCCAGGCCTTCATCGTCAACGGTGCGGGCAAGATCCTCGTCCATCCGCAAGCCGATCTGGTGCTGAAAAACCTCAGCGATGCCTATCCGCAAGCGACTGTGCAGGTCGGCAGCGGCCTGAAGGAAACCGAGCGAGATGGCCACAAGCAGTTCATCACCTTCACCAAGGTCAACGGCGTTCCCTCGGCAGACTGGTACGTGGCGCTGGAACTCGACCAGGACTTCGCCTTCGCCATGCTCAGCGAACTGCGCACCTCGGCGGTGGTGGCCACGGTAATCGCCGTGCTGATCATTATTGCCCTGCTCGGCGTGCTGATTCGCGTGCTGATGGAGCCGCTGCACGTGATGGGCCGGGCCATGCATGACATCGCCGAAGGCGAAGGCGACCTGACCCGGCGCCTGCGCATCCATGGCCAGGACGAATTCGGCAGCCTCGGCCAGTCGTTCAACCGCTTTGTCGAGCGCATCCACGAGTCGATCCGCGAAGTGGCCTCGGCCACCGGCCAGGTCAATGAAGTGGCGCTGCGCGTGGTCAGCGCCTCGAACGCCTCGATCCATAACGCCGACCAGCAGTCGAGCCGCACCAGCAGCGTCGCTGCCGCGATCAACCAGCTTGGCGCCGCCGCCCAGGAAATCGCCCAGAACGCCGCCCTTGCCTCGCAGCACTCCAGCGACGCGCGCAACCTGGCAGCGCAGGGCCAGCAGGTGGTCGAGCAGACCATCGAGGTGATGAACCAGCTGTCGGCGAAAATCAGCGACTCGTGCGGCAACATCGAGACGCTCAATGCCAACACGGTGAACATCGGCCAGATTCTCGAGGTGATCAGCGGCATTTCCCAGCAGACCAACCTGCTCGCGCTCAACGCCGCCATCGAAGCGGCCCGTGCCGGCGAGGCCGGGCGCGGCTTTGCCGTGGTGGCCGACGAGGTCCGCAACCTCGCCCACCGCACCCAGGATTCGGCGCAGCAGGTCCAGCGCATCATCGAAGAGCTGCAGGCCGGCGCCCAGGTCGCGGTCAGCACCATGACCGAAAGCCAGAGCCACAGCCAGCACAGCGTCGGCATCGCCAACCAGGCCGGCGAGCGGCTGGGCAGCGTAACCCAGCGAATCGGCGAGATCGACGGCATGAACCAGTCGGTGGCCACCGCCACCGAAGAGCAGACAGCCGTGGTCGAGTCGATCAATGTCGACATCACCGAGATCAATACGCTGAATCAGGAAGGGGTAGAGAACCTGCAGGCAACCTTGCGCGCCTGCAATGACCTGGAGAATCAGGCCAATCGTTTGAAGCAGCTGGTGGGGAGTTTCAGGATCTGATGTGAAGCTGATCGCGGGGCAAGTCGAGCGTCGCACCGCCGCTCCCACATACTCTGTGGGAGCGGCGGTGCGACGATCCGACTTGACCCGCGATGGCTTCAGCCT
>NZ_JBNDLE010000012.1:0-158116 GCF_050435905.1 Pseudomonas sp. 2835 | reverse complement strand
AGAACAAAAGGGACCCGCCGTAAGGGCGGAAGGGGCCAACAGCGGCGCCACACCGAATGGATAAGCCCGCAACCCAACCCAAGAATCATAGCCCCCCGAGATTCCGTGAAGAACCCAAAAAAAAGCCCGCAGTGTGAGCGGGCAAGGGACCTACGAAGATTCTTCTAGCGACCAACTAGCTTCCACGATAGGTCGAGTAACTGTACGGCGAGATCAACAGCGGCACGTGGTAGTGATCCTGTTCGGCGCTGATGCCGAAACGCAGTACCACCACGTCAAGGAAAGCAGGCTCGGGCAGTTGTACGCCGCGGGCGCGGTAGTAATCGCCGGCGCTGAACTGCAGCTGGTAGACGCCACTGCGGTAATCATCGCCTTGCAGCAGCGGTGCGTCGCAACGGCCATCGCTGTTGGTCAGGGTAGTGTTCACCAGTTCCAGCTGCTGGCCTTCGACCCGGTACAGCTCGACCTTGATCGAGCTGCCAGGGCAGCCATGAGCGGCATCCAGTACATGCGTGGTCAAACGTCCCATTGCTTGCTCGCCTCTGTTCTATCTGTGGGCAAAAAATACCCGCACGCCAGCGTCAGGAAATCCGACAACGTGCGGCTGTCGGATTATTAAGACATTTTTCTATAAAATTGTACACAATAATTCGGTATTCTTTCCTGGCACGCCGCTCGCCCTCTGTAAATAGGCCATCAGTCGCAAAACCACGCCAATGGCCGACGACCCCGTCATTAGCTGACCGATCAGGCAGGTTTCTTGCAGGGCTTCTTATAGAGGTGGGAGTGGCTAAAAAGGCAAAGAAAAGCGAAAAAACAGGCTTACAAATCGCAAACAAAGTTGTATACAATCATTCCATCGTCGTGGCCGATACCCTACCCGGGTGCCCACGCCCTCCGTATTCACGTACAAGAAGGAAGACTGCAGTGAGCGCTGATTACCCTCGCGACCTGATCGGTTACGGCAACACCCCACCTCATCCGCGCTGGCCGGGGAATGCCCGCATTGCTTTGTCTTTCGTGCTCAATTACGAAGAAGGTGGCGAACGCAACATCCTTCACGGTGACAAAGAGTCCGAAGCCTTCCTCTCGGAAATGGTCGCCGCCCAGCCGCTGCAGGGCGCGCGCAACATGAGCATGGAATCGCTGTACGAGTACGGCAGCCGTGCCGGCGTCTGGCGCCTGCTCAAGCTGTTCAAGGACACCGGCGTACCGCTGACCATCTTCGCCGTGGCCATGGCCGCCCAGCGCCATCCGGACGTGATCCGCGCCATGGTCGAAGCCGGCCACGAGATCTGCAGCCACGGCTACCGCTGGATCGACTACCAGAACATGGACGAGGCCCAGGAGCGCGAGCACATGCTCGAAGCCATCCGCATCCTCACCGAACTCACTGGCGAGCGCCCGCTGGGCTGGTATACCGGCCGCACCGGGCCGAACACCCGTCGCCTGGTGATGGAGGAAGGCGGCTTCCTCTATGACAGCGACACCTACGACGACGACCTGCCCTACTGGGAACGCAACAACCCGACCGACAAGCCGCACCTGGTGATCCCCTACACCCTGGACACCAATGACATGCGCTTCACCCAGGTACAGGGTTTCAATTGCGGCGAGCAGTTCTTCCAGTACCTCAAGGACGCCTTCGATGTGCTCTACGAAGAGGGCGCCGAGGCACCGAAAATGCTCTCGATCGGCCTGCACTGCCGCCTGATCGGCCGCCCTGCCCGCCTGGCTGCGCTCAAGCGCTTCGTCGAGTACGCCAAGAGCCATGAGCAGATCTGGTTCGCCCGGCGCGTGGACATCGCCCGTCACTGGCATGCCACCCACCCTTTCCAAGCCGAGAACGCCTAATGACTGCATTCAAGAAACTGAAGCCTTCGACCCTGGATCGCACAGCGTTCGTCGAAGCCTTCGCCGACATCTACGAACATTCGCCATGGGTTGCCGAAAAAGCCTACGACCTGGGCCAGTTGCACGAAGCCGACCAGATCGAAGCCCTGCACCAGCGCATGAGCGACATCCTCCTGAGCGCCGACCACGCCGCCCAGCTGGCGCTGATCAACGCTCACCCGGACCTCGCTGGCAAGGCCGCGATCCAGGGTGAACTGACCGAATCGAGCACCAATGAACAGGCCGGCGCCGGTATCCACCAGTGCACCGCCGAAGAGTTCGAGCGCTTCACCGTGCTCAACGATGCCTACAAAGAGAAGTTCAAGTTCCCGTTCATCATGGCGGTCAAAGGCAGCAACCGGCACCAGATCCTCGCCGCCTTTGAAAAGCGCATCCACAACTCGGTCGAAGCCGAGTTTAAGGAAGCGCTGGCGCAGATCAATCTGATCGCCCTGTTCCGCCTGCTGCAGCTTTAAGGGCGTCGATCGCCGGGCTGGCCCGAGTGCGCTACGCGAGCGTACCCAGGGCCTGACCGGCGCAACAACGACACCCTCCACAACACAGAATAAAGAGAATCCGCATGCGCACTTTAGTGATTGAGCCCCTGAGCAAAGAAGCCTTCGCCCCTTTCGGTGACGTGATCGAAACCGACGGCAGCGACCACTTCATGATCAACAACGGCTCGACCATGCGCTTCCATCGTCTGGCCACGGTCGAAACCGCACAACCCGACGACAAGGCGATCATCAGCATCTTCCGCGCCGATGCGCTGGACATGCCACTGACCGTACGCATGCTGGAGCGCCATCCGCAGGGCAGCCAGGCTTTCATTCCGCTGCTCGGCAACCCCTTTCTGATCGTGGTCGCGCCCGTTGGCGATGCACCTGTATCAGACCTGGTCCGTGCCTTCATCAGTAATGGAAGGCAGGGCATCAATTACCATCGCGGCGTCTGGCACCACCCGGTGCTGACGATCGAAAAGCGGGATGACTTCCTGGTGGTTGATCGCAGTGGCACTGGCAACAACTGCGATGAGCATTTTTTCAATGAGGATGAGCAATTGATCCTCGCCCCCCACCAATAAGAGAAGACCTGAGCGCCCGGCTACAGGGTGCCAGGGTAGAGGTAAAGACTGTGGAAGCACATCTGTTGGAATGGCTGAACCTGAGCGTGCGTTGGGTTCACATGATCACTGGCGTGGCATGGATTGGCGCGTCGTTCTACTTTGTCTGGCTGGAAAACAACCTCAACCGGGCCAACCCGCGCGACGGTCTGTCCGGCGATCTCTGGGCGATTCACGGTGGCGGGATCTACCACCTGGAGAAGTACAAGCTGGCTCCGCCAAAAATGCCGGAGAACCTGCACTGGTTCAAATGGGAAGCCTATTTCACCTGGATGTCGGGCATCGCCCTGCTGTGCCTGGTGTTCTACTGGAACCCGACCCTCTACCTGCTGGCCCCTGGCAGCACCCTGAGCGGTGGTGAAGGCATCGCCATCGGTGTCGGTTCGCTGATCGCCGGCTGGTTCATCTACGACTTCCTCTGCGATTCGCCCCTGGGCAAGCGCCCTGGCCTGCTCGGCCTGGTCCTGTTCGTGTTGATCATTGCCGCCTGCTACGGCTTCAGCCAGGTGTTCAGCGGCCGCGGCGCGTACCTGCACACCGGCGCGATCATCGGCACCATCATGGTCGGTAACGTGTTCCGCATCATCATGCCGGCCCAGCGTCAGCTGGTGGCTGCCATCGAAGCCAACCAGACGCCGGATCCGCTGCTGCCGGCCAAGGGCCTGCTGCGTTCGCGACACAACAACTACTTCACCCTGCCGGTGCTGTTCATCATGATCAGCAACCATTTCCCGAGCACCTATGGCAGCCAGTACAACTGGTTGATCCTGGGCGGTATCGCGGTGGCTGCGGTGTTGGTGCGTCACTACTTCAACACCCGTCATGACAGCAACAAGTACGCCTGGACCCTGCCGGTCGGCGCCCTGGCGATGATCTGCCTGGCTTACGTAACCGGCCCTGCGCCGATGCCGAGCGCCCCTGAGCAGGCCGCCGCCAAGGTCGAGTACCAGCCGCTGCCGGAAACCGCCCTGGGCGGCAAGACCGCTGCCGAGAAAGCCGCCGAACAGGCTGCCGCCCCTGCCCAGCCAGCCGCCCCTGCTGCTGCCCCGGCCGAGACCACGGCCAAGCTCGACGATGCCGGTTTCGACAAGATCCACAGCGTCATCCAGGAACGTTGCGCGGTGTGCCATTCGGCCAAGCCGACCAGCCCGCTGTTCAGCGCCGCCCCTGCCGGGGTGATGCTCGATACCCCGCAACAGATCCAGCAACAGGCCGCGCGTATCCAGGCGCAAGCCGTGGCAACGCAGATCATGCCCCTGGGCAACATCACTCAGATGACCCAGCAGGAACGTGAACTGATTGGCGCCTGGGTCGCCAAGGGAGCACCGACCCACTAAGGCAGCCGCAAGCTGCCAGCTGTAACCGGCAAGCAAAAAAAAGCTGCAAGCCAAGCGCGACCTCCTGCTTCTTCTTGAAGCTTGGCGCTTGAAGCTTGCAGCTCCAAGAATAAAAACAAAACCGAGGTGTTGCATGTCCGAGTCACGCAAGGCGTACATCCCTGTTGCGCCCCCACGACAGCCACTGCCCCTGTTCCAACTGTTCCTGGTGGGTCTGCAGCATGTGTTGCTGATGTACGGAGGCGCGATTGCCGTGCCGCTGATCATCGGTCAAGCCGCCGGACTTTCTCGTGAAGAAGTCGCTTTCCTGATCAATGCCGACCTGCTGGTCGCTGGTGTCGCCACCATCGTCCAGTCGTTCGGCATTGGCGCTGTCGGCATCCGCATGCCGGTGATGATGGGCGCAAGCTTTGCTGCGGTCGGCAGCATGGTGGCCATGGCCGGCATGCCCGGCGTCGGCCTGCAGGGGATTTTCGGCGCGACCATCGCCGCCGGTTTCTTCGGCATGATCATCGCGCCGTTCATGTCCAAGGTCGTACGTTTCTTCCCACCCCTGGTGACCGGCACGGTCATCACCTCGATCGGCCTGTCGCTGTTCCCGGTTGCCGTCAACTGGGCCGGCGGCGGCGCCGATGCCGCACCCTTCGGCTCCCCCGTCTACCTGATCGTCGCCGGCCTGGTGCTGGCTACCATCCTGCTGATCAACCGCTTCATGCGTGGCTTCTGGGTCAATGTCTCGGTACTCATCGGCATGGGCCTGGGCTACATCATTGCCGGCTCCATCGGCATGGTCGACCTCTCCGGCCTGAGCGAAGCGCCCTGGGTGCAGGTGGTGACCCCCCTGCATTTCGGCATGCCGACCTTCAGCCTGGCGCCGATCCTGTCGATGTGCCTGGTGGTGGTGATCATCTTCGTCGAGTCCACCGGCATGTTCCTCGCCCTGGGCAAGGTCACCGACCGTGAAGTCACCCCGGGCATGCTGCGTCGCGGCCTGATGTGCGATGCCGGCGCGTCGTTCGTGGCCGGCTTTTTCAACACCTTCACCCACTCCTCGTTCGCCCAGAACATCGGCCTGGTGCAGATGACCGGCGTGCGTTGCCGCTACGTCACGGTGGTCGCCGGTGGTTTTCTGATCCTGCTCAGCCTGCTGCCCAAAGCGGCGTTCCTGATTGCCTCGATTCCGCCTGCGGTGCTCGGCGGTGCGTCGATCGCCATGTTCGGCATGGTCGCCGCAACTGGCATCAAGATCCTCCAGGAAGCCGACATCGCCGACCGCCGCAACCAGTTGCTGGTGGCCGTCAGCGTCGGCATGGGCCTGATCCCGGTGGTGCGCCCCGAGTTCTTCGCGCAGATGCCACAGTGGATGGAACCGATCACCCATAGCGGTATTGCCATGGCCACCGTCAGCGCGTTGATCCTCAACCTGCTGTTCAACATCCTCGGTGGCGCCGAGCGCGCTGCCCACAACGATACCGCCCACCAGCACTGAGCCTTTGGGCGGCGCATGCCGCCCGGCGTCACCCGAGCAACATGCAAGGCCGTCGACCCGTAGGAGCGGGTCGGCCGGGGCGCTTCGCGCCAAAAAACCGAAAACCAACAATAACAAAGCCGGGAATCACAACATGAAAGGCATCACCACTTCCCTCCTGCTGGGTAGCAGTCTGCTGGCCACCTTGCCAGCCGCCGCAGGGGACTTGCTGCTCTGGCACACCAACAGCCTCACCTACCTCTACGGCAAGGACTTTCAGGTCAACCCTGCGATCCAGCAGACGGTGACCTTCGAACATGCCAACAAGTGGAAGTACGGCGACACTTTCCTGTTCATCGACAAGATCTTCTACAACGGCGGTACCGACCGCAACAAGGGCAGCAACACCTACTACGGTGAGTTCAGCCCGCGGCTGTCGCTGGGCAAGATCTTCGATCGCAAATTCGAGTTCGGCCCGATCAAGGACGTACTGATCGCCATGACCTACGAGTCGGGCGAAGGCGACAACGAGGCCTACCTGATCGGCCCCGGCTTTGACCTGGCGATTCCCGGCTTCAACTACTTCACCCTCAACATCATGCAGCGCAACACCGAAGGCAGTCGCCCAGGTGATCGCGTCTGGCAGATTACCCCAACCTTTTCCTACACCATCCCCGTGGGCAAGTCCGACGTGCTGATCGATGGCTACATGGACTGGGTGGTTGATAACGACCAGAGCCGGCGCGGCACCTACCACGCCAACCTGCAGTTCAACCCGCAGGTCAAATACGACCTGGGCAAGGCCCTGAACCTGGGCGCCAAGCAGTTGTACGTGGGTATCGAATACAGCTACTGGAAAGACAAATACGGTATCGAGAACAGTGGAAAGCTCGACACCAACCAGAGCGTTACCAGCGCCCTGGTTAAGGTTCACTTCTAAAAGCTGACCAAACGCACAGTTTTTGCCACACCTGCTCCAGGACGGGGCACTTGAGGACCGGCGCGCAAGCCAGTAATCTGCGCGCCCCCTCGCTCAGGGCAGGACGGATCCTGTCTGCGTTTGCTGACCGCTCAGTCAATGAATTCGGGCGGTTGGCAAGCGTCACGCCATCCAGCAAGACCCTTTTCATCTGTTCAGTCTGACGTCGAGCAGGATTGTTGAGCCAGCCCCGAAAAGTTGGCCCAGCTCTTGCCAAAAAGCTGTGGCCAATCGAAAAAAACTGACTCAGAAGACAAGTAATTACCCAAAAGGTGCCACACCAGAGCACCGACACAGAATCAATCAAGGGAGCAACTACGCGATGCGTATTACCAACAGCCTGATCCTCGCCAGCGGCCTGCTGGCGGCCAGCACCGGCGCCAGCGCCGGTGATCTGCTGCAATGGCAGAACAACAGCCTGACCTACCTGTGGGGCAAGAACTTCGCCGTCAACCCGTCGATCCAGCAGACCGTGACCTTCGAGCACGCCGATGGCTGGAAGTACGGCGACAACTTCATCTTCGTCGACAAGATCTTCTACAACGGCGACAAGGACTTCAACAACGGTCCCAACACCTACTACGGCGAGATCAGCCCGCGCCTGTCGTTCGGCAAGATCTTCGACCAGAAGCTGGCCTTCGGCCCGGTCAAGGACGTGCTGCTGGCCATGACCTACGAGTTTGGCGAGGGTGACACCGAGTCCTACCTGATCGGCCCTGGCTTCGACCTGGACATCCCGGGCTTCGACTACTTCCAGCTGAACTTCTACCAGCGCCACACCGAAGGCAGCCGCGCCGGTGACAACGTCTGGCAGATCACCCCGGTATGGTCCTACACCATTCCTGTGGGCAAGTCCGACATCCTCATCGATGGTTTCATGGACTGGGTCGTCGACAACGATGCCACCAGCCGCCGTGGTACCTACCACGCCAACCTGCACTTCAACCCGCAGGTCAAATACGACCTGGGCAAGGCGCTGAACTGGGGCGAGAAGCAGTTGTATGTCGGTTTCGAATACGACTACTGGAAGAACAAGTACGGCATCAAGGACAGCGATGCCTTTGATACCGATCAGAACACGGCCAGCTTCCTGGTCAAAGCGCACTTCTGATCAAAACAATCGCGGGGCAAGCACGCTCCTACAGTAGGAGCGGGCTTGCCCCGCGATGAGGCCATCAACCTCTGACAGCTCGCCAGAGCTTGCCGATAACCGCAACCACCGCCAGCACCGCAGCACCCGCGACAATCCCCACCCCGGCATTGAGCAGCGTGCTGGTCAGTACCCCGCCGCGCCCTTCGCTGAAGGCTTCAATGGCGTGATGCAGCGGTGCCACGCCGTGCACCAGGATCCCGCCACCGACCAGAAACATCGCCGCAGTGCCGATCACCGACAGGCTTTTCATCATGTACGGTGCCGCGCGCAGGATGCCGTTGCCGATCGCCTTGGCCGCGCTGGAAGCCTTCTGGGTCAGCCACAGGCCCAGGTCATCAAGCTTGACGATGCCGGCCACCAGGCCATAGACACCGATGGTCATGACAATGGCGATGCCCGAGAGCACGATGATCTGCTGAGTCAGCGGCGCATCGGCGACCGTGCCCAGGGTAATGGCGATGATTTCGGCCGAGAGGATGAAGTCGGTGCGCACTGCGCCCTTGATCTTGCCTTGCTCGAAGGCCACCAGGTCGACCGCAGGGTCCGCCACCGCTTCGCTCAGCGCCGCATGCTCGGCTTGGTCCTCTTCCTTGCTGTGGAGGAACTTGTGCGCGAGTTTTTCGAATCCTTCAAAGCACAGGAACGCACCGCCGACCATCAGCAGCGGCGTCACCGCCCAGGGGATGAAGGCGCTGATCAACAGCGCCGCCGGCACCAGGATCAGCTTGTTGAGGAACGAGCCCTTGGCCACCGCCCAGACCACCGGGATTTCCCGCTCGGCGCGCACGCCGGTAACCTGCTGGGCGTTGAGCGCAAGGTCGTCGCCCAGCACACCTGCGGTCTTTTTTGCCGCGACCTTGGTCATTACCGAGACATCGTCGAGTACCGTGGCGATATCGTCGATCAATACCAGAAGACTGCTTCCTGCCATGTTTGCCTGATTCCAGCGGGTTGAGAGGGCCACAGTCTAGCTCAAAGTCGCCACCTTGAGCCGCTTGCGAACGCGGTGCTACCATGCGCAACCGCCCTCCCAGGCCCGGTGCCGCCAGCGGCCAGACACGAGGAACAGCGTCAACCATGAGCAGCATTCGCGAGCGCAACAAAGAACTGATCCTGCGCGCGGCCAGTGAAGAGTTTGCCGACAAGGGCTTCGCTGCCACCAAGACCAGCGATATCGCGGCCAAGGCCGGCCTGCCCAAGCCCAACGTCTACTACTACTTCAAGTCCAAGGAAAACCTCTACCGCGAGGTCCTGGAAAGCATCATCGAGCCGATCATGCAGGCGTCGACGCCGTTCAATGCCGACGGCGATCCCAAAGAAGTGCTGAGCGCCTACATCCGCTCCAAGGTGCGCATCTCCCGCGACCTGCCGTTCGCCTCCAAGGTGTTCGCCAGCGAGATCATGCACGGCGCGCCGCACCTGAGCCCGAACCAGGTCGAGCAGCTCAACGACCAGGCCCGGCACAACATCGAGTGCATCCAGGCCTGGATCGACCGCGGCCAGATCGCCCCGCTCGACCCGCACCACCTGATGTTCAGCATCTGGGCCGCGACCCAGACCTACGCCGACTTCGACTGGCAGATCTCGGTGGTCACCGGCAAGGCCAAGCTTGATGACAGCGATTATGAAGCGGCGGCGCAGACCATTATTCGTCTGGTGCTCAAGGGCTGTGAGCCGGACGCTTAGTACGCGCTGTCAGCATCGCCGGCAATGTCGGCTCCCACACTAACCCCAGTGGGAGCTGGCCTTGCCAGCGATGGGCTGCAAAGCAGCCCCAGAGGTCTTAAGCCGCTACCCCCGCATCCGCCGTCAACCCCGCCTCTTCGATCGCGCTGATTGCGCACTGCTCGTCGATATCCGACGTATCGCCACTGATACCGATCGCCCCCAGCACCACGCCCTGCTGATTACGAATCAGCACCCCGCCCGGCGCCGGCACCACCGGGCTTTGACCCAGACCATTGAGCGCGGCGAAGAACGCCGGGCGCTGTTGCGCGTCCAGCGCCAGCAGGCGTGAGCCCTTGCCCAGGGCAATTGCGCCCCAGGCTTTGCCCATCGCCACTTGCGGACGCAACAGACTGGCGCCGTCTTCACGCTGCAGGGCCAGCAGGTGCCCGCCGTTATCCAGCACCGCGACGGTCAACGGCGCGGAGGAGATCTTGCGCCCGGCCACCAGCGCAGCGTTTACCAGGCTGACAGCGACTTTCAAGGTCAAAGCGTTCATGGAAAGGTCCTCTTGTTGTTAGAAGCCCGAGGGCAGGTGTAAAAATCAATAGAACAAATAGAACACAATGGCGAATATTTTTGTATACAATAATTTCGACGCGATGAACCAATTCTGACGAAATGCCATTTTTAAAGGCTTCCCGACGAAAGCGCCGATCGCCGATGAAAATGGATTGACCAGAGTCGCCTGGCGTGAATACACTCTGACGAAAAGCCATTTGTATACAATTACAAAATCAAAGAGGCACAAAACCATGAGCAAAATGAGAGCAATTGATGCAGCCGTTCTGGTGATGCGCCGCGAAGGTGTGGAAACCGCGTTTGGCATTCCGGGTGCAGCCATCAACCCCCTGTACTCGGCCCTGAAGAAAGTCGGCGGTATCGATCACGTCCTCGCTCGTCACGTTGAAGGCGCCTCGCACATGGCCGAGGGTTACACCCGCACCAAGGCCGGCAACATCGGCGTGTGCATCGGCACATCCGGCCCTGCCGGCACCGACATGGTCACCGGCCTGTACAGTGCCTCGGCCGACTCCATCCCGATCCTGTGCATCACCGGCCAAGCGCCGCGTGCCCGCATGCACAAGGAAGATTTCCAGGCCGTCGACATCACCAGCATCGTCAAGCCGGTGACCAAGTGGGCGACCACTGTTCTGGAACCCGGCCAGGTGCCGTATGCGTTCCAGAAAGCCTTCTATGAAATGCGCTCCGGCCGCCCAGGCCCGGTGCTGATCGACCTGCCGTTCGACGTGCAGATGGCCGAGATCGAATTCGATATCGACGCCTACCAGCCGCTGCCGGTGCAAAAGCCTGCGGCCAACCGTGTCCAGGTCGAAAAAGCCCTGGCCATGCTCGACACCGCCGAGCGTCCATTGCTGGTCGCCGGTGGCGGCATCATCAATGCCGATGCCTGCGACAAGCTGGTGGAATTCGCCGAGCTGACCGGTATACCGGTGATCCCGACCCTGATGGGCTGGGGCATCATCCCTGACGATCACCCGCTGATGGTGGGCATGGTCGGCCTGCAGACCTCGCACCGCTACGGCAACGCCACTATGCTCAAGTCCGACGTGGTACTGGGTATCGGCAACCGTTGGGCCAACCGTCACACCGGCTCCGTTGACGTCTACACCGAAGGCCGTCGCTTCATCCACGTCGATATCGAACCGACCCAGATCGGCCGCGTCTTCACCCCGGACCTGGGTATCGTTTCCGACGCCGGCGCCGCCCTCGACGTGTTCCTCGAAGTGGCCCGCGAGTGGAAAGCCGCCGGCAAGCTCAAGGACCGCAGCGCCTGGCTCGAAGACTGCCAGCAGCGCAAATCGAGCCTGCAACGCAAGACCCACTTCGACAACGTGCCGGTCAAGCCACAGCGCGTTTACCAGGAAATGAACCAGGTATTCGGCAAGGACACCTGCTACGTCAGCACCATCGGCCTGTCGCAGATCGCCGGCGCGCAGTTCCTCCACGTCTACAAGCCGCGCCACTGGATCAACTGCGGTCAGGCCGGCCCGCTGGGCTGGACCATCCCTGCCGCACTCGGTGTGGTCAAGGCCGACCCGACTCGCAAGGTCGTGGCACTGTCGGGCGACTATGACTTCCAGTTCATGATCGAAGAGCTGGCAGTGGGCGCGCAGTTCAACCTGCCCTACGTCCACGTGCTGGTGAACAACTCCTACCTGGGCCTGATCCGCCAGGCCCAGCGTGGCTTCGAGATGGATTACTGTGTGCAGCTGGCGTTCGAGAACGTCAACGCGCCAGAACTCAACGGTTATGGCGTCGATCACGTCGCCGTGGTCGAAGGCCTGGGCTGCAAGGCCCTGCGCGTGACCGAGCCTGGCGAGATCGCCCCGGCCCTGCTCAAGGCGCAAAAGCTGGCTGAAGAGTTCCGGGTACCGGTGGTGGTCGAGGTTATCCTCGAGCGCGTGACCAACATTTCCATGGGCACCGAAATCAACGCGGTCAACGAATTCGAAGACCTGGCGCTGGTCGGCAACGACGCGCCAACCGCGATTTCCCTGCTCGACTGATCGCTGCGAAGGCCCTGCTGCCGGGTGCACAGGGCCCCTTTTTGCAAGGAGACAACCATGCCACGTTTCGCCGCCAACCTGTCCATGCTGTTCACCGAGCAGGACTTCCTCGCCCGTTTCAAGGCTGCTGCCGACGCCGGCTTCAGCGGTGTCGAGTACCTGTTCCCGTACGATTTCAGCTCGGCTGAAATCAAGCAGCAGCTCGATGCCCACGGCCTGACCCAGGTGCTGTTCAACCTGCCGGCCGGCGACTGGGCCAAGGGTGACCGCGGCATCGCCTGCGACCCAGCCCGTGTCGAAGAGTTCCGCGCCGGTGTCGATCTGGCCATCGCCTACGCCCAGGTGCTGGGCAACACCCAGGTCAACTGCCTGGCCGGCATCCGCCCACAAGGCCCGGACTGCGCCACGGTGCGCAAGACCTTCGTCGACAACCTCAAGTTTGCCGCCGACAAGCTGCAGGCCGCCGGGATCAAGCTGGTCATGGAAATGATCAATACCCGCGACATCCCGGGCTTCTACCTGAACACCACCAAACAGGCGCTGGAGATCCAGGCCGAGGTGGCGAGCAGCAACCTGTACCTGCAATACGACATCTACCACATGCAGATCATGGAGGGCGATCTTGCCCGTACCGTGGAGAGCAACCTGGCCAAGATCAACCACATCCAGCTGGCCGACAACCCCGGCCGCAACGAGCCGGGCACTGGCGAGATCAACTATCGCTTCCTCTTCGAACACCTGGACCGCATCGGCTACCAGGGCTGGGTGGGCTGTGAATACAAGCCGCTGACCACCACCGAAGCGGGCCTTGGCTGGCTGAAGACCCATAACGCGATCTGACCTGCATCCAACAATTACAAGAGGCATTTCTCATGGCTAAAATCGGATTCATCGGCACCGGCATCATGGGCCGCCCAATGGCGCAGAACCTGCAAAAAGCCGGTCACAGCCTGTTCCTCTCGACTCACCACGATGCTGCCCCTGCCGACCTGGTCGCCGCCGGCGCCGTGGCCCTGGCCAACCCGAAAGAAGTGGCCCAGGAAGCTGAATTCATCATCGTCATGGTCCCCGATACCCCGCAGGTTGAAGCGGTGCTGTTCGGCGACAACGGCGTGGCCCAGGGCGTCGGCCCGAACAAGGTCGTGATCGACATGAGCTCGATCTCGCCAACCGCCACCAAAGCCTTCGCCGAGAAGATCAAGGCCACCGGCGCCACCTACCTCGACGCGCCGGTGTCCGGTGGTGAAGTCGGTGCCAAGGCCGCGACCCTGAGCATCATGGTCGGCGGCTGCCCGAACGCCTTCGAACGCGCCCTGCCGCTGTTCCAGGTCATGGGCAAGAACATCACCCGCGTCGGCGGCAGCGGCGACGGCCAGACCGCCAAGGTCGCCAACCAGATCATCGTCGCCCTGAACATCCAGGCGGTGGCCGAAGCGCTGCTGTTCGCCGCCAAGAACGGCGCCGATCCAGCCAAGGTACGTGAAGCACTGATGGGCGGCTTCGCTTCGTCGAAAATCCTCGAAGTGCACGGCGAGCGCATGATCAAGGGCACCTTCGACCCAGGCTTCCGTATCAGCCTGCACCAGAAGGACCTGAACCTGGCCCTGCAAGGCGCCAAAGAACTGAACATCAACCTGCCCAACACCGCCAATGCCCAGCAAGTGTTCAGCACCTGCGCGGCCATCGGTGGCGCCAACTGGGACCACTCGGCGCTGATCAAGGGCCTTGAGCACATGGCCAACTTCTCGATCCGCGGTGAAGAGTAAGAGGCCAGCTGCAAGCCTCAAGCTGCAAGTAAAAGCAGGCCGCGCATCGATCCGCTTTCTCTTGCGGCTTGAAGCTTGAAGCTTGCCGCTTTCAGCGCCCCTGGGTCGGCCTGCACGGAGGCAGAACCAGGGGCGTTTTCGATTTTGAAAAACAATAAGATTGGAGCCTGCCATGTCGGTCGATCCGCAACACTTTCTGCGCGAGCTGTTCGCCACGGCCATCGATGCCGCGCATCCCCGCCAGGTCCTTGAAGCCCACCTGCCCAGCGACCGCAGCGGTCGCGTCATCGTCATCGGCGCCGGCAAGGCTGCCGCGGCCATGGCTGAAGTTGTCGAGCGCGCCTGGAAGGGCCCGGTTTCCGGCCTGGTGGTTACCCGCTACGGCCATGGCGCCAGCTGTTCGAAAATCGAAGTGGTCGAAGCCGCCCACCCGGTTCCGGATGCCGCCGGCCTGGCCGTGGCCAAGCGGGTGCTGGACATGGTCAGCAACCTCACGGCTGACGACCGGGTGATTTTCCTGCTCTCAGGCGGTGGTTCGGCGCTGCTGGCGCTGCCTGCCGAAGGCCTGACCCTGGCCGACAAGCAACAGATCAACAAGGCCCTGCTCAAATCCGGCGCGACCATCGGCGAGATGAACTGCGTGCGCAAGCACCTCTCGGCGATCAAGGGCGGGCGCCTGGCCAAGGCCTGCTGGCCGGCCACCGTTTACACCTATGCGATTTCCGATGTACCCGGGGATCTGGCCACGGTCATCGCCTCCGGCCCCACCGTGGCCGACCCGAGCACTTCGGCCGAGGCCCTGGCGATCCTCAAGCGCTACAACATCGAAGCGCCCGCGGCGGTTACCGCCTGGCTCAACAACCCGGCTTCCGAGACCGTCAAGGCCGATGACCCGGCCCTGGCCCGCAGCCACTTCCAGTTGATCGCCCGGCCCCAGCAATCGCTTGAAGCAGCTGCGGTCAAAGCCCGTCAGGCCGGTTTCAGCCCGCTGATTCTTGGCGACCTGGAAGGCGAGTCACGCGAGGTGGCCAAGGTCCATGCCGGCATCGCCCGGCAGATCGTCCAGCACGGCCAGCCGCTGTCGCCGCCCTGCGTGATCCTCTCCGGTGGCGAGACCACCGTGACCGTGCGCGGCAATGGCCGTGGCGGGCGCAATGCCGAATTCCTGCTGAGCCTGACCGAAAGCCTCAAGGGCCTGCGCGGGGTCTATGCCCTGGCCGGTGACACCGACGGCATCGACGGCTCCGAAGACAACGCCGGCGCGCTGATGACCCCGGACAGCTACACCCGCGCTGCGGCCCTGGGCCTGTCGGCCAGTGACGAGCTGGACAACAACAACGGCTATGGCTACTTCGCCGCGCTCGATGACTTGATCGTTACCGAGCCGACGCGAACCAACGTCAACGATTTTCGCGCCATCCTGATCCTCGAGAGTGCCTGACATGACGCCCGATAAAAAAGTCAAAATCCTTGCCACCCTCGGTCCTGCGATCAAGGGCATCGATGACATCCGCCAGCTGGTCGAGGCCGGGGTGAACATCTTTCGCCTGAACTTCAGCCACGGCGAGCACGAAGACCACGCCCTGCGCTACCAGTGGATCCGCGAAGTAGAAAGCCAGCTCAACTACCCGCTGGGCATCCTCATGGACCTGCAGGGACCTAAACTGCGCGTCGGCCGTTTTGCCGACGGCAAGGTCCAGCTGCAACGCGGCCAGGCCCTGCGCCTGGACCTGGACTGCACCCCGGGTACGCTTGAGCGGGTCAACCTGCCGCACCCGGAAATCATCGCCGCGCTGGAACCGGGCATGGACCTGCTGCTCGATGACGGCAAGCTGCGCCTGCGGGTGACCGCCAAGCACAGCGACGCAATCGAGACCGAAGTGCTCAACGGCGGCGAGTTGTCCGACCGCAAGGGCGTCAACGTGCCGCAAGCGGTGCTCGACCTCAGCCCGCTGACCGCCAAGGACCGCCGCGACCTGAGCTTCGGCCTGGAGCTGGGCGTGGACTGGGTGGCGCTGTCGTTCGTGCAGCGCCCGCAAGACATCGTCGAAGCGCGCCAGCTGATCGGTGACCGCGCCTACCTGATGGCCAAGATCGAAAAACCCTCGGCGGTCACCCAACTGCGCGCCATTGCCGAGCTCAGCGACGCGATCATGGTCGCCCGTGGCGACCTGGGCGTGGAAGTGCCGGCCGAAAGCGTGCCGCAGATCCAGAAGAGCATCATCAACACCTGCCGCGAACTGGGTAAACCGGTGGTGGTCGCCACGCAGATGCTCGAATCGATGCGCTTCTCCCCGGCCCCGACCCGTGCCGAGGTCACCGACGTCGCCAACGCCGTGGCCGAAGGCGCCGATGCGGTGATGCTCTCGGCCGAGACCGCTTCGGGTGACTACCCGCTGGAAGCGGTGCAGATGATGAGCAAGATCATCCGCCAGGTCGAGAACGGCCCGGACTACCAGGCCCAGCTCGACGTTGGCCGGCCGAAAGCCGAGGCCACCGTGTCGGATGCCATCAGCTGCGCGATCCGCCGCATCAGCGGCATCTTGCCGGTGGCGGTGCTGGTCAACTACAGCGAATCGGGGGCTTCGACCCTGCGCGCTGCGCGCGAGCGGCCACGGGCGCCGATCCTCAACCTGACGCCGAACCTGTCCACCGCCCGGCGCCTGAGCGTGGCCTGGGGTGTGCACTCGGTGGTCAACGATCGCCTGCGCCAGGTTGACGAAATCTGCTCCACCGCCCTGGAAATCGCCCAGGCCCAAGGCATGGCCAGCCGCGGCGACACGCTGTTGATCACTGCCGGTGTGCCTTTTGGCAAACCGGGGTCGACTAACACGCTGCGGATCGAGACCTTGATCTGAGGTAGACCGCATCGCGGGTCAAGCCCGCTCCCACAGGTGTTTGTGTGGGAGTGGGCTTGACCCGCGATGAATGCAACACAAACCCCCGGTGGGACAACCCGGCCCAAAGAGGCTCCCCACTCCACATCAACCCAGACTGCCCTCATGTACACCAAGAATTTCGTCAACCCGTGCCCCGACTGGGCCACGGCCTTGCTCAACGGCTTCAGCCAGGTGCTGCTGCAGCGCAATCCGCTGTGTGGCCTGTGCTGCCTGCTGGCTATCACCCTGACCGCGCCCGACCTGGTCGGCGGCGCGCTGCTCGGGGCCCTCGCCGGGCTGCTGACCGCCCAGCGCCGTGGCTACAACCGCACTGACCGCCAGGCCGGCCTGTACAGCTACAACGGTGTGCTCATCGGCCTGCTGATCAGCTATGCCCTGCCTTGGTCGGCGATCCTGCCACCCCTGATCATCGCCGCCGCCGGCCTGAGCAGCATGCTCGTGCACCAGTGGCTCAAGCGCGGCCCCAAGCAACTGCTGCCCGCCTACACCGCGCCGTTCGTATTGCTTGGCTGGATGGCGCTGGCCATCGCTGAACCCGCCAGCGCCGCCGGCACCAGTGTCGAGGCCAACCCGCTGTTCGCCCTGGCCCGCGGCCTTGGGCAGATCTTCTTGCTCGACCAGCCACTGGCCGGCGTGCTGATCGCCATTGGCCTGCTGATCTCCAATCGCTACGCCGCCGTCTGGGCCCTGCTCGGCTCGGCCATCGGTGGCAGCGTGGCGCTGATCGGGGGCGAGGCCACGGCGGCCTACAACGGCCTGTTCGGCTTCAACGCCGCCCTCGCCGCCCTGGCCTTCAGCCAGGAACGCCAGCGGCCCTGGCTGCCGCTGCTGGCCATTGTCCTGGCGATTGCCCTGCAACCGGCGGTGAGCCTGCTGCCGGTCGCCGGCCTGACCGCACCGTTCGTTCTCGCCTGCTGGCTGCTGCACGCCGGTGGCCGCCTGCTGCGTTTGCCGGCATCCCACAGCCGGCGTCGCTTGCACAGCTGAGGTGCAGCCCCTAGGCTCTGCCCATCTGCCTTTGGAACGAGCCTATGGACACCCCTTCGAGCTGGCGCGAGCGGCTCTACGTCATCGTCTTTCAATCCGACACCACGGCCGGCCGGCGCTTCGACAAGATCCTCCTGCTGATCATTCTTGCCAGCCTGGTGACAGTGATCCTCGACAGTATCGACGAGGTGCACCAAGGCTATGCCGGGCTACTGGCGGCCATCGAATGGGGCTTTACCGCGATCTTCCTGGTCGAGTACCTGATCCGCCTGTACTGCTCGCCCAAGCCATTGCGCTACGCCTTCAGTTTCTATGGCCTGGTCGACCTGCTGGCGATCGTCCCGGGGATCATCGCCCTGTACTACAGCGATGCCCAGTACCTGCTGATCATCCGCGTCGTGCGCATGCTGCGGATCTTTCGCGTGCTCAAGCTCAGCCCCTACCTCAAGCAGGCGCACTACCTGCTCGCGGCGCTGCGCGGCAGCAAGCAGAAGATCATCGTGTTCCTGCTCAGCGTCTCGACCCTGGTCACCGTGTTCGGCACCCTGATGTACGTGGTCGAAGGCCCCGAGCATGGCTTTACCAGCATCCCCAAGGGCATCTACTGGGCCATCGTCACCCTGACCACGGTCGGCTTTGGCGACATCGTGCCCAAGACCCCGCTGGGCCAGGTGCTGTCGTCGATGGTGATGATCACCGGTTACTCGATCATTGCCGTGCCCACCGGGATTTTCACCGCGGAACTGGCCAACGCCATGCGCGGTGAACAACTGCAGCACGACTGCCCGGTGTGCCGGAAAAACAGCCATGAGCACGGCGCGGCGTTTTGCTCGCGTTGTGGCAACGCGCTTTTCAAAAAAACGGAATAAGCAAAGCACTTTTTAATCTTTTAGCGCCTAAAGCCCAACCGCTATAGTCGCTGGCATAATGCCTTTAACGCCAACTCGAACAAGGAATGCGCAGTGAAAAAACTCTTCAGTGCCTCGCTTCTGGCCGCAGGCCTGGCCTTCGGCTCCGTTGCCCAGGCCGCTCCGGCGCCGCTGCTGAACGTCTCGTACGACGTGATGCGCGACTTCTACAAGGATTACAACGCCGCGTTCCAGAAGCACTGGGAAGCCGAGCACAAAGAGAAGATCACCGTGCAGATGTCCTTCGGTGGCTCCAGCAAACAGGCCCGTTCGGTGATCGATGGCCTGCCGGCTGACGTCATCACCATGAACATGGCCACCGACATCAACGCCCTGGCCGACAACGGCAAGCTGGTGCCGGACAACTGGGTCACGCGCCTGCCGAACAACAGCGCGCCGTTCACTTCGGCGACCGTGTTCATCGTTCGCAAGGGCAACCCCAAGGCCCTCAAAGACTGGCCCGACTTGCTCAAGGACGGCGTCCAGGTCATCGTGCCAAACCCGAAAACCTCCGGTAACGGCCGTTACACCTACCTTTCGGCCTGGGGCTATGTGCTGAAGAACGGCGGTGACGAGAACAAGGCCAAGGACTTTGTCGGCAAGCTGTTCAAGCAGGCGCCGGTGCTCGATACCGGTGGCCGCGCCGCCACCACCACCTTCATGACCAACCAGATCGGCGACGTGCTGGTGACCTTCGAGAACGAAGCCGAGATGATCGCCCGCGAGTTCGGTCGTGATCAGTTCGAAGTCATCTACCCAAGCGTCTCCGCCGAAGCCGAGCCGCCGGTGAGCGTGGTCGACAAAGTAGTCGACAAGAAAGGCAGCCGTGCCACTGCCGAGGAATATCTGAAGTACCTGTGGTCGCCAGAGGCCCAGGAAATCGCCGCCAACAACTACCTGCGCCCGCGTGATGCAGCGGTGCTGGCCAAGTACACCGACCGCTTCCCGAAAGTCGACTTCCTGTCGGTCGAGAAGACCTTTGGTGACTGGCGCACCGTGCAGAAAACCCACTTCAACGATGGCGGGGTTTTCGACCAGATCTACACCGGGCAGTAATGGCCTCATCACGGGTCAAGTCGAGGTGACGCCTCGATTTGACCCGCGATTGCTTCACCTCCTATCGAACTTACCCTCCCATCTGCTGATCAGTTCATTGACTACCCTTTCCGTCATCCACGGCTCAAGGAGTGCCCAGTGACCCGATCTTTACTCACCTTGCTGTTCAGTTGCCTGTTGAGCAGCCAGCTGTTCGCCGCCGAACCTTCGCCCGCCGCACCAACACCTGAACCTGAGCCGGTGGTCCAGGGCGGCCTGCTCGGCGCCATTGCCGATGGCCTTGACGATGTCAGCTCGGAACTGAATGTCGACAGCCACCTGTTCGACAGCTGGCGCCTGCGCGCCGACCGCGCCGCCAATGAAGTCGATCAACTGGTCAACCGCCACGCCGGTCGCGATGGCCTCGACCTGCTCGGCGATTTCGCCCTGCTGAGCATCACCTGGCTGGTCGCCTTCGCCGTGCTCACCAACCTCGGCCGCCTGCTGGCCCATCGCAGCAACAACAGCCGTCCGCTGCACCAACGCCCGCGCCTGCAGAAACTGCTCGGCTACCTGCTGCCCTATACCCTGCCGGCCCTGGCCAGCCTGCCGACCACGCTGTACGTCAGCCATTACCTGGCGCCCTCGGTCGGCCGTGCCCTCGGGCTGAGCCTGGCCTATGCCACCAGCAGCGGTATCTTCTCGACCTCGATCATCCTCTGCCTGATCACCCTGTTCGACACCGGCCACAAACGCGCGGCGGTGCACATCATTCGTCAGCTGGCACCACGGCCACTGTTCATGATCGGCTTTTTAGCGGCCTGGAGCGATGCCCTGACCAGCCCGCAGATCGCCCGGCAACTGGGCGGCAACATCACCAGCAGCGTGGCGGTAATCACCGGCCTGCTGGCGACCTTGTCGTTCGCCATCCTGGTGATCCGCCTGCGCCGCCCGGTGGCGCACCTGATCCGCAACCGTTCGCTCAAGGACCGCTTGCAGCACCGCGCCGTGCAGGAGACCCTGCGAATCTTTTCCTGGCTCTGGTACCTGCCGATCCTGATGATGATCCTGGTCTCGGCCATCACCCTGATCGGCGCCGGCGAAGAGAGCCAGAAGGCCCTGCAAAACGCCCTGCTGACCACCATTTTGCTGATCGGCACGCTATTCCTCAGCACCACCCTGCAGCACCTGTTCAAGACCCACGACATCGAGCCCGGGCAACGCCTGCGCCCGTACAAGGAGCTGCTGCGCAACCTTGCCCACGCGCTGCTGCGCATCGCCATGGCGGTGACCTTCATCGAGCTGCTGGGGCGCATCTGGGGCTTTTCGGTGCTCGACTTTGCCCTGCGCAACAGCCTGGGCCGGGCGATCAGTGATTCGCTGAGCAGTATCGGCCTGATCCTGCTGGTCACCTGGCTGCTGTGGGTGGTGATCGACACGGCAATCCAGGAAGCCCTCAAACCCACGGTCGGCCGGCGTTCGTCGCGCCAGCCGAGCACCCGGGTGCGGACCATCCTGCCGATGCTACGCAATGCCATCAAGATCATCCTGGTGGTGATCTGCACCATCACCACCATGGCCAACCTGGGCATCAACGTCGCGCCGTTACTGGCCGGCGCCGGGGTGGTCGGCCTGGCGATCGGGTTCGGCTCCCAGCAACTGGTACAGGACGTGATCACCGGGCTGTTCATTCTCATCGAAGACACCATCGCCATCGGCGACTGGGTGGTGCTCGACTCCGGGCATGCCGGCACGGTCGAAAGCCTGACCATCCGCACCTTGCGCCTGCGTGATGGCAAGGGCTTCGTCCACTCGGTACCGTTCGGCCAGATCAAGGCGGTCACCAACCAGTCGCGGCAGTTCGCCTATGCGTTCTTCTCGGTGCAGTTCAGCTACGAGACCGACGTCGACAGCGCCCTCAAGCTGATCCGCGAAGTCGGCCAGTCGATCAGCGAAGACCCGCTGCTGCGCCATAGCTTGCAGGGGCCGCTGCAAGTGTTCGGGGTCGACAGCATGAACCTCAACGGCATCACTTTGACCGCGCAGTTTCGCACCAGCTCCGGCGGGCAATATGCGGTCAACCGCGCCTTCAACGAACGGCTGAAAAAGCGCGTCGACCAGACCGACGACGTGAGCTTTGCGCAATACAATCCGCCGCCGCAAAAAGTCGCTGAAGAACCGGCCTGACTGCTTTAACGCCAGCGGGCATCGGTGCTAAAGTCGCGGCCATGAACCGCGCCCCCGCCGACCGCCCGCTGATTGCCTGGACCTTGTACTTCTGTGTCCTGTTCAATCTGTTCGCCTGCGGTATCGGTCACGGGCAGATGATGGGCCTGCAACTCAACGGTATCGGCGGCGCCTATTGCTCGGCCATGGGCAGCGCCGGGCCGACGCTGAAAAGCGATTTCGGCGATCAGTCTGTTGCCGGTTGGGACAGCATGCAAACCTGCCCGGTGTGCGCTGCCGCCGTGGTCTACCTTGGCCTGGTACTGGTCATCGGCTGGCTGCTGGCAGTTACCCGGGTACGTCGCTATCACCGTGAACTGCGCAGCAAGGCGCCGCCGCGATATTGCTGGCCGGCCGCCAACCCCCGCGCCTCTCCGCTTCTGGCTTGAACCTCCTGGCAGCCGCTTGGGCTGCCCGAAACCGGCCGCTTTTTGCTGTGCCTGCCTGACAGGTGCAGGCGGCCGCTGGCTCAATTTCCAGAGTGTGATTCATGCCCTACTCCTATCGCCTTTACGGTTGCGCGGCGCTGCTGTGCGCGCTGTCCTTCCACGCTGTGGCCGAGGCGCCGCTGACCCTGCCTGACCTGCGCATCAACAGCCGCGCCGATGCCGAAGACGGCGTGCTGCTCGACACCCCCTCGCAAACCGCTTCGCGCCTTGGCCTCACCCCGCGGGAAACCCCGGCTTCGGTGAGCATCGTCAACCGCCAGCAGATCGAGCAGCGCGGCGCCCAGACCACCCAGGACGCGCTTAACGGCGTGCCCGGCATGACCGCCGCCTCACCACCGGGCTCGGCAGGCTCGGTGGCTTACCGGGGGTTTTCCGGGGGGCAGATCACCCAGCTGTTCAACGGCATCAGCGTGCAGTACGACTCGGTTGCCGCGCGCCCGGTCGACAGCTGGATCTATGACCGCGTCGAAGCCGTCGGCGGGCCGTCGAGCTTCCTGTTCGGTGCTGGCGCCGTCGGCGGCTCGATCAACTACATCACCAAGCTGGCCAGCCGCGACGAGAACTTCAACGAAGGCCGAATCAAGTACGGCTCCTACGACAGCAGCGAGACCTCGTTCGGTTTCAACCATGCGCTCAACGACGGCGACGGCATCCGCAACTACGCACGCCTGGACTTCAGCCACAGCAAGAGCAACGGCTATGTCGATCGCGAAGAGCGCGATGCCTGGACCGTGGCGTTCTCGCTGCTCACCGACATCAACGACCAGCTCTCCCACACCCTGGCTGTGGAGTACCAGAACGAAACGGTAGACAGCCCCTACTGGGGCAGCCCGGTGCTCAACCCGCTGGGCGGCGAAATGAAGGTCGACGAGAGCCGCCGCTTCGAAAACTACAACGTCGAGGACGGCCGCTACGAGCAGCGCGTGCGCTGGTTGCGCTCGATCACCGAGTACCGCTTCAACGACAACACCTCGCTGCGCAACACCCTCTACCACTACAACACCGAGCGTGATTTTCGTAACCTCGAAACCTATGCCTACAACGCCGACAACAGCCGGGTCAACCGCTCCAACGCGCTGTTGCAACGCCATGACCAGGAGCTCAACGGCAACCGCTTCGAATTGCTGCACGAGGGCCAGTTGTTCGGCCTGAACAGCCAGTGGTCGGCGGGCCTGGACTACAGCCATAACGTGCAGATGACCTACCCGCGCTCGATCACCGGCATTTTCGACAACGTCGATCCGGCCAGCTTCGAACCTGGGCATTTCTATGACCTGAACGGCATGGTCCCGGGCTTTCAGAAGAACCGCGAAAACACCGTCGACACCTGGGCGACGTTCGTCGAGAACCGCCTGCAACTGACCGAGCGCCTGTCGCTGCTCACCGGTTTGCGCTATGACCATATCGACCTCGATGTGCACAACTACCGCACGGTCGATGCCAACAACCCGCTGGACTTCCAGCGCAGCTACGAGCCTACCACCGGGCGCATCGGCCTGGTCTACGAGTTGACCCCGGCGGCCAACGTTTACGTGCAGTACAGCACCGCCGCCGACCCGCCCTCGGGCATGCTCAGCACTGCCAGTTTTGCCACGGTACGCGACTTCGACCTGAGCACCGGCAAGCAGCTGGAAGTGGGCAGCAAGTTCAGCTTTCTCGATGGCCGCGGCGCCGCCACCATTGCCGCCTACCAGATCGAACGCAAGAACCTCGCCACCGCCGATGCCGCCAACCCCAGCGTCACCCAGCCGGTGGGCAAGCAGACCTCGCGCGGGGTCGAGCTGGCCGCCTCGCTGCACGTCACGCCCAAGCTGTTGGCCGAGGGCAACTTCGCCTACGTCGACGCCCAGTATGACGAGTTCAACGAGAACGTTGGTGGCCGCTCGATCTCGCGCAAGGGCAATACCCCGACCAGCATCCCCGAGCGGGTCGCCAACCTGTGGCTGACCTACGACATCGACCCGAGCTGGCAGATCGGTGCCGACAGCCGCTATGTGTCTTCGGTGTATGCCGACGCGGCCAACACCCGCTATGCGCCGGCGTACACGATCTTCGGTGCCTTCGTCGGCTTCAAGGTCGATGACGACACGCGCATCACGGCCCGGGTGCGCAACCTGACCGACGAGGTATACGCCCGCTGGACCTCCTCAAGCATGCTCTACCTCGGTGCCCCGCGCACCCTGGAACTGGCCGTGCAGACGCGCTTCTAGGACGCCGCCGATGAAACGTTACCTGTACCTGTGGCACCGTTGGCTGGGCATTGGCTTATGCCTGTTCATGGCCCTGTGGTTCTTCTCAGGGATGGTCATGCTGTATGTCGGCTACCCCAAGCTGACCCCGCGCGAGCACTTCGCTCACCTGCCGCAGTTACGCTTGCAGGATGGCTGCGTCGACCTCGGCACTGCCCTGCGCAGTGCCGACGCCGAGCGTACCCCGGCAAGCATCCGCCTGAGCACGGTAGCCGGCGCGCCGCGCTATCTGTTCAGCTACCCGGGCCGGGCCAGCGTGGCGGTGGATGCCCGCACGGCCCTGCGCCTGCAGGCGATCGATCGCGAACAGGCCCTGGCCAGTGCGCATCAATACGATCCGCAGGCAACAGCCCGTTATGCCGGCGCGGTGACCGAAGACCTGTGGAGCCACTCGCGCGCCCTCGACGCCGAGCGACCGTTGCAGCGGGTGCAGCTCGACGATGGCGAACGCACCTTGCTGTACATCTCCGGCCATACTGGCGAAGTGGTGCGCGATGCCAGCGCTCTGGAGCGCGGCTGGAACCTGGTCGGCGCCTGGCTGCACTGGCTGTATCCGTTACGCGGCATCGGCGTCGACGGCCTGTGGAGCAACCTGGTGATCTACCTGTCGCTGGCCGGCACGCTGATGGCGCTGCTCGGCGCAGTGGTCGGGATTCTGCGCTGGCGCTTGCGCAAGCCTTACCGCAGTGGCTCGCGCTCGCCCTACCGGGGCATTGCCCGCTGGCACCATATCGGCGGCTTGCTGTTTGGCGTGCTGGCGATCACCTGGATCTTCAGTGGCTTGATGTCGATGAACCCATGGCGGCTGTTCAGCAGCTCAGTGCCGCTGAACGTTGCGGCCTATCAAGGCGGGCCGTTGACCGCGGCGGCTTTTCCGCTGTCGGCCTCCGAGGCGCTGGCACGGTTCGACCAGCACGGCTTCAGGGCCCGTGAGCTGGAATGGCGCTTGATTGCGGGTGCGGGGTACCTGGTCGGTCATGATGGCGCCGGGCGCACGCGGGTGCTCTCTATGGCCGACGGCCAGGTGCTCGAACGCCTGCCGCGGGAGGTGCTGGAGCACGCCGCGCAAGCGATCCTGCCCCAGGGCCAGATGCACAGCGAGCAGCTTGAAGCCTACGACTTCTACTACTACGCCCGGGCCGAGCAAAGCATGCTCGGCCACCTGGAAAAGCGCTTGCCGGTGTTACGCGTGCGCTTTGCAGACACGCAACAGACCTGGCTGCACCTGGACCTGTACACCGGCGAGGTACTGGGTGTACTGGACCAGCCGCGGCGCGTGTCGCGCTGGTTGTTCTCGTTGCTGCACAGCTGGGACTGGCTACCGCTGTTGCAACGGCGGCCATTGTGGGATGCCTGGATGATCGCCTTCAGCCTGGGCGGGCTGGTGCTGAGTGTCAGTGGTGTGGTGCTGGGCTGGCGGCGCTTAGGCAAGCCCGCTCCTACACAAGTTCCCTGAACACCAGCGCCTTCAAGCCACCCGCCGGATCGTTGTCGGGAAATTCCGGCGGGTTGGCCAGACGTTCGACGAAGGCCAGCCCCGGCGCTTCTGCGGCCATGCCTTCGATGAGAAAGTCCGGGCCGATGGCCGGGTCGTTGACGCAGGCCAGCACCGTGCCGCCGGCGCTCAACAACTCCGGCAGGCGCCGCAGGATCTTGCGGTAGTCCTGGGTCAGGACAAAGCTGCCCTTCTGGAAGCTTGGCGGGTCGATGATGATCAAGTCATAGGGCCCGGACTTGCGCACCTTGCCCCACGACTTGAACAGCTCATGGCCAAGAAAACTCACCTTGCCCAGGTCATGGCCGTTGAGCCGATGGTTATCGCGCCCGCGGCTCAATGCCGAGCGCGCCATGTCCAGGTTGACCACCTGCTCGGCGCCACCGGCAATCGCCGCCAGCGAGAACCCGCAGGTATAGGCGAACAGGTTGAGCACGCGCTTGCCCGCCGCCTGCTCGCGCACCCAGCGCCGGCCATAACGCATGTCGAGGAACAGACCGGTGTTCTGCTTGAGGCCCAGGTCCAGCTGGTAGCGCAAGCCGTCTTCATCGATCAGCCAGTGCTCGCTGGGGGTGCCCAGCAGCCACTGCCCGGGGCTGTCCGGCAGGTAGCGGTGCTGGATAAGAATGGCCTGGCCGCGCCAGCTTGGCGCCTGGGCAAGCGTCAGGAGCATCTGCTCCAGGGCCGGCAACTGGCCCTCGGGCGGCTGGCGAAACAGCGACACCAGCAGCACGCCCTGCAGCCAGTCCACGGTGATCTGCTCAAGCCCCGGCCAGCAGCGCCCGCGCCCGTGAAACAGGCGCCGGGTTTCGCCCGGCGCCGGGTCAAGGGCGGCGAGCAGGTGCTGCTGGAGGGTATCGATCACGGAAGTCATGGGCACAATCAGTTGGCTAAAGGCGCCCATTCTACCTTGCCCGGCCCGTGCTGGCAGGCCGTTCGGCCATCGATGAAGGGGATGGGAGGATTAGCTGCACTTTTGTCGCTTTTTTCTCCCCCAGCCGCTGTGGATAGTGCCTCCATCCCCTCTGCTATCGGGTCACTACCATGTCCTCCTTGAAAGTCGAATTTTTCCACGATGTCGTCTGCGGCTGGTGCTTCGTCCTCGCCCCGCGGCTCAAGCAGCTGCAAGCCGAGCTCGACCTGGATATCCAGCACCGCAGTTTCATTCTGCAAACCAGCCGTGAGGCGATGATCGAGCGCTTCGGCTCAATGCCCCAGGCCAAGGACACCATCCTCGGCCACTGGCAAGCCTGCGCCCGCGCCGAGGATGAAAAACGCATCAACATCGAAGGCATGCGCCAGCAACCGTTCGAATACCCCAACGGCCTGCTCGCCGCCCGCGCCTGCCAGACCGCCAATGCGCTGGGGGGCAATGCCGCTCACGAGCAGATGTTCGATCGCCTGCAACTGGCGCACCTGGTGCAAAGCCGCAACATCGGCGACAAGGCCACGGTACTGGCGATTGCCGCCGAAGCCGGCTTTGACCCGCAGGCCTTCGAGCACGCCTTCGAGCATGACGCTCCGGCCCTGCTCGAACAGGACCTGCGCCTGGGCCGCCACCTGGGCATCAGCTCGGTGCCGTCGCTGGTGATTGCCGATCGGTACCTGATCCCCGGCGCCCTGGGGCTTGAGCAACTGCGCCAGTCACTGAACAACATTCGTCAGGAACTGGCGGCCAAGCCAGAAGGAGCGGTGCAATGAAAGCGCGCTACTGGGTAGGTTCAGGCAGCGCCGTCGCGGCATTGGCGGCAGCCTTCATGGTCTGGTCGCCAAACGGCGTCAGCGACACCAGCGCACCGGCACCGAGCGCGGCGCCAGCTACCCCGGTGGCCGTGGCCAATGTGCAGTCGGGGCCGATGCCGGTGGTGCTGTCCAGCGTCGGCACCCTGGCCGCGGTGCAACAGGTACAGGTATCGCCGGAAGTCGGCGGACGCATCGTCGAACTCAATTTCACCGCCGGCAAGGCGGTCAGCGCCAACCAGGTGCTGCTCAAGCTCAACGACGGCCCGGAACAAGGCGACCTGGCCAAGCTCCAGGCCCAGGCCAAGAACGCCAAGCTGGCCCTGGAGCGCACGCGCAAGGTGTTGCTGCTGGCCTCGACCCAGTCGCAACTGGACCAGGCCCAGGCCAACTACGATCAAGTCCGTGGCGAGATCGCCCGGGTCCAGGCGGTGATCAACCAGAAGACCATCCGCGCGCCGTTCGCCGGCGTGCTGGGGATCCGCAAGGTCGACCTGGGCCAGTACATCAGCCCCGGCGACAGCGTGGTGACCCTGACCCAGCTGTCGCGCCTGTACGTGAACTTCTCGCTGCCGGAACAGGCCGCCGCCCAGTTGCAACCCGGGCAGCTGATCAACCTCAAGGTCGACGCCTGGCCACAGCGTCCGTTCCAGGCCACGGTCACCACCCTGGAGCCGCAGATCGACCCCGGCGCCCGTTCGATGCAGGTCCAGGCGACCCTGGACAACCCCGAACTGCTGCTCAAGCCGGGCATGTTCGCCAACGTCAGCGTCGAGCTGCCGAGCCTGGCCGATGTGCTCAGCGTTCCGGAAACCGCGATCAGCTACAACGCCTACGGCAACTCGCTGTTCGTCCTGCGCGAGAACAACGGCCAGCTGAATGTCGAGCAGGTTTTCGTCAAGCTCGGCGCGCGGCGCAATGACCGGGTGGTGGTACTGGATGCGATCAATGCCAACGACCGGGTGGTGGTCTCCGGGCAGATCCGCCTGAGCAACGGCATGCCAGTGCGCCTGACCCAGGATGCCATGGCCGCCAGCGACCTGAAGAAACCCGACGTGGCGCAGCAACTGTAACGCCGACCTGCGCCTTGCGTGCCTTTGAAAGGGACTTGTTCCGCTATGAAATTCACTGACCTGTTCATCCGTCGGCCAGTGCTGACGCTGGTCGTCTGTTCGATGATCGTCATGCTCGGCCTGCTGGCCTTGCTGAACCTGCCGATCCGCCAGTACCCGCAGCTGGAAAGCGCGACCATCACCGTCACCACCGAATACCCGGGGGCCCGCTCCTCCTTGATGCAGGGCTTCGTCACCCAGCCCATCGCCCAGGCGGTCGCCTCGGTGGACGGCGTCGACTACCTGAGTTCGACCTCGACCCAGGGCAAGAGCGTGATCAGCATCCGCCTCAAGCTCAATGCCGATTCGAACAAGGCGCTCACCGAGATCATGGCCGCGGTCAACCAGGTGAAGTACCGCCTGCCCGAAGGCGCCTATGACTCGGTGATTGCCAAGTCCTCGGGTGAAGGCACGGCGGTGATCTATGTCGGCTTCTCGAGCAAGGAGATCGGCCTGCCGGCCATCACCGACTACATCTCGCGGGTGGTGCAACCGCTGTTCGCCTCGGTGGACGGCGTCGCCGAAGCGCAGATCCTCGGCGGGCAGAAACTGGCCATGCGCCTGTGGCTGGACCCGGCGCGCATGGCGGCGCGCAACATCTCTGCCAGCGATGTCGCCGAAGCGATCCGCAACAACAACTTCCAGGCCGCCCCGGGCCAGACCAAGGGCCAGTACGTCTCGGCCAACATCAACGTCAACACCGACCTGACCAGCGTCGAGCAGTTCCGCCAGATGGTGGTCAAGACCCAGGGCGACACCCTGATCCGCCTCAGCGATATCGGCACCGCCGAGCTGGGCGCCACGTCCTTTGACACCAGCGGCATCATGGACGGTGAACCGAGCGTGTTCATCGGCCTGCACCCGACCCCTACCGGCAACCCGCTGACCATCGTCCAGGGGGTCAAGGACCTGATGCCGCAAGTTCGCGAAAACATGCCGCCGGGCATGACCGCGAACATCGTCTTCGAGGTGGCGCGCTTCATCCAGGCATCGATCGACGAAGTGCTCAAGACCCTGGTCGAAGCGGTGATCATCGTCGCCGTGGTGATCTTCCTGTTCCTCGGTTCGCTGCGCACCGTGCTGATCCCGCTGGTGACCATTCCGCTGTCGCTGATCGGTGCGGCGGCGATCATGAGCCTGTTCGGTTTCAGCATCAACCTGCTGACCCTGCTGGCCATGGTCCTGGCCATCGGCCTGGTGGTCGACGATGCGATCGTGGTGGTGGAGAACGTCCACCGCCATATCGAGTCGGGCAAGTCGCCGCTGCATGCGGCGCTGGTCGGCGCCCGGGAAATCGCCGGGCCGGTGATTGCCATGACCCTGACCCTGGCGGCGGTGTATGCACCGATCGGCCTGATGGGCGGGCTGACCGGGGCGCTGTTCAAGGAGTTCGCCTTTACCCTGGCCGGAGCGGTGGTGGTGTCCGGGGTGGTGGCCCTGACGCTGTCGCCGGTAATGAGCTCGTTCCTGCTCAGCCGCCAGGTCAACGAAGGGCCGATGGCCCGCGCCGCCGAACGCTTCTTCCACAGCCTGGGCAATGGCTACCGGCGCCTGCTGGACATCTCCCTGCACCATCGCAGCGTGACCCTGGTGGTGGCGGCGGCGGTGTTCATCAGCCTGCCGGTGCTGTACCTCGGTGCCCAGCGCGAACTGGCGCCGGTCGAAGACCAGGCCCAGGTGCTGGCCGTGGCCAAGGCGCCGCAATACGCCAACATCGATTACACCGAAGTCTATGCCATGAAGATGGACCGCCTGTTCGCCAGCTTTCCGGAAACCGACATCACCTGGGTGGTCAATGGCAACGATGGCCCGCGCACCGCTTTCGGCGGCGCCAACCTCAGCGTCTGGGAAGAGCGTGAACGCAGCGCCGACGAACTTCAAGGCGAGATCCAGAAGGCGGTCGGTGAAATCGAGGGTGTCAGCATCTTCGCCTTCCAGCTGCCGTCGCTGCCAGGCTCCACCGGTGGCCTGCCGGTGCAGATGGTGATCCAGAGCTCCCAGGAACACCGGGTGGTATTCGAGGCGATGGAGAAGATCAAGCAGGCCGCCATGGCCAGCGGCCTGTTTGCCGTGGTCGACAGCGACCTGGACTTCAACAGCCCCTTGGTCAACATCACCATCGACCGCAACAAGGCCAACGACCTGGGCATCAGCATGCAGGCCATCGGCGATGCCCTGGCGGTGCTGGTGGGCGAGAACTACATCAACCGCTTTGCCCTCAACGGCCGTTCCTACGACGTGATTCCGCAGGTGCTGCGCAACCAGCGCATGTCCGCCGAGATGCTGGTCGGGCAATACGTCAAGGCAGCCAACGGCGCACAGATCCCGCTGTCGACCCTGGTCAGTTTCGACATGTCGATCGAGGCCAACAAGCTGACCCAGTTCAACCAGCTCAACTCGGCCACCCTGCAGGCCGTGCCGGCGCCGGGGGTGAGCATCGGCGCTGCGGTGCAGTTCCTCAGCGCCCAGGCCGACAACCTGCCGGTGGGCTTCAGCCATGACTGGCTGTCCGACGCCCGCCAGTTCGTGCAGGAAGGCAGCGCCCTGGTGATCACCTTCATCTTCGCCATCCTGGTGATTTACCTGGTGCTGGCCGCGCAGTTCGAAAGCCTGCGCGATCCGCTGGTCATCCTCATCAGCGTGCCGATGTCGATCTGCGGCGCGCTGATCCCGCTGTACCTGGGCTACGCCACGGTGAACATCTACACGCAGATCGGCCTGGTGACCCTGATCGGCCTGATCAGCAAGCACGGCATCCTCATGGTCGAGTTCGCCAACGAACTGCAACAGGCCGAACAGCTCGACCGCCGCAGCGCCATCGAACGCGCCGCAGAGATCCGCCTGCGGCCGATCCTGATGACCACCGCGGCCATGGTCGTCGGCCTGGTGCCGTTGCTGCTGGCCAGTGGCGCCGGCGCCCACAGCCGCTTCAGCCTGGGCCTGGTGATCGTGGTCGGGATGCTCATCGGCACCCTGTTCACCCTGTTCATCCTGCCGACCGTGTACTCCTTGCTGGCCAAGGACCACCGCGCCGCCAACCAGTCGCCACGCCACCAGGAACTGGCCGACGTGAGCGCCCTGGCCTGACTTCAACCGGGCACGGCCTGCGCCCTGCCCGCCTGTTTCCCTCCGCCTTCCCCGGTGGCCCCCAAGGGCCGCTGCGGGACCGGCTTGGTAAAAAAAGAGAACCGCACATGTTTCGAAAGTCGATCCTGACCCTGCTGATCCTGGCGCCGCTGGCCCAGGCCGAAGAGGCCAACCGCAGCAGCCTGATGTCGGTGTACACCCAGGTGGTGGCACACAATAGTGAAATGGCCGCCGCCCGGGAGAACTACCTGGCGCGCCAGGAGGGCATGCCCCAGGCCCGCGCCGAATTGCTGCCACAGGTGGCCCTGGAAGCTGACGCCGGCAATCGCCGCAGCGACCGCCATGATGTCGAGGAACGCAGCGGCAGCCTCTATCGCCTGACCCTCAACCAGCCGCTGTTCGATGCCTCGCGCTGGTTCACCTTCAAAGCTGCGCAAGCCGAGAGCGAGCAGGCCGAGCTGGACTTCTCGGCATTCCAGCAGCAGTTGATCCTGCGCACCGCCGAGGCCTACTTCAACACC
This sequence comes from Pseudomonas sp. 2835, assembly GCF_050435905.1. NCBI lineage: Bacteria > Pseudomonadati > Pseudomonadota > Gammaproteobacteria > Pseudomonadales > Pseudomonadaceae > Pseudomonas > Pseudomonas sp. 2835. The sequence goes on along the minus strand of NZ_JBNDLE010000012.1, from coordinate 125,432 downwards.
CTGCTGACCGAGGACAACCTGGCCGCGACCAAGGCCGAACTGCGCGCCTTCGAGCGCCAGTTGCGCCAGACCCGCCAGAGTTTCGATGCCGGCCTCTCCGACCAGAACGACGTGCTCTCGGCCCAGGCCAGTTTCGACCGCGCCAACGCCAACCTGATCGACAGCCAGCGCCGCAGCGATGATGCCTACCAGGCCCTGATGCGCCTGACCGGGCAGGCGCAGCCGCCGCTGATCGGCATCCGCCACAGCCTGCCGGTGGTGGCGCCGGTGCCGAACCAGGTCGAGCCCTGGGTTGACCAGGCGCTGAGCCAGAACCTGCGCCTGCGCGCCAGCCAGTCGCAATTGAAGGTTGCCGAACAGACCCTGCGCAGCAGCAAGGCCGAACACCTGCCGACCCTCAACCTGGCGCTGGGCTATGCCGAAGGCGACAGCGACCTGATGGACAACCCCAGTCACTTTGGCCAGCGTGCGGGCAACCAGCGCGACAGTTCGGTGATGGTGCAGTTCAAGCTGCCGATTTTCAGCGGTGGCGGCACCAGCTCGCGGGTGCGCCAGGCCAGCCATCGCCTGGACCAGAGCGAATACGACCAGACCAGCCTGCAGCGGGAAGTGGTGGAGCGTTCGCGCAACGCCTTTCGTGCGGTCAACAGTGATGTCGAGCAGGTACGGGCACGGCGCCAGACCATCATCTCCAGCCAGGGTTCGCTCAAGGCCACCGAAGCCGGATACGAGGTGGGCAACCGCAACATCGTCGATATCCTCGATGCCCAGCGGGATCTGTACAACGCCGTGCGCGACTACAACATCGCCCGCTACGGCTACATCCTCAATGGCCTGCGCCTCAAGCTTGAGGCCGGCAGCCTCAACCCTGGCGACCTGCAGAGCCTGGCCCAGTTCCTCAAGCCCGACTACGACCCGGACAAGGATTTCCTGCCCGCCGACCTGGCCCGCCAGGGCTGAACCAGGCCGGCGCCGGTTCAGCTGACCAGGCGCTGCGCGCTGTCCTTGTGCTGCTGGCACAGCTCACGAATGATCTGCGCCATCAGCCGCACCTCCGGGCTGTGCTTGAACTCTTCGGCATAGCCCATGTACATCGGCACTTCGCGCTCGCGCTGGTGCTGCAGCGGCACTCGGAGCAGGCTGCCGTCGGCCAGCTCGTCGGCGATCACGTGCTCTGGCAGCCAGGCAAAGCCCAGGCCGCGCTCGACGAAGGTCTTGGCCGCCGCCAGGCTGCTGACCGTCCAGCGCTGCGAGGTACCGAGCCAGCCGCTGTTCTGCGAACTGCGCGTACCTGAGTCGCGGATCACCACCTGGCGGTGAGTCTTCATGTCATCCAGGCTCAGCTCGCCCTCGACCGCCGCCAGCGGATGGTCGGCGGCCACCACGCAGATCAGCGAGACATTGAGCAGGAACTCCTGCAGGTAACCGGACGGCAGGCTGCTGGCGATACCCAATTCGACCTTGCCGTCTTCCAGCAGCTCGCGGGCTCCGGACAGGGCGGTTTCGTACAGGCGGATGCGGTGGTCCTTGAAGGTCGAGGAGAACTCATGCAAGCCCTGCTGGAGCAATTCGATGGGAAACAACACGTCAACCGCCATCGCATGCTCGGTAAACAGTCCCGGCTGATACTGGTTGGCCAGGTGCTCGAGCTTCTGCGCAGCCCCCAGCAGGTGCTTGGCCTGGGGCAACAGGGCCTTGCCCAGCGGCGTCAGCACCGCCTTGCGCCCCTCGATGATGAACAGCTCCTGGCCCAGCAGCATCTCCATGCGATTGACCGAATGGCTGATCGCCGACTGGGATTTGTACATGTGCTCGCCAGCCTGCTGAAAGCCGCCGCACTCCACGGTGGAGACGAACGCGCGCCACTGATCGAGACTGATCTTGGAAAACATGCCTACCTCCTTGTATGACCGGCATCGGGACGTCAACTACATCACCCCGGCGTTTGTACCACAGGCGCAGCGGATACATGAAGCGGGTGACCGGTTCAGCGCTACTTAATTCACTTTTCCCGGCCTTCGCCTTCATGCGACAACTGAATAGCAAACCGATTGTTCAATCAGGGATGAACGCCTACCTTCAGGGAGAACGCTATGGATTCAGCGACTCAGGCACGAACAACTAAAGCGGCGGGAAAACCGGTGTACCGCGCCCGCCCCTACCGGCATAAATATTCAATAAAGCGACCTCCACCCGGCGCCGCCTGATTATTTAAATAGACAGTTATTGTCGAACAAACCGGCAAAACAAAATAATACTTGCCTATCGCCTGTTCTTTTCGCTTCGTGCTTGCGCGAGGCTTTAGCCTGCCTGTTACAAAGCCCTGCATAGCTGAATAATTACGGCGCCAGCGCCGTACAACAACGGCTGCTTGTCATAAAAAAACAACAGTCAACAACCCATGAACCCCCCTCATGAATCCTATCTGAATATTTCGCTTTTCCTGATTGAACCTTCAGCCGCAATAATTCTACCGCCACTTGCAACTGGATAAGTCGGCACCGGAAAACTACAACCCGGGCGTGTATCTGAAACTTCTCGAACGAATAATAAATGGGCATACACATGAAAATCGGCATTGACGATATTGGGCTGTTTGTACCGGAGCACTTCTTTCCACTCGATGAACTTGCCGCACGGCATAATATCGACCCTAATAAATACCTGGTGGGTATTGGCCAGGAATTCATGGCCGTCCCAGCCCCTGACGAAGACATCGTCACCCTGGCGGCCAACGCGGCACTGCCGTTGATCGACAGCGCAACCCGGGCCAGCATTGCCACGGTGATCCTGGCCACTGAAAGCGGCATCGACCAGTCGAAATCGGCCGGTCTGTTCGTCCATAGCCTGCTCGGCCTGCGTGCCGACTGCCGGGTGGTGGAGTTCAAGCAGGCCTGCTACGGCGCCACTGCCGGCTTGCAGATGGCCTGTGCCCTGGTCCGCCAGCGACCCCAGGAAAAAGTCCTGGTGATCGCCACCGACATCGCCCGTTACGAGCAGAACTCCGAGGGTGAATGCACCCAGGGCGCCGGCGCCGTGGCGATGATCGTCAGCGAAAACCCGCGCCTGCTGGAGATCCATCCGCACCAGGGTCGCTACAGCCTGGACGTCATGGACTTCTGGCGGCCGAACTACCGCAGCACCGCGCTGGTGGACGGCAAACTGTCGATCGATGTCTACCTCGAGTCGCTGCAACACGCCTGGCAGAACTACCGTGCCGATGGTGGCCTGGCCCTCACTGACATCAGCTACCTGTGCTTCCACCAGCCGTTCACCAAGATGGCGAAAAAAGCCTTCTCGGTGTTCGAGAATATCGAGCCGGAAGCCGCCAAGGCCCTCGGCGACAAGGCCTACAGCACCAGCCAGCTATACGGCAAAGCCATCGGCAACTGCTACACCGCCTCGCTGTACATTGCCCTGCTGTCGCTGCTGGACAAGACCGAGGAAGACCTCAGCGGCCAGCACATCGGCCTGTTCAGCTACGGTTCGGGCAGCGTCGGCGAGTTCTTCAGCGCCACCGTGGTCAAGGGTTACCAGGCCCATTCGCGACGCCAGCAGCATGCGCGCATGCTCGCCCAGCGCACGCGCCTGAGCCACGCCCAGTACAGCGACTGGTTCTACGGCAACAACCAGCCGGCCAGCGCCGACTACAGCACCCCGCGCGTGACCACTGGCGCCTTCCGCTACTGCGGCGCCGAAGGTTACCGCCGTCTGTACGAAAGCACCGCCCAGCAGCTGCAGATGGCGAGCTAGGCCATGAGCGAAGTGCTTCTGAGCTGGCTGCAGCCGACGGTTGCCTGCCTGACCCTGAACCGTCCCCATGCCGGCAACGCCCTCAATGAAAGCCTGTTGCGGGCCTTGACCGGGCATCTGGATGATCTGGCCAGCCGCCCCGGGCTGCGGGCCCTGGTGCTGGACGGTGCCGGCGAGCATTTCTGCACCGGTGCCGACCTTGAGTGGATGCGTCGCAGCCTGGCTTTCAGCGAAGCCCAGAACCTGCAGGACGCCGGCCTTCTGGCCGCTGTCCTGCAGCAACTGGACAACTTCCCGGTGCCGGTCATCGTCGTCGCCAAGGGTTCGGTGTTCGGCGGTGCCCTGGGCCTGCTGTGCTGCGCCGACTACGTGCTGGCAGCCGAACAGACGCGATTCTCCTTCAGCGAAGCGCGCCTGGGCCTGGCGCCGGCGATGATCAGCCCCTACGTAGTGCGCGCCATGGGCCTGCGCCAGGCGCGGCGCTACATGCTGTCGGCAGAGATTTTCGACGGCGACAGCGCGGTGCAGCTGCAACTGGTGCACAAGCAAGTGCCGCTGCAAGTGCTTGAGAGTTGCCGCGACCGCTGGCTGGGACTGCTGCTGCAGACCGGCCCCCAGGCCAGCCGCGCGGTCAAGCACATGCTCCTGCGCCTGGGCCGCCAGGACGGCCTGCTCGAAGAGCAACCGGAAAACCTGCGGCTGATCGCCCGCCTGCGCACTTCGCCAGAAGGCCAGCACGGACTCAACGCTTTTTTCAATCGCACCCGGCCTGACTGGGTGGAGTGAACCCTGATGTGTTGCGGGTGAGTTTGCCCCCGCTACCCGGCGCCGCCCGATGACGACGCCCGACCTCATTCAAAAAGGAATTTGCCATGTGTGGTTTTATCGGTGTGTATCAGTCCAATCGCCACAATGTTCCCGACCAGGCAGTGCTTGATGCCCTGGTCGCCATCAATCACCGCGGTCCGGACGAACACAGCCTCTGGCGTGACCCCGGCGAGCACGCCGTGCTCGGCCATACCCGTCTGAGCATCATCGGCCTGGACAACGGCATGCAGCCGATCGTTGCCGACGAAGGTGACCTGGTGATCGTGGTCAACGGTGAGTTCTACGACCACGAACGCATCCGCGCCGAGCTCGAAGCTGACGGCGCCACCTTCAAGACCGCCTCGGACAGCGAGATCGCCCTGCACCTGTACCGCCGCTCAGGCCTGGCCGGGCTCAACCGCCTGCGCGGCGAGTTCTCGATGGTGCTGTTCGACCGTCAGCGCCGCCTGATGCTGGCAGTGCGTGACCGCCTGGGGATCAAGCCGCTGTTCTACGCCCAGCATGAGGGCAACTGGTACTTCGCTTCGGAGATCAAGGCCCTGGTGGCGGCCGGTGTCAGCGCCGAGTGGGATGAAAACGCCTACGCCAGCCGCGCCTTCTACCTGCGCGACCACACCCTGTTCAAGGGCGTGCGCAGTGTGCAGCCGGGCTGCTGGATCATGGTCGACCACGGCGGCTTGCACAGCGGCCGCTACTGGGACATGGAGTTTGCCCGCCGCGACGCAGTGGCACCGTCCGACGAAGCCGGGATGATCCAGGCAGTGCGCGAAGCCATCGAGGAATCGGTGCGCCTGCGCCTGCGTGCCGATGTGCCCATGGGCGTTTACCTGAGCGGCGGCATCGACTCCTCGGCCATGCTCGGGATCGCCACCAAGCTGCACGGCGAGCCGCTGGATGCCTTCAACCTGTCGTTCACCGACATGGACGACTACGACGAGAACCGCTTCGCGCGCCTGGCCGCCGAGCACAACAATGCACGCTTCCACACCATCGAAATCACCCAGGACCACCTGGCGGACAATTTCGAGCAGGCCCTGTGGCACAACGAAACGCCATTCTTCAACGCCCACGGCGTGGCCAAGTACATCCTCAGCCGCGAAGTGCGCAAGGCCGGCATGAAGGTCGTGCTGACCGGTGAAGGCGCCGATGAAGTGTTCGCCGGCTACCCGCATTTTCGTCGCGACATGCTGCTGTACAACAACGAGCAGCAGGACCCGAAAGTCATCAGCCTGCTGCGCCAGCGGATCAAGGACAACGAACAGGGCTACACCGGCGCCAACATGCCCCATGACATCCACTGGATGGTCAATCAGCTCAAGCACGGCGTGTCCTGGCTGGACAACCAGGCCGGCTGGTTCAAAGCCCTGGAAGGCCTGTACCGCGCCGACTTCCGCGATCACTTCGCCGGTATCGACCCGTACCGCCAGTTCTTCGACCGTCTCGACCACAGCAAGCTGCAAGGCCGCGACCCGGTGCACAACTCGATGTACCTATGGGCCAAGTCGTACCTGCCCAACTTCGTCCTCACCACCCTCGGTGACCGCATGGAGATGGCCAACAGCATCGAAGGCCGGGTACCGCTGCTGGACCACCACGTGGTCGAGCTGGCCTGCCAGATGCCCGTGTGGATGAAGGTGCGTGGCGCCACCGAGAAGTTCGTCTTCCGCGAAGCCATGCGCCCCTACCTGCCGACTGCACTGTACGAGCGCAAGAAGCACTACTTCCGCGCGCCGCCGGCCACCCTGCAGCAGCAAGGACGCCTGTATCAACTGGTCCAGGACACCCTCAACAGCAGCGACCTGGACGCCCTGCCGTTCTTCGATGCGGCCAAGGTGCGCGCCCTGCTCAACCAACTGCCGAGCCTGTCGGCCCAGGAACAGGGCCTGCTTGACCCGATGCTGATGGAGCTGACCAGCCTGTGCCTGCTGCAACGTCGCTACCGCATGACCAGCCAGCAATGGAACCCCCTGGATGCAGGGGTGGCGGCATGAAGATCGCGATCATTGGCGCGGGCCTCAATGGCCTGGCCTGTGCCCTCATGCTCAAGCGCTTCGGCCTGGACTGCACGGTCTACGAACGCAGCCACGGGCCACGGGATTCCGGGACCGGGATCTACGTCTGGCCCCAGGGCGTGCAGGTGTTGCGCTTTCTGTTCAACGATCGTGAGTTCATGCAGCACGGCAAAGCCATCGAGTACCTCGACACCCATGGTCGCGATGGCCAGTTGATCCACAGCCAGCCGGTGCGTCCGGCCGGGCTGGGGATCCCGGCACCGGCGGTGATGTTCCCGCGCAGCGAGCTGTTCGGCCTGCTGCGCGAGAAGCTCGGGGCCGAGCAGGTACGCTACGAAATGGGTTGCGAGCGGATCGAGAACCTCGGCGATCGGGCCCGGGTGCACTTCAGCAATGGTCATCAACAGGACTTTGACTTGGTGATCGGCAGCGATGGCGTCGGCTCGACCGTACGCCAATGCCTGGAGCCAGGGCTCGAGCCCTACGACACCGGCCTGGTGGCCAGCCGCGGCATGGTCGAGTTCGACTCGCCGCTGCTGCACAGCGACCGCTGCCAGATCTTCACCTCGGCCTTCTCGCGGGTGGTCACCTACCCGCTGGCCGCCGACCGGCCGTACCGGTACTGGTTCGCCGCCTACCAGCACCACGACCAGCCGTTGCACGACCGTGACGGGCTGCTCGAGCTGTTCGCCGACCTGCCCGCGGACATCCTGCGGATGATCGAGCGTACCCCGCACGAGCAGATCCTCACCCACAAGATGATGGCCCTGACCGGCGCCGGGCGCTGGCACAACGGCCGGGTGGCGATGCTCGGCGACAGCATCCACGCCATGCTGCCGACTCTCGGCTATGGCCTGACCCTGGGCCTGGAGAACGGCTTCATGCTCGCCCAGGCCCTCGTCGGCCTGTGCGACGACAGCCTCGATGCCGCCCTGCAGCGCTACGAAGTGCGCGCTGCCGAGCGCTCGCGGGTGATGCTGGAAGTGATGCGCGACATGACCGACCTGTACTACTTCGAAGAAGACAGCGCGGTCACCCCGGCGCGTATCCTGCCGATCGTCAACCGCTTCCACGACCTGGCCCATACCACCGTCTTCTGAGGGAACGAGCATGAGCGAAGCCTATCGCAACGACGTGCGCGCCTTTGTCAGCCAGCACATCAGCCCCAACGTGGCGCAGTGGGAAGAGTCCGGGGCCTACCCGTCACAGCTCAATCAGCTGGCCGGCGAGGCCGGGTTGCTCAACCTGGGCCATACCAGCGCAGCGTTGCCGGACGATCCGCAGCGCCTGGCGATCCTGGTCGAGGAACTGACCCGCAGCGGTGCCCAAGGCATCACCATGGGCCTGGGTTCGCACCTTGTGAGCCTCAAGGCCCTGCAGGCCAGCGCCCCGGAACTGGCCGCCGACCTGATCCCGGCGGTGCTCGATGGCCGCCAGAGCATCGCCCTGGCGATCACCGAAAGCCAGGCCGGCTCCGACCTGCGCGCCCTCACCTGCCGCGCCGAACGCCACGCCGACGGCTACCGGTTGAGCGGCCACAAGGCGTTCATCTGCAACGGCGCGCGGGCCGACTGGCTGTTACTGGTCGGCCACTGTGAAGACGGCCTGGCCTTGTTCCTGGTCGACGGCAAGGCCGCCGGTATCAGCCATACGCAGCGCCAATGCCTGGGCTGGCGCTGCCTGCCGCTGGCCGACCTGAGCTTCGACAACACCCCGGTGGTACGCCTGACCCAGGGCGGCGGTGTCGGCCGTCTGCTGCAGGGCAGCCTGCAGCAGGAGCGCCTGAACCTGGCGGTAATGGCCAGCACCTCTGCCGATATCGCCCTGCAGCAAGCCATTGCCTGGTGCAGGCAGCGCAAGGTCGGCGGCAAGGCCCTGATCGACAAATCGGTGATTCGCCATCGCCTGAGCGAGCACTACGCGCAACTGAGCGTCAGCCGTCATTACGTGCAGGCCTGCGTGACCTTGCAGGCCGCCGGCCAGTTGAGCCCGCACCAGGTGGCAATCGCCAAGAACAGCGCGGTACAGACCCTGGAAACCATCGCCCGCGATGCCGTGCAATTGCAGGGCGCCCACGGTTGCATGGCGCCCAACAGCGTCGAGCGCATTCACCGCGACGCCCGCCTGCTGGCGATCGGCGGCGGTACCCACGAAATCATGCTGGAAATCATTGCCCGGCAACTGTGAAGGAACACAGCCATGAGTCAGATCAGTGAACACGCCGCCGCCCACTCCAGTGCGCTGCTCGAACACGCCTACCAGCGCTACTGCGGGCTCGAACTGCTGGAGCAATCGCCTGGCGCCTGCACCTGCCGCCTGCGGGTCACCGAAGCCATCGACAACCTCAGCCACACCCTGCACGGCGGGGTGATCTACTCGATGCTCGATGTGGTCAGCATGCTTGCCACGCTGCCGATTCTCGGCCCCGAGGAATATGCCCTGACCAGCAGTTTCAATACCATGCTGATGTCGGCCAGCCCCTTGCACAGCGAGCTGGAGTTCAAGGCCCGGGTGATCCGTGACGGGCGCAACCTGATCTTCACCCAGGCCGACGCCTGGCGGCTCAATGCCGATGGCAGCCGCACCCAGGTGGCCAGCGCGCAACTGACCAAGTTTCGCCTCAAACACCAGTGGTAAGGGCTGCTCCCGCAGCCCCGGCAAACAGCCCGGTAGCGCACTCGCCTGCGCCACCGGGCTGTTTGCGTTGGGGGCCGGGAAATACATGAAGACCCTTGAAGTTTGAACCTGAATATATGCGCTATTTTTGTCCGGCCAATTGTTAAAAACTCTAGTGACTCCCTCATCACAAGAGTTCAAGCCATGAATCACAAAGTACTGGTCATTCGTTCTTCGATCAAAACCGACGGCGGTTTTTCCGGGCAACTGGTCGACAACTTCCTTGCAGAACTCAAGGAGGTGATTCCAGAAGCCTCGATCGTCGTACGCGACCTGCACGCCCAACCGATCCCGCACCTCAACGCAGTGACCATGGATGCCCTGTACGGCGGCGATGCCAGCAGCGCCGAAGCCAGCGCCGCGCTGAAACTGTCCAACGAACTGATCGAAGAACTGCAGGAAGCCGACCGCGTGGTCATCGGCCTGCCCCGCTACAACTTCGGCGCACCGTCGATCCTGCATGCCTGGGTCGACTATCTGGTACGCGCCGGCGTCACCTTCAACTACGTCGATGGCGCCCCGGTCGGTTTGATCAACGACAAGCCAGTGCATGTGCTCAACACCAGCGGTGGCGTCTACAGCCAGGGCAGCGACAGCCTGGCCGGCTGGCTGTCGCAGACCCTGGGCTTCATCGGCCTGCAGCAGGTCGAATTCATCTACGCCGAAGGCCTGGGCATGGGCGAGGAAAGCCTGGCCAACGGCCTGGCCGCTGCCCGTCGGCAGATCCAGCACAGCATTGAATCCATGGGCGCACGCCCGCGCCTGAGCCTGGCTGCCGCGCAAGGGAGGTAACATGTCCAAAGCGAACGACAACACCCTGGGTGAAGCGCTGATCCTCAGTGAACTGGTGGCCGAACCCAACCGCTATCACCTGTACATCTCCCACGCCTGCCCATTCTCGCACCGCGTGCACCTGGTGCAGAGCCTGCTGGGCCTGGGCGATGCGCTGGATGTCACCTCGGTGGCGGCGCGTCGCTACGACAAGGGCTGGGAGTTCGATGAACGCGACCAGGATCCACTGCACAAGGACGTGACGCTGCTGTCGACCCTGTACCAACGCTCGCACCCGGACTTCAGCGGCAACCAGTCGGTGCCGGTGCTCTGGGACCGGCGCAAGGACTGCATCGCCCACAACGATTCGGCCGAGCTGGCCCTGCAGATGGCCACCCGCCTGCTGCCGCTGGCGCGCACCCCGCTGGACCTGGTGCCGGAGCGCTCCAGCTGCGACATCGTCGAGCTCAACAGCTGGCTGCACACCAACATCAACCGCATGGTCTACCACATGGGCTTTGCCCCCGACCAGCACAGCTACGACAAGGCCTACGCGCAGTTCTTCGCGGCCATGGACAGCCTGGAAAACCGGCTGCGCAAGCAGCCTTACCTGGTCGGTGGCACGCTGAGCCTGAGCGACCTGTTCTTGCTGCCGACGCTGATCCGCTATGAAGCGGTGTACTACGTGCACTTCAAGGCCAACTTCAAGACCTTGAGCGAATACCCGGCGCTGTATGAGTACCTGTGCCGCCTGGTACGGATTCCGGAGATCTACCGCACCATCGACATGGCCCATATCAAACTGCATTACTACTACTCCCACGACCACATCAACCCGACCCGTATCGTCCCCCAGGGCCCAGCCCTGCCCTGGCTGAACTGACCCGGGCCTGTCGCGGCGCCGTCGCCCGCGGCAGGACTCCTCGCAATCAGGCAGGAGCGTCTACACTGGCTTTCCCACCTTTAGCTGGAGAACGGCCATGAGCGACACCCCATCCATTGTCCTGGTTCATGGTTTCTGGGGCGGCGCCGCCCACTGGAGCCGGGTCATCCTTGAGCTGTCACGCCTGGGCCACCGCAACCTGCATGCGGTGGAAATGCCCCTGACCTCGCTTGCCGACGACGCCGAACGCACGCGCAAGATGGTCGCCTCAATACCCGGCAAGGTGTTGTTGGTCGGTCATTCCTACGGCGGCGCGGTAATTACCCAGATGGGCAACCAGGCCAACGTCGCGGGCCTGGTCTACATCGCCGCCTTTGCCCCAGATAACGGCGAGAGCCCCGGCGGCATCACCGCCCAGCACCCGCCGGAAGCGGCCGCCAACCTGCAACCGGACGGCGATGGCTACCTGTGGATCAAACCCGACAAGATGCATGAGAGTTTTTGCCAGGACCTGGGCAAGGACGAAGGGTTGGTCATGAGCGTGACCCAGAAAGCGCCGCTGGCCATCACCTTCGGCGACACCATCGGCGACCCTGCGTGGAAACACAAACCCACCTGGTACCAGCTCTCGACCCGCGACCGCATGATCCACCCGGACAACCAGCAACTCATGGCTCAACGCATGCAGCCCAAGGAGCTGCTCAAGCTGGACGCCAGCCACGCCTCCCTGGCCTCCAGGGCCGCCGAAGTGGCAGCCCTGATCGACCGTGCGGCGGTCAGTCTGGCTTGACCGCCGGGGCCTTGAGCGCAGGCTTGAACCACCAGCCTTGCTGCATGCCGGCTGCGGCCAGCAGGATCGCGGCCACACCCAGCCATTGCAGCGGCGCCAGGCGATGGCCAAAGGCGAACCAGTCGACCAGGATCGCCGCGATCGGGTAGATAAACGACAGCGCGCCGGTCAAGGCGGTCGGCAGCTTCTGGATCGCGCCATACAGCAGCACATACATCACCCCGGTGTGGACGATGCCCAGGGTCACCAGGCTGGCCAGCGCACCGACGTCGCCCGGCAGGCCACTGGTATTGGCCCAGGGCGCCAGCAGGAGGATGCCGGTGCACACCTGGATCAAGGCGATCAGGTGCGGCGGGGTGCCGCTCAGGCGCTTGATGATCAGCGCCGCCACCGCATACAGAAACGCCGCGCCCAGGGCCAGGGCGATACCCAGCAGATAGTCGTTGCCGCTGCCACCCTGGCGGCCATGGGCACTGACGATCGCCAGCATCCCGACAAAGGAAACCGCCAGCCAGAACAGCTTGGGCACGGTGATTTTCTCACCGAGAAACAGCGCCGCCAGGCCCACCAGCATGAACGGCTGGACGTTGTATACCGCAGTGCCGATTGCAATCGAGGCGCGTGAGTAGGAGGCAAACAGCAGCACCCAGTTGCCGACGATGGCCACGCCGCTGAGTACCGCCAGGGCGAAGGTGGCCAGGGTCAGGATACCGGGCTTGAGAAAGCCCATGGCCAGGCAGATCAGCAACAAGGTGCCGGCACCGAACACGCAGCGCCAGAACACCACATCCAGCACCGGTTGCCCGGACACCAGCACGAACCAGCCAATGGTCCCGGAAATCAGCATCGCGGCGACCATCTCGAACGACCCACGGCGTATTGAACTGTCCATCACTCACCTCCTTGACGATGGGCAAATTATGGCAAGGGCAGCGGCGACCATTCCAGTGGATAAAACAGGCTAGACTGACCTTGTACCTTTACTATCAAGGCAGTTTTCGAATTTTGCCTAACGAGGCCTGTATGACCGACGATATCGACCAACTGTTGATCAAGGCACTGATGGAAGACTCGCGGCGCTCGCTCAAGGCCCTGGCGCAGCTCAGCGGGCTGTCAGCACCGAGCGTCAGCGAACGCCTGCGCCGCCTTGAAGAGCGAGGCGTGCTCAAGGGCTACACGGTGGAGATCGACCCGCGCTGCTTCGGCTACCAGTTGCAGGCCATCGTCCGGGTGCGGCCGCTGCCCGGACAGCTGCAGGAAGTGGAGCGCCAGATCATGGCCATCCCCGAGTTCACCGAGTGCGACAAGGTCACCGGCGATGACTGCTTCATCGCACGCTTGCACGTGCGCTCGATGGAAGAGCTCGACAGCGTGCTGGACAAGCTCAACAGCCATGCCGAGACCAACACCGCGATCGTCAAGAAGACCCCGGTGAAACGGCGCTTGCCGCCGATGGCCTGAACGATCCGCGGCCACTGTGGGAGCTGGCTTTGCCAGCGATCGAGCACGCAGCGGTCGCAAGTCAGGCCGTAGATGGGGTGCTGACCGCACTGGCCTCATCGCCGGCAAGGCCGGCTCCCACAATGGATCGGCGTACACGGAGCCCGGTGGGAGCTGTGTGTCCCCTGCAAGAGCTGCGGCGTTACTGCACCGGCTCACTCGACGGCCTGGCAATCAGGCCCTTCAGTTCACTGGTCATCGGAAAGTCCAGGTTCAGGCCATTGGGTGGGATCGGCTGCTGGAACCAGCGGTTGTAGATCGCCTCGATGCGCCCGCTGCGATAGACATCCGCCAGCGCTTCGTTGACCAGCGCCAGCAAGCCGTCATCGCCCTTGCGCACCATGCAGCTATAGATCTCCTTCGATTGCGCCGCGCCCACCACCACCCAGTCGTGCGGGTTGCGCGCCTTGGCCCGCTCGCCGTACAGCAGGGCATCGTCCATGTAGAACGCCGCCGCGCGCCCGGACTGCAGCATCATGAAGGCCTCGCCGTGGTCCTTGGCACTGATCACCGAAGCCCCCAGTTGGTGCTCCAGGTTGTAGTTCTTCAGGTACTTCTCATTGGTGGTGCCCGCCGTGCTGACCACATTCTTGCCCTTGAGGTCATCCAGGCCCCGGATGCCGCTGTCTTTTTTGGTCAGCAACTGGCCTTTAACAAAAATAAAGCCATAGGAGAAATCCACCTGCTTCTGCCGCTCGGCGGTGACCCCGGTGGTGCCGCACTCCAGATCGACCGTGCCGTTCTGTACCAGCGGGATGCGCGTCTGCGAAGTCACCAGGTTGTAGCGCACCTTGAGCGGCGGCACCGCCAGCTTGGCCTGCAGGTGCTTGACGATCTCAGCCGCAAGATCGACCGAGTAGCCCATGGGCTTGCCGCTGTGGTCGCCCACATAAGAAAAAGGAATGGACGAGTCGCGATAGCCGAGGGTGATGCTGCCGGATTCGGCGATCTTCTTCAGGCTGCCGCTGAGCGCCGGCGTTTGCGCCAGCAGCGGCTGCGCAAAACACAATGACAGGGCAAGCAGAGCAGGACGGTGCAAACGGGTAATCGACATCGGGACACTCCTTGCGGTTGTTGTTCTTGTTCGGGTCAGGCCGCCCGTGGGGTCAGGCCGTGCAGGTCGATCGACGGCGCGCGGCCGCCTATCAGTTCGGCCAACAGTCGGCCACTGGCGCAGGCCAGGGTGAAGCCCAGAGCACCGTGGCCAAGGTTGAGCCAGAGGTTGCGATACGCCGTAGCACCAAGCAACGGCACGCCACTGGGGGTTGCCGGGCGCATGCCGGCCCATTCGCGGGCCTGGGCGTAGTCGGCGGCATCGGGCAAGGTCGCCCCGGCCAACTGGCGCATGCTCGCCAGCCGCGCCGGGTCGAGCGATTCATCAAAGCCGACGATGTCGACCATGGCGGCGACGCGCAGTTGGTCTTCGAGGCGGGCATAGACGATTTTGCGGTCGTAGTCGGTGATGCTTACCTGCGGTGCCCGCTGCCCGGCCTTGATCGGTGCGGTCAGGCTGTAGCCCTTGAGCGGATAGATCGGCAAGCGCAGCCCCGGCAGGCCGAGGCTGGCACTGCGGTGCCCGGCACACAGCACCAGGCGCTCCACCGGCAAGACCTGCTCGCCCAGCTCCAGCGCCTGCACTACCCCACCACTGTGGCGGATGCGCGTCACTGCCTGCCCGAGCATCAGGCGGCATTGCCCCGACGCCTGCAGGCGCTCGACCAGCGCCAGGCAGAAACGATGGCAATCGGCGACCTCTTCATCCGCGGTGAACACCCCGCCAATGAACGGCGCATCGGCCAGGGCCGGTTCCAGCGCGCGGATCTCCTGCGCATCCAGCACCTGCTGGCCCTGCGGGTCGAGCAGGTGCTGGCGGGCATGGGCAAAGGTTGCGCGATTGCGAAAGGTCACCAGCTTGCCATTGCGCCGCCAGGCAAAGCCGTCCAGGCCATCGTCCTCGCGCCACTGTTTGAGCGTGCCCTGGCTGTGTAAGGCCAGGCGCAGCAGGTGCGCAGCATTAACGCGATTGACCGAACTGCGACACGCCGCCATGAACGCAGCCATCCAGCGCCACTGCGCCAGGTCCAGGCGCGGGCGCAACTTGAGCGGTGAGTCGCTGCGCAGCAGCCAGCCCAGCGCTTGCAGCGGCACCCCGGCATCGGCCAGCGGCGCGACATAGCGATACGACAGCTGCCCGCCATTGGCAAAGCTGGTGCCGCCCGCAAAGCTGTCCCGCGCCTCGACCAGATCGACGGCAAAGCCTTCGCGCACCAGGGCATACGCCGTTGCCAGACCAATAACGCCGCCGCCGATCACCGTTACCCGCTGTGCCATGTGCTTTCCATCCGCCAATCTGAAGGCCTTCAGAGTAGGCCCGGTGACAGCCTGGCGATAATGAATAAAAATGGGCGGACCATAAACAAAGGTTATGGGCTACCCCATGCGCTTGCGTCATATCGAAGTGTTCCAGGCCATCCGCCAGACCGGCTCCATCAGCGGCGCCGCGCAACTGCTGCACGTCACCCAGCCAGCGGTGTCGAAGATACTCCAGCACGCCGAAGCACAGTTGGGCTTCCCGCTGTTCCTGCGGGTGCGCGGCAAGTTGCAGATCACCCCCGAGGCCCTGGCGCTGGAGCGCGAAGTCGACAAGGTCAGCGACAGCGTTGAAGGGGTGCGGCGCCTGGCCGCCAGCCTGCGCCGGCAACCGGGCATGAGCCTTCGTATCGGTGCGACGCCGGCGTTGGCGCTGTCGCTGTTCCCCCCGGTGATCCGCCAGTGGGCCGAGCGCCATCCACAATCCGAGTGCGAACTGTCGAGCCTGCACAGCCGCGAGCTGGTGCAGCAGTTGCTGATGCGCGAAATCGATGTCGCCCTGACCTTGCGCCACCCCGAACACCCCGGCCTGAATGTCCAGCCGCTGGCCCACGGCATGCTGGTGGCACTGGCCCCCAAAGGCTACTGGAGCGCAGACTGCCAGGGCTTGGCGCTGGCAGTTGAAGAACTGGCCGACGCGCCATTGATCGGCCTGAGCAGCAGCGACCCGCTGGCCGCCCAGGTCGGCCAGTACCTGAAGAACCTCGAGCCGGCGCCGCGCATCAGCATCCGGGTGCAGACCTATTCCCTGGCCCGGGCCATGGTTGAGTCCGGAGCCGGGTTGGCCTTGATCGATCCGTTCACCGCCCAGGGCTCGGCGCAGACGCTGGTGCGGCCGTTGGACCCGGCCTTGCCGATTACCCTGTATGCCCTGACCCGTGCCAACGAAAGCCCGCCGCACACGCTCGACGACCTCTTGCAACTGTTCAGCGAACGGGCCGAAGAACAGATCGCCCACGTCAGCCGCGCGTCTCGCCTTGAAAAGCGCTGACAAGCAGCCCATCCTTGCGCCCCCACCTTTGCAAGGATCGCAGCATGGTTCGACTTTTCATTGCGTTTGCCGCGCTGTTCGCCAGTGCCACCGTCCTGGCCGTGCCGCCCGTAAACGTCTATCGCGGCACCCAGGGCAATACCGCCATTGAAGTCGCCCTGACCTACGACGCCCAGCACAAGACCCTCGAGGGTTACTGGCTTGATGAGCAGCGCCAGTGGTTGATCCCGCTTGAGCGCACGCCCCATGACAACCGCTTGCCGTTGTTGATCAACCTCCTCAACAACCCGGAGCTGCCCTCCGCGGCGCTGCTGATTCAGCCGTTTGCCTTCAGCCACGACCGTGAACTGCTCGGCACCCGGGTGGATCTGCGCAACCGTGAGCGGCAAGCGCTGGCGCTCAAGCGCGTGACCCGTTTCAGCGACCGCCAGGATTCGTCCTGGCAGGGCGAACTGCTGCAACTGCCGCTGGACGGCCGCCGGCTATTTCGCGTGCATGCACACAAGGCCGCCGGCGAGCATGTCGGCACGATCGATCGCATCACTGTCCTCGATCGCACCAGCGGCCAGCCGGTGCAGGTCATCGATAACCTGGCGCTGTTCTTCCAGGGCACTGCGAGCCTGAGTTTTGCCGACTTCAACGCTGACGGTGTGACCGATTTCAAGGCCATTCCGGTCGGGCAATTGGCCAGCGGCGGTGCTGCGGGGCAAGACCAGCAGTACTACGTGTATCAAGCCGACAGCAATCGCTATGAACTCAAGACCGAGCAACAAGCCAGGGAGCGCAATCAATGAACACCTTAGGCAAATGCCTGCTGGGCGCCGGGGTGCTCGGCTTGAGCCTGGGCGCCCAGGCTTACCAGTCCGTTTATCAGGGCACCCTGGGCAAGCAGGCGATCACCCTAGTGATCGAGAAAACCAATGACTACAAGCACGGCTTCTACTTTTACGACCGCTACCGCACGCCGATTCGCCTCAAGCGCTCGGTCAACACCGGCCGCCAGTTGTCCATGGACGAACTGGACAGCGCCGGCCTGCCCACCGCTCGGCTGAAGTTTTTCAACCCCGATGACAATGCCGCCACCAAGCCGATACTTGGCACCTGGACGGCCTACGCCAATGCGAGGCAGCTGCCCCTGGAGCTGCGCCTGGTAGCCGACTTCGGTCATCAGCAGGTCTGGCCGGCGGGCACCCCGTCGTTACCCCAGGCGGCCTCTACCGAGCGTTTCTATTTCCAGATTCCGCTGGCCGACGACCACGACCGGGTGAAGACCATCGAGGTCATCGACAAGGCCAGCGGCAAGCGCGTGCAAACCCTCGACGTAGGCCTGCCCGGTTGCTACAGCCAGGGTATCGATAGCGTCAAGGTGCGTCTCGAAGGTGGCAGTACCCAGGTGCTGCTGGAAGCCAACAGCTATTGCCTGGGCAAGGTGTTTGAGTGGCGCGAGGCCAAGGGGCAGTTTGAAGCGCTGGACTGAGCATCAGCTCGGGCAGCTGTGCTCGCCGTTGTTTAGGCCCTGCTTGTAGTTGCGGCTGAGCAGGCTGGCCTTGCCGTCGTGCCAGGTCAGGGTCAGTACGTACATCGAGTCGAAATCCTCACCGTCCCAGTCATCGGTGATCACCCGTTCTTCACCGAGGGCCTTGCCGGCCACGGTGTTGATCAGTTCCGGCAGGTAGCCGTGGGACCAGGCGGTATAGACGGTGGCGTTGCGGTACTTGTCCTGCAGCAGCTCGTCGGCCAGATCGCCGGTATCGTTGGCGCCAAAGTCGATGTTCACCGGCAGGCCGAGCTTGATGGCACTGGGGCTGATGGTCATCAGCGGGCGGATATAGCTGTAGGCGTCGTCCTTGCTGCCCTCTTCGACGTGCCGGGACGGGTTAGCCGCGAACACATAGTCGGCCTTGCCGAATTTCTCCGGCAGCAGGGTGGCCAGGTCCAGGGCGCGGTTCAGGCCCTGGCAATTGAGTTGCCCCAGGCCCTCGCCGGGCTTTTCGGCGTGGCGCAGGAACACCAGGGTCTGCACACCGTCCACAGGTGCTGCGCGGCTTTCCACCGCCTCGACGGCCAGCAGGCCGACACCGGCAAGCAGGGCAAGGGACAACGCAGCGTGACGGTGACGCTTGAACAGGGAGGGCAACTTCATAAGGCTCTTCACAGCAAAAAGGGGTTGAGGCTGACCCGCCTGTGCCACCCCGCGGCCGAAGCCGCGGGGGGATCCCTGTCTGATATTCCATCCGTGGAATCGGGCATGCTTCAGAGTGCAAGAATGCCATTTGGTTCGATCCCTGAGCGCTCGGCCCTGAGCCAGAGCGACTGTAGCGCCTTGATGTTGCTGAATTAAGACGGACGGTGCTCAATCGTCGCGGGTAAGGACTTCGAGCAGTTCGATCTCGAAGGTCAGGTCGGAGTTGGGCGGGATCTTGCCCATGCTGCGCTCGCCATAGCCCAGGTGCGCCGGCACCTGCAGCTTGCGCTTGCCGCCGACCTGCATGCCCATCAGGCCCTCGTCCCAGCCCTTGATCACCCGCCCGGTGCCGATCACGCCCTGGAACGGCTTGCCGCGGCTGTGGGAGGAGTCGAACTCCGTGCCGTCGGCGAGCCAGCCGGTGTACTGGGTGGTGATCAGCGCGCCTTTGACCACGGCCTTGCCGTCGCCTGGCTGGATATCGATGATTTGCAGTTCGCTGCTCATGCTTGACCTCGTTGGAGCGGGATATGCCTTTGGTGGCCAGCGTTTTCGCAGGGTTGGCGAGGTTTTGCAAGGCCAGCGATCAAGCCTGGGCAGTCACCACCGCCCTGCCCGGCTCGTGCTGGCGCATCGACCAGCAGACGCCGCCGATCACCAGGACAATCGCCAGGCCCTCCAGCAGGCTCGGGCCGCTCTGGCGCCAGATGAAGGCGTAGAGCAAAGCGAACAGGGTCTCGAAGACGATCAACTGGCCGCTCAACGTCACTGGCATGCGCTTGGACGCGGCATTCCACAGCAGCGCCGCCAGCCACGAGCCGAACACCGCGCAAGCCAGGCTGTACAGCCAGAACAGCATCCAGCGCTCGGGCGCCGCCTCGACCTGCAACTGCGCCGGCTGCCACAACGCCAGCAGCGCCACCAGCACCAGGCTCAACACGCCGGTCATCACCCCGTTGAGCACCGACCATTGATGGCTGTCGAAATGCCCGCACTGCTTGAGGTAACGGCTGTTGTGCACCGCGTACCAGGTCCAGCAGGCCAGCGCGCCAAGGGCATAAAGCACCCCGGCCAGCTTGTCGGTCGCCGCCCCGGGTTCGAGGGCAAAGGTTTGCAGGTTGATACAGAGCATGCCAGCCAGAATCAGGCCCAGCGGCAACAGCAACTGACGCAGCGCCACCCCGCCGCTGTCGTGACGGCCGTACAGGGTGATGGTCAGCGGCAATACGCCGACAATCAACGACGCCGGCGCTACGCCCAGGCGCTGGATCGCCGCCACCAGGCAGATGAAGTACAACAGGTTGCCGATCAGTGCCAGGCGCCCGATCATCCACAGGTCGCCCAGGGTCAGGCGTCCCAGGGCCTTGCGCATGGGGAGCGCCAGCACCAGGGTCACCAGGCCGAACAGCACGAAGCGTGCGCAACTGAGCAGCACCGGGCTGAACTCCGGCAACAGCTGCGGCACCATCAATACCAGCCCCCACATCGCACCGGCTACTCCGGCATACGCCACACCCCGTTTCACGCGCCTGCTCCTGTTCAAAGAAGTGCGCAGGCTAACGCCTGGACAGCGCCCGGACAAAAGATCATTCGGCATGCAGGCATTCCCTAGAGGAATACCTTTCGCCCTGAAAGCATCGACCTTATGATTCAGGCATTCCCCAGACCGGACCATCCCATGAGCCGCTTCAGCCGTCACCTGCCACCCCTGGACACCCTGATCGCCTTCGAGGCGGTGGTGCGTACCGGCAGCTTTACCCGCGCTGCCAGCGAGCTGTACCTGACCCAGAGCGCGGTGAGCAAACAGATCAAGCTGCTGGAGGATCATCTGGGCGCGCTGCTGTTCGAGCGCCGCGCCCGGGGCATTGCGCTGACGGCAGCCGGCGACGGTTTCAACGCCATCGTCGAGCCCATGCTGGAAAGCCTGCTGGCCAATGTGCTGCGTCTTAAAAGCGGCCACGGCAGTCGCAACGTCAGCGTCATCTGCACCCATGCGGTGGCCCAGTACTGGCTGTTCCCGCGTTTGCTGCGCTTCAACGAGCAGCACCCGGAGCTGACGGTGAACATTCATGCCAGCAACGAAATCAGCGAAAGCGATATTGGCAACTACGACTTCGGCATTCTCTATGGCCATGGCCACTGGAGCTCGCTCAAGGCCAGCAAGCTGTTCGACGAGGCCATCTACCCGATTGCCAGCGTCAAACGTGCCCTGCCCGCCGTGCAGTCACTCAGTGAGTTGCAGGCCTTGCCGCTGATTCAACTGGACGCCTCGGCCTGGAACTGCCTGGACTGGCAGGACTGGTTCGGCCATCAGGGCTTACGCTATCAGGCGCCGGCCAATGCGGTGACCTTCAACCAGGTCAACCTGGTGTTCGATGCGGTGATGCAGGGGATGGGCGTGGGCCTTGGCTGGGAGTTCATGGCCCGCGAGCGGATCGACAACGGCTTGATCCGCCAGGTCTCGGAGTTTGTCGTGCACACCGGCCAGGCCGACTACCTGGTGCACGACAAACAGGCCCTGCGCTCGCCGGCAGCGCAGGTATTCGAGCACTGGTTGCTGGCGCTTAGCTGAACATGGCCTCAACTTGCGCCGCGGTCATTTCTTCAGTCTGGTTGGCGAAGCAGTAGTAGCCCGGCTTCTTGTCGACATACACCTGCAGGTCAAAAACCCAGTCGGTGTCACCCTCGAGCACACCCACCGACACCGCATCGAAATTGCCGGATTTCAGCCGGTACAACAGGTGCGTACCGCAGGCGCCGCAGAAACCGCGCTGGGCCCAGTCCGACGAGTCATGGAACACCGGCTGGCCGCGGGTGAACTTCACCGGCTGCGCGCAATGCACCGACAAAAACGGCCCGCCGCCCCACTGCCGGCACATGCTGCAATGGCAGGCGTTGACGCTGGCTTTTTCCAGGCTGACGCAGAGTTTGACGGCGCCGCACAGGCAGCTGCCGTGTTTTTCCAGGGACATGATCAAGGCTCCTTGCTGGGAGAAGAGCCGGCCAGTCTAGCAGCTGTCAGGCCGTGACCGGCGTCAGCACCGGCTCGCCGGCAAAAAACGCCTGCAGGTTCTTCAGCACCAGCTGCACCGTGTCGCGCGCCGCCTCCGGCGACTGGCCGGCAACATGCGGGGTCAGCACCACCATGGGCAAGGCCTTCAATGCCTCGGGCACGGCCGGTTCGTCATCGAACACGTCCAGCCCGGCACCGGCGATCACGCCGTTTTCCAGGGCATCGACCAGGTCCGGCGTGCTGACTACGCTGGCCCGGGCGATGTTGACCAGAAAGCCGTCAGCCCCCAGAGCCTCGAGCACCGGCTTGTCGATCAATTGACGGGTGCTGGCGCCGCCTGGGGTGGCGACGATCAGAAAGTCCGATTCCCGGGCCAGGGCCAAGGGGCTATCGCAATAGTGATAAGCCACGTCGGTACGCGCTGTTCGGTTGTGGTAATTCACCGGCATATCGAAGCCCTGCGCCGCCCGCTTGGCGATCGCCAGGCCGACCGCACCGAGGCCGAGAATCCCCAGGCGCTTGCCGCTGACCGAGGGGCTGATCACCCGGTTCCATTCGCCGCGGCGGGTCGAAGCATCGGCCCGGGGAATATCACGCACCAGCGCCAGCAGCAAGGCCATGGCATGGTCGGCGACTGCCGTGGCATTGGCGCCAGCGCCGTTGGTCACGGTAATACCCCGGGCAGCAGCGGCCGCAAGGTCGACCTGCTCGTAACCGGCGCCGATCACGCAGATGATTTTCAAGGTGGGCAAAGCGGCCATTTCGTCGGCATACAGGCCCAGTGGACCTCGGGTCAGCACTGCGTCGATTTCGCTGCCATGGCGGGCAATGGCCTCGGCGCGCAAGGCCGGGGTCTGCGCGCGAATCAGACGAAAGCCGTTGTTTTCCAACAGGGGAAGGTAGTCGTCGACCGTTTCTACCAGCACCAGTACCGTCTGTGTCATGCCTTGCTCCCGGGCTATTGGCGAGGGAGCATTATGCGCAGCTCAGGTTACTGGGCGAAAGCCCGGCCCAGACCGCCCGGCACGCCACTGCTGTCGGTGTCCTGCCAGGGGCCGTTGGGGTTGGTCGACCAGCTCCAGCCGTTGTTCCAGCGGTAGTAGGTGCGCTGGCGGTAGAAGGTGTTGGTCTTGCCGTCGAGCACATACACACCCAGGCGCGGGTCCCAGTGGCTGGCGCCACCGGGCGGTGGCGCGAAGCTTGGAGAGGTTCGCTGTACCGGCTTGGGCACCGGGGTGACGGCCGGCTTGCTCGGCACCGCGCCGGGCTTGGGCGCAGGCTTGGTGCTCGGGCCCGGCGGCAGGGTTTCGATCGGCGGCGCGGTGGGCTCGGAGGGCTGATGAACGGTACATGCACTCAAGCCCACAACCAGGGAAAGAAGGGTCAGGCGTGCGATGCTGTTCATAGTCGGTCTCTTACTGGTCCGGGCTGTCGATTGTCAGGTGTTGCGCAGCGGTTGTGCTGCTGGCCAGCGGAGCACCCTTGCCGATCCATTCGCCCTGGGTCGGCTGGCCAGCGCGAGAGATGCGCGCAACCAGTTGGACTTCAGGGAAGCTCGACAGTTTCATGTTCGGCATCATCGCGTCGCTGTCGCTCAGCTCGACCTCGATCGGCAGTTGCGCCACGGTTACCCGCTTGGCCGCCAACGGCATCGGCGGGCCGGAACTTGCACGGGCGAAGATGAACACGCTGTCGTCAGGCTTGACCTTGTCCTTGAGCGCCGCAGCAAGCTCGACCCGTACCTTCAGGCGTGCCGTGCCCTGCTCGGCAACTGCCGGTGCAGCCTTGCCCTCGCCGGCCTTGAGCTTGTCGCTGGCGCGCTCGATACCGCCCTGCAGCGCTGCCCGCGAGGCATCGCCCTCAGGCAGTTGCGCCAGCAGGCGGTTCCAGTAGTCAATGGCTTGCTGGTAGTGCTCGGACTCGAATGCGGCGATGCCCAGCAGGCCAAGGCTGGTGACTTCGTTGGGGTCGGCCTTGAGCGCTTCGTCGGTCAGGGCCTGCAATTGCCCGCTCCATTGCTTGTTGTTGGCAAAGTACAGCGCCTGCGCCCACTGCCCGAGCAGCTCCGGCTGTCGCCCGGCAACTGCGGCGGCACGCTCGAAGACCTTGGCGGCGTCGGCCGGACGCTCCTGGGCCATGTAGGCACGGCCAAGGAAGTACAGACCCTCGGCCGAATCCGGCTGGGCCTTGACGGCCAGTTCCAGGCGGCGGGTCATCTCTTCCATGGACTGCGGCGCCTTGGCAAATTGCTGGGTCAGCTCGACCTGCTCGCTGGCACCAAAGTGCAGGTACAGGCCCAGGCCCATCAACGGCACCAGCACCGCCGCCAGCAGCGGCAAGGGTTTGCCCAGGCGACCCAGGCGTTGCGGTTCGGCGCCTTCGGTGTCGGCCAGCAGCTCGCGCGCAGCCTCGTCGCGGCCCTTGCCGAACTGCTCGGCATCGAGCACCCCGGCAGCCTGCTGGGTTGCCAGTTCGGCGACGCGCTCCTGATACAGGGCGACGTTGAGGGCGGTGCGGTCTTCTTCCTGTTGCGCGCGACGGCCGCGCAACACCGGGATCAGCAAAAAGCTCAGGGCCACCAGCAACAGCAGGCCTGCAGCAAGCCAGAAATCAGTCATGGGTCTGTTCTTTGTCCAGCAATTTGGCGAGGCGCTCACGCTCCTCGGACGAAAGGTCGGCGCTGCCTGCCACCGCCTGGCCACGGCGCTTGCGCACAATCAGCGCGAGCACGGTAAAACCGCCCAGCAGCAATACGCCAGGGCCGAACCAGAGCAGCCAGGTGCGGGCGCTGAGGGCCGGCTTGTAGCGGACGAAGTCACCGTAGCGATCGACCATGAAGTCGATGATCTGCTGATTGCTCTGGCCCTCGCCGAGCATGCGGAAGATCTCCCGGCGCAGGTCGGCGGCAATCGGTGCGTTGGAGTCAGCGATGTCCTGGTTCTGGCACTTGGGGCAGCGCAGTTCCTTGGTCAGCTCGTGATAACGCGCGCGCTCGGCCTCATCGGCAAACTGGTAGGTATCGATTGCCGCCTGGGTCACCCCGGCCAGGCTCAGGCCGAGTACGGCGGCTGCCAGCCAGCGCTTCATGGCTTGGCCTCATCGACCAGGCTCTGGTACTGCGGCGCCAGTTGCTCGCGCCATACGGTCGCGTCAACCACCCCGACGTGCTTGTAACGAATGATGCCTTTGGCGTCGATCAGGAAGGTTTCCGGCGCGCCGTACACCCCCAGGTCCAGGCCCAGGCTGCCCTGCTCGTCACGGATGTCGAGCTGGTAGGGGTTGTGGAACTCGGCCAGCCACTTCAATGCGGCGGCGTTGTCGTCCTTGTAGTTGACGCCGTGGATCACCACGCCCTGCTCGGCCAGCTTGTTCAGATACGGGTGCTCGACCTTGCACGACGGGCACCAGGTGGCCCAGACATTGACCAGCGCCGGCTTGCCGAGCAGGTCGGCTTCGGTCAGCGGCTTGCCGTCGACCGACTGCAGGGCAAAGGCCGGGAACGGCTTGCCGATCATCGCCGAGGGCAGCTCGCTCGGGTCAAGGAACAGGCCGCGGTAGAGAAACACCGCCACCAGCAGAAACACCGCCAGCGGCAGCACCATGATCCAACGCTTCATGCAGTAGCTCCAGACATGCCCAGTGCCTCACGCACACGGGTTTTGACCTTGACGCGATAGCGACCATCCAGTGCCGCCAACAAGCCGCCCAGGCCAGTCAGCAAACCGCCCAGCCAGATCCAGCGCACGAACGGCTTGACGTGCACCCGCACCGCCCAGGCGCCGTTATCCAGTGGCTCGCCGAGGGCGACATAGAGGTCACGGGTGAAACCGGCATCGATGCCGGCTTCGGTCATCATCGACTGCTGCACGGTGTACAAGCGTTTTTCCGGGTGCAGCACGCTGATCTCGCGGCCGTTCTCGACCACTCGCACGGTGCCCTTGTCGGAGGTGAAGTTCGGCCCTTCGAAGTGTTTGGCGCCTTCGAAGATGAACCGGTAACCGGCCAGCTCGACCGACTCGCCCGGCGCCAGGCGCAGGTCGCGTTCGGCGCTGTTATTGCTCGACAGCACCACGCCCAGGGCGCACACCGCCAGGCCCAGGTGGGCAACATGCATGCCCCAGTAGCTGCGGTTCAGGCCGCGCAAGCCCTTGAACAGGCCCTTGTGACGGGTCTTGTCGAGGATGTCGCGGGCGCCGGCGAGGATGATCCACGCGGCCAGGGCGAAGGTGGTCAGCACCTGCCAGTCGAAGTCATCCACCAGCAGGCCGCCGATCGGCGCCAGCACCACGCTGGCGACCAGCACCGGAGTGAGCATGCCCAGCAGCCATTTAGTCGGAGTGTCTTTCCAGCGCACGATCACGCCCACCGCCATCACCACCATCAGCAGCGCCATCAACGGGATGAACAGCGCATCGAAGTACGGCGGCCCGACCGAAAGCTTGGCGCCGGTCAGGGCGTCGAGGATCAACGGGTAGAGGGTGCCGAGGAGGATCATCGACGCCGCCACCACCAGCACCAGGTTGTTGGCCAGCAGCAGGGTTTCCCGCGACCACAGGGCAAAGCCGACCTGGCTCTTGACCACCGGTGCGCGCAGGGCGAACAGGGTCAGCGAACCGCCGACCACGAACAGCAGGAAGATCAGGATGAAGATGCCGCGCTCAGGGTCGGAGGCGAAGGCATGCACCGAGGTCAGTACCCCGGAGCGCACCAGGAAGGTGCCCAGCAGGCTCAGGGAGAACGCGGCGATGGCCAGCAGCACCGTCCAGCTTTTGAACACGCCGCGCTTCTCGGTGACCGCCAGCGAGTGAATCAGCGCGGTACCGACCAGCCAGGGCATGAACGAGGCGTTTTCGACCGGGTCCCAGAACCACCAGCCGCCCCAGCCCAGCTCATAATAGGCCCACCAGGAACCGAGGGTGATACCGATACCGAGGAAGGCCCAGGCAACGATGGTCCACGGCCGCGACCAGCGCGCCCAGGCGGCGTCCAGGCGACCGCCGAGCAAGGCGGCGATTGCAAAGGCGAAGGCCACCGAGAAGCCCACGTAGCCCATGTACAGCATCGGCGGGTGAACGATCAGGCCGATGTCCTGCAGCAGCGGGTTGAGGTCGGCGCCGTCGGTCGGCACCTGCGGCAGCAGACGCTTGAACGGGTTGGAGGTGATGATCAGGAACGACAGGAAGCCGACGCTGATCATGCCCATCACCGCCAGCACCCGCGCCAGCATGACTTGCGGCAGTTGCCGGGAGAAGATCGACACGGCAAAGGTCCAGCCACCGAGGATCATTGCCCAGAGCAGCAGCGAGCCTTCGTGGGCACCCCACACGGCGCTGAACTTGAAGTACCAGGGCAAGGCGCTGTTGGAGTTGTTGGCGACATAGGCGACCGAGAAGTTGTCGGTCATGAAGGCGTGGGTCAGGCAGGCAAAGGCGAACGCCAGGAAGGCGAACTGGCCCCAGGCGGCCGGGCGCGCCAGGCTCATCCACAGGCTGTCGCCGCGCCAGGCGCCGAGCAGCGGGATGGTGGCCTGGACGCAGGCGAAGCAGATCGCCAGGATCATCGCCAGCTGGCCCAGTTCAGGAATGATCAACGCCGCATTCATGGCTTGGCTCCGGCATCGGTGGCGACCTGGCCGCTTTCCTTGAGGGCCTTGGTGACCTCTGGCGGCATGTATTTCTCGTCGTGCTTGGCCAGCACTTCATCGGCCACCACCACGCCTTCGGCGTTGAGCTTGCCCAGGGCAACGA
The DNA here is from genome assembly GCF_050435905.1 of Pseudomonas sp. 2835. NCBI lineage: Bacteria > Pseudomonadati > Pseudomonadota > Gammaproteobacteria > Pseudomonadales > Pseudomonadaceae > Pseudomonas > Pseudomonas sp. 2835. The sequence goes on along the minus strand of NZ_JBNDLE010000012.1, from coordinate 97,913 downwards.
TGCCCTGCCCTTCGCGGAACAGATCCGGGAGAATGCCGCGGTAGGTGATCGGCACCGACTTGTTGAAGTCGGTGACCACAAAGCGCACGTCCAGCGAGTCGCCGGAGCGTTGCAGCGAGCCTTTCTCGACCATGCCGCCGGCACGGATGCGAGTGTCCAGCGGTGCTTCGCCGTTGGCGATCTGGGTCGGGGTGTAGAACAGGTTGATGTTCTGTTGCAGGGCACTCAGGGCCAGGCCCACGGCGATGCCGATCCCGGCCAGCAGGCCGAGGATGATGAACAGACGCTTTTTACGCTGCGGATTCACGGTTTGTTCTCCCGGCGCAGACGGCGCGCCTGTTCTTGCAGGTAACGGCGCTTGGCGCGCAGGGGCGCGGCGACGTTGAGGGCCAGCACCAGCAGGCAGATGCCGTAGGCCGACCAGACGTACAGGCCGTGATGGCCCATGGCGAGAAAATCACTGAAGGAGGCAAAGCTCATCGCGCCATCTCCCGACCCAGGCTGTTCAATACCTCCTCCTTGACCCAGCTGGCGCGCGCCTCGCGCTTGAGCACTTCAAGGCGCATGCGCAGCAACAGCACGGCGCCGAAGAAGCAGTAGAAACCCAGCGCCGTCAGCAGCAGCGGTAGCCACATTTCGGCGGGCATCGCCGGCTTTTCGGTGAGGGTGAAGGTGGCGCCCTGGTGCAGGGTGTTCCACCACTCCACCGAATACTTGATGATCGGGATGTTGATCACCCCGACAATGGCCAGCACCGCGCAGGCCTTGGCCGCGCTCTCACGATTGCTGATGGCATGGCTCAGGGCAATGAGACCGAAGTACAGAAAAAGCAGGATCAGCATCGACGTCAGTCGCGCATCCCAGACCCACCAGCTGCCCCAGGTCGGCTTGCCCCAGATGGCGCCGGTGACCAGCGCCACGGCGGTCATCCAGGCACCAATGGGCGCTGCGCATTGCAGGGCGACGTCGGCGATCTTCATCTTCCACACCAGGCCCACCACCCCGGCCACCGCCAGCATCACATAGCAGGACTGGGCGAGCATCGCCGCCGGCACGTGGATGTAGATAATCCGGAAGCTGTTACCTTGCTGGTAATCCTGGGGCGCGAAGGCCAGGCCCCAGACCACGCCGATGCCGATCAGCAGGAGGGCGGCAATCGCCAGCCACGGCAGCATCCGCCCGCTGATGGAATAGAACCATTTGGGTGAACCCAGTTTGTGAAACCACGTCCAGCTGATTGCGCTGCTTTTCATCACGGTACATCCAGGGTCTTTGCTGGGCGGGGCCCAGACCTCATTATTCGCCGACGCTGATCTTCAGGCCAGCCGCTATTGCAAAGGGTGCCAGAGTTACTGCCAGGGCGGTCAGGCTGCCAAGCCAGAGCAGATAACCGGTCGCCGGCATAGCTTGCAGTGCCGCCTGCAAGGCGCCACTGCCCAGGATCAATACCGGGATATATAACGGCAAAATAAGTAGCGCCAGCAGCAGGCCGCCACGTTTCAAGCCGACTGTCAGGGCGGCACCCACGGCGCCCAACAGGCTCAGCACCGGGGTACCGAGCAAGAGCGATGCCAGCAGTACCGGCAGGCACGCCGCAGGCAAACCTAGCATCAGTGCCAGCAAGGGTGCCAACAATACCAGTGCCAGGCCGGAAAAGGCCCAGTGTGCCAGTACTTTCGCCAGCACCAGAAGAGGCAGGGGGTGCGACGAAAGGACCCACTGCTCAAGCGATCCATCCTCGAAATCACTGCGGAAAAGCCCGTCCAGCGAGAGCAGAACCGATAAAAGCGCTGCCACCCAGACCAGCCCCGGAGACAAGGTTTGCAACAATTGAGTCTCGGGTCCGACCGCCAACGGGAACAGCGCAACGACGATGGCGAAGAACACCAGCGGGTTGGCAAGCTCGGCGGGACGTCGGCACAACAGACGCGCTTCTCGGCGCAACAACAGCACAAAGACACTCATGCGGCCCACTGCCCCAGGTTCAGTTCACGGTAACCGGACGGCGTGCGCTCCAGCGTGTGGTGGGTGGTCAGCACGACCATGCCGCCCTGCTCGCAATGGGCGGCCAGGTGCGCTTCGAGCTGGGCCACGCCTTGTTTGTCGAGGGCAGTGAAGGGTTCGTCGAGGATCCACAGCGGCGGGCTGTCCAGGTACAGCCGGGCCAGGGCCACGCGGCGTTGCTGGCCGGCCGACAGGGTATGGCAAGGGACGTCTTCAAAACCGCGCAGGCCGACCGCTTCGAGGGCCGTGCGGATCGCCGCAGGCGCTGCCGGACGATGCAGGGCGCAGAGCCAGGCGAGGTTCTCTTCGGGGCTGAGCACATCCTTGATACCCGCGGCGTGGCCGATCCACAGGAGAATGCGCGCCAGCTCGTTGCGCTGTTCGGCCAACGGCTTGCCACTGACTAGAATCTGCCCGGCGGTCGGGCTCATGAGCCCGGCCATCAGGCGCAACAGGCTGGTCTTGCCACTGCCGTTGGGGCCGCTGATCTGCAGCATGTCGCCTGCGCCCAGGTGCAACTCGAGGTTTTCGAAGAGCATTCGCCAGTCGCGCTCGCAGGCCAGGCCCACGGCTTGGAGATGAGGGGTCACGGTTTCGCCTTATGCTTGGGATGCCTGTCTCAAGTCGGTCCCGGCCTTGCCGTTATACTGGCAACGACGATGTGGCCCGGCCGCGCTGATCGCCAAAGATCGGGCGGCATTATACATGTGATGTCCTACTGCAAAGAGGGCTATTTCAACAGGTTGCGAGCGGATGACAGGCGAAATCAACAACCTCGGCACACAGATTCCGGCCAGCGCTCAGCTGCGCTCGGCGATGACCGGCGAACTGCTGCGCCTGCTGCAACCGCAGCAGGCCCTGCTGGCCCCGGGCGAAACCGCCAAGGCCGAGGTATTGGCCCTGCGCCAGGTCGGCCAGGACTTTCAGATGCTGCTCAAGCTGACCCAGGACAACGGCAAGCAAACCAATGTCCAGGCCAGCAGCACCCTGCCCCTGGCCCAGGGCAGCCAGCTGGCGGTGACCCAGAGCAGCAATGCCAACCTGAGCATTACAGTGCAGCAAGCCATCGCCAGCAGCGTCGCCACCCTGACCCGCATCGACACACGCGAGCTGCCGGTGGGCACCCTGCTGCAAGGCAAGGTCGTTACCAGCCAGGCATTGCCGGCAAACGCCGGTCAGCTGGCGCAGTTTCGCTCGCTGGTCACTTTACTCGGCGGCCCGCAGGCCGGTGCCACCCTGGCCATCGACAGCCCCCGCCCGCTGGCGGTGGGCAGCTTGCTCAGTGCCCGGGTACAGGGCGATCAGTCGCTAAGCTTCGTGCCGCTCAGCGGACGTCAGGAACAACTGGCGATTACCCAGCAACTGAGCACCCAGCAGAATCGCCAGGCGTCGCTGCAAGGCTTGCTGGCCAGCCTGCAGCAACTGCGCAACGACAACAGCCAGAGCGGCGAAGTACGCGCCACGGTCGACAAGCTGCTGACCAGCCTGCCAGACATCCGCCAGCTCAGCGATCCCAAGGGCCTGGCCCAGGCCTTGAGCAACAGCGGCGTGTTTCTTGAGGCCAAGCTGCTGGCCGGGCTGCCCGCGACACTCGCACCTGACCTCAAGGCGCAAGTGACGCGCCTGGTGGCGCAACTGCTGCCGGGGCTGCCGGGCAACGCCACCTTCAACCCCGCTGCGGCCGCCAGTACGCTGGCCCAGGTCATGCCCGGCATGGTCCGCAGCGCCCTGGGCATGCTCGGCCAGGTCAGCCCGCGGCCACAGCCCGGCGGCTTCCCCCTGCCCTCGCGGTCTTTGCCAAGCCAGGATGGGGAAGGCGACCTCGAGCACCTGTTGCGCCTGGCCGCCTCCGCCATCTCGCGCCTGCAAAGCCATCAGTTGGCAAGCCTTGAGCAAACCGGCACCACCGCCGATGGCAACCTGCAAACCACCTGGCAACTGGAAATCCCCCTGCGCAACGGTCAGGACTTCATGCCGCTGCAAATGAAGCTGCAGCGCGAAGAAACCCCGGAGCAGCAAAGCGACCCGGAACGCGAGCGTCGCGATCCACTGGAAATGCTCTGGCGCATTGAGCTGGCCTTCGACCTGGATCCGCTGGGGCCACTGCAGGTGCAGGCGCAAATCACCCAGGGCAGCCTGTCGAGCCAGCTATGGGCCGAACGGCCGAGCACTGCGCAATTGATCGAAAGCCAGCTCGGCAACCTGCGCGAACGCTTGCTGGCCCGTGGCCTGAACGTTACCGAACTGCACTGCCATCACGGTACACCGCCCCAGGGGCCGCGTACGCACCTGGAACAGCGCTGGGTGGATGAACAGGCATGATCGACAAACCCCATCTGGAGAGAACTACCTGGAGTACCCGCTCCCACAGGGTGGATGAACAGGCATGATCGACAAGAACCCACGCCAGGCCATCGCCCTGACCTACGACGGCCAACAGGCGCCGACCCTCAGTGCCAAGGGCGACGACGAGCTGGCTGAGGCAATCCTGAAGATTGCCCGCGAGCATGAAGTGCCGATCTACGAGAACGCCGAACTGGTGCGCCTGTTGGCGCGCATGGAGTTGGGCGATCAGATCCCCGAGGCCCTGTACCTGACCATCGCCGAAATCATCGCTTTTGCCTGGCAGCTCAAGGGCAAGGTGCCGGTGGGGTTTGTCGACGAAGGGCCGCAGGAACGCGATATCACCCCTACCGACCTGAGATTGCCGGGTACCTGAAAGCATCGCGGGGCAAGCCCGCTCCCACACAAGGTGTAGGAGCGGGCTTGCCCCGCGATTAATTCACTGCAACCCTCAGCTACGGTGCAACTTGCTCATCAACTCCGCCTCAGCCTGGGTCAAACCGCAGGACTGGGTCAGTTCATCGACGCTGGCACCCATGCCCACCAGCCGCGCCGCTTGCGCGAACGACAGGCTGTTGGGGTCACGCTGTTCCAGTTGCATGAGCTTGTCCGGCAAGGGCGCAACCACCGCGCGCAGCTCGTGCAGGGCTTCGCCCATGCGCACACTGCCGTTCTGGTAGTCGTCCAGGCGCTTGCCCAGGTCCTTGATGCGCTGGTCACGCACCGCATCGCTCTGGGCCTGTTGCGCGGCCAGCTCACGCTGGCGCTTGCTGTAGTTCAGGAAGAACCACAGGCTGACCGCCCACAGCAGCGCCAGAAATATGACTGCAACCTCAAGGATCAACTCAGATGTTCTCCAGCTCGGACCACTCTTCCTCGGTCATCATCTTGTCCAGCTCGACCAGAATCAGCAGTTCGTTGTTCTTGTTGCACACGCCCTGGATGAACTTGGCCGATTCCTCGTTGCCGACATTCGGCGCGGTTTCGATTTCCGACTGGCGCAGGTAAACCACTTCGGCGACGCTGTCGACCAGGATGCCGACCACTTGCTTGTCGGCTTCGATGATGACGATACGGGTGTTGTCGGTGATTTCGCTCGACAGCAGGCCGAAGCGCTGGCGGGTGTCGATCACGGTGACCACGTTACCGCGCAGGTTGATGATGCCCAGCACGTAGCTCGGGGCACCCGGGACCGGGGCGATCTCGGTGTAGCGCAGCACTTCCTGAACCTGCATCACGTTGATGCCGTAGGACTCGTTGTCCAGCTTGAAGGTCACCCACTGCAGGATCGGATCTTCGGAACCTTGTGCAGACGATTTTTTCATTCCCCTATCCCTCAAAACCCGCCATCGGCGGTGTGCTCAGTGCGGTCGCGGCAGATGCGGCCGATTATTTATGGGTGGTGTGCAGTTGCTTGACTGCGCCACTGGCGATCAACTCGGCCAGTTCGGCGACGTCGAGCAACGCGCACATGTGTTCAATTACGGTGCCGGCCAGCCATGGCCGTTGGCCGCGCTGGCTGCGCCACTTGATTTCATTGGGGTCCAGGCGCAGCGAACGGCTGACTTGATGCACCGCCAGGCCCCACTCGTAGCCCTGGACCGAAATCACGTACTGCAATCCCTGGCGAAAATCATCCCGGTAACGGTCGGGCATGACCCAGCGGGCAGTGTCCAATACCTTGAGGTTGCCGCTCTGGCTCGGCAGGATGCCAAGAAACCAGTCGGGCTGGCCGAACAAAGGCGTCAGTTCGTGGCCGGCCAGTGAGTAGATCGAGCCCAGGCACACCAGCGGTACTGCCAGGGTCAGGCCCGCGACATCGAACAGCAGGCATTCGAACGGCTCGGCAGCCCAGGCCGGACGGCCATCGACGGTGGCCGGCGGTACCGGTTGATTGGGTGCCGGCGGCAGGTGCACGTCGACCAGCGGCTCGACCGGTGCAACCTGGGCAATCTCAGGCACTTCGACCACAGGCTCCAGCACAGGCTCGACAAGCGCTGGCAAGGTCAGCGGCAATACCGGCCGAGTCGGCTCGGCAAACGGCAGCGGCTCAGGCTTTAGCGCGGCCTGGGCCGCCACCTGGGCATCGCGGGCCTGCTCTTCACGAACCGCTGCCTGGAATTCGTCGGGCTCGACCGATACCGGCAGTTCTTCGTCAAATTCTTCAGTGGCCTCCTGCAGCAAGCCGTCAAGGTAGGTCTGCAGGGCCATCTGTGGCCGGCTGGCAAGCTGTTGAGGACGATTCATCAGGCCACCTGCAAGGCGAGGTTCTGCGTCAGCAGGTGCTTGAGCAAGGCACGGTAGGCCACCACGCCGCGGCTCTTGCCGTCGAACTGCGAGGGCGTCAGCCCGGCCCGACTGGCATCACGCAGGCGCGTGTCGACCGGGATGTAGCCTTGCCAGATATGTTCAGGGTAAGCGTCGCGCAGCACCCGCAAGGTGCCCATCGAGGCCTGGGTGCGGCGGTCGAACAGGGTCGGCACGATGTGGTAAGGCAAAGCCTGCTTGCGCGAGCGGTTGACCATCGCCAGGGTGCTGACCATGCGCTCCAGGCCCTTGACCGCCAGGTACTCGGTTTGCACCGGGATCACCAACTGCTGGCTGGCCGCCAGGGCGTTGACCATCAGCACGCCGAGCAACGGCGGGCTGTCGATGATGGCGTAGTCGAAATCCTGCCAAAGCTGCGCCAGAGACTTGGCGATCACCAGGCCCAGGCCACTCTGGCCCGGCGACTGGCGCTCAAGCACGGCCAGGGCGGTGCTCGACGGCAGCAGCGAGATTTTCTCGTCGCTGGTGGGCAACAGCAATTGCCCGGGCAAGCCCTCGGGCACGGTGCCCTTGTGCAGGAACAGGTCGTAGCAACTGTGCTCCAGCGCATCGGGGTTGTGCCCGAAGTAGCTGGTCATCGACCCGTGCGGGTCGAGGTCGACGACCACCACACGCTTGCCCGCCTCGGCCAGCAGGCCGGCCAGGGCGATGGACGTGGTGGTCTTGCCGACTCCACCTTTTTGATTGGCTACTGCCCAGACTCTCATTGCGTTGCTTCCTCCCGGTACGGCAGCCTACCCTGCCGGGATCGGTTATAGGGTCGGTGACGGGGAATTGACGCGATTGTCGCCCACCGTCGGTGCTACCGCTGGCGGTGCAGTTTGTGTGCCAGCCCGCTTCATCGCAGCGTCCGGTGTGGCATTGGCGCTGCCAGTTCCGGTCAGGCTGCGGCGTACCTCAAGGTTGCGCGAGATCACCAATACCACCCGTCGGTTGCGCGCACGGCCTTCGGCGCTGTCGTTGCCGGCGATAGGCTGAAACTCGCCGTAGCCGACCGACGCCATGCGCGCTGGATTCACTCCTTCCATCGCCAGCAGGCGGACGATGCTCGCCGCCCGCGCCGATGACAGCTCCCAGTTGGTCGGGTACTGCGCGGTGCGGATCGGCAGGTCGTCGGTAAAGCCTTCGACGTGCACCGGGTTGGCGAACGGCTTGAGGATCTTCGCCACCTTCTCGATGATGTTGAACGCCACGTCACTGGGCATGGCGTCGCCGCTGCCGAACAGCAGCGAGGAATTGAGCTCGATCTCGACCCACAACTCGTTGCCGCGCACGGTCATCTGGTCAGATTTGATCAGGTCGCCGAAGGCGTCGCGCACGTCATCGGTAATGGTCTTGAGCGGATCGCTGCTGGTTTGCGCCAGGCCCGCATCGACCTGCTCGCTGTCCTTGATCAACGGCTCGGCCGGCTTGACGCTGAGCGGGCGCTCGTCGCCGATGGGGATCGGCTTCATGCTCCGCTCGGGGTCGTTGAACACACCGATCAGCGCCTGGGAAATGACCTTGTACTTGCCCTCGTTGATCGACGAGATCGAATACATGACCACGAAGAAGGCGAACAGCAAGGTGATGAAGTCGGCGTAGGACACCAGCCAGCGTTCGTGGTTTTCATGCTCTTCGGGTTGTCGACGGCGCGCCATGTGTTACTCCATGAAGCCCTGAAGCTTCAGCTCGATCGAGCGCGGGTTTTCGCCTTCGGCGATCGACAGCAAGCCTTCGAGGAGCATTTCCCGGTAACGCGACTGGCGCAGGGCCAGGGCCTTGAGCTTGTTGGCGATCGGCAGCAGGATCAGGTTGGCACTGGCAACGCCGTAAATGGTCGCGACGAAGGCTACGGCAATGCCGTTGCCCAGTTGCGAAGGGTCGGCAAGGTTGCCCATTACATGGATCAGGCCCATCACCGCACCGATGATACCGATGGTCGGCGCATAACCACCCATGCTCTCGAACACCTTGGCGGCCTGCACATCACGGCTTTCCTGGGTGTAGAAATCCACTTCGAGAATGCTACGGATGGCTTCCGGCTCAGCGCCGTCGACCAGCAGCTGCAGACCTTTGCGTGCGTAAGGGTCCGGCTCGGCGTCGGCGACGCCTTCCAGGCCCAGCAGGCCTTCCTTGCGCGCGGTCAGCGACCAGTTGACGACCCGGTCGATACCACCAGCCAGGTCGACCCGTGGCGGAAACAGAATCCAGCGCACGATCTGCAGCGCGCGCTTGAAGGCGCTCATCGGCGATTGCAGCAAGGCCGCCGCCAGGGTGCCGCCGAGCACGATCAAGGCCGCCGGGCCGTTGAGCAGTGCCGACAGGTGGCCGCCTTCGAGGTAGTTGCCGCCAACGATGGCGACAAAGGCCAGGATGATCCCGATAAGGCTCAAGACATCCATCAGACGCAGGCCTCGACCAGGTGCTTGCCGATCTCATCCAGGCCATACACGGCGTCTGCCAGGTTGGCTTTGACGATGGCCATGGGCATGCCGTAGATCACGCAGCTGGCTTCATCCTGGGCCCACACGGTGCTGCCACCCTGTTTGAGCAGGCGCGCACCTTCGCGGCCGTCGGCACCCATGCCGGTGAGCACCACCGAGAGCACTTTGTCGCCATAGGACTTGGCCGCCGAACCGAAGGTGATGTCCACGCACGGTTTGTAATTCAGGCGCTCGTCGCCCGGCAGGATCTTCACCGTGCCGCGGCCGTCGACCATCATCTGCTTGCCGCCAGGGGCCAGCAGGGCCAGGCCCGGGCGCAGCATGTCGCCGTCCTCGGCTTCCTTGACGCTGATCTTGCACAGTTTGTCGAGGCGCTCGGCAAACGCCTTGGTAAAGGCCGCCGGCATGTGCTGGATCAGCACGATCGGCGCCGGGAAGTTGGCCGGCAACTGGGTCAGAACCCGCTGCAGGGCAACCGGGCCGCCAGTGGAAGTACCGATGGCAACCAGCTTGTAGGGCTTGCGCTTGGGCGCCGGCGAAGCACTGGACGCTGGCGCAGCCGCTGCGCGCACAGGTGCTGCGGCGCGGGGTGCAGGCGTGCTGCCCAGGCTGCTGACGGCAGGTTGCGCGGCTGGCTGCGGCGCCGGCGCCGGGCTTGCGTAGGCACTGAAGCGACGGTTGCTGCGGGAAATGGTATGGACCTTTTCACACAGCAGTTGCTTGACCTTCTCCGGGTTGCGCGAGATGTCTTCGAAGTTTTTCGGCAGGTAATCGACCGCACCGGCATCCAGCGCGTCGAGGGTGACACGAGCGCCTTCGTGGGTCAGCGAGGAGAACATCAGCACCGGGGTCGGGCAACGCTGCATGATGTGACGCACGGCGGTGATGCCATCCATCATGGGCATTTCGTAGTCCATGGTGATGACATCGGGCTTGAGCGACAGCGCCTGATCGATCGCTTCCTTGCCGTTGGTCGCGGTACCGACGACCTGGATAGTCGGGTCCGCTGAAAGAATTTCCGAGACACGGCGGCGGAAGAAACCGGAATCATCCACCACCAGGACCTTGACTGCCATAAACACTCCATTAGGGGGCGCGGCATGTGAGCCGCGCCACCAGAATCAAATACGCCGGGCGGCGTAACGCTTGAGCATGCTCGGTACGTCGAGGATCAGCGCAATGCGCCCGTCACCGGTAATGGTGGCGCCCGACATGCCCGGGGTGCCCTGGAGCATCTTGCCCAGCGGCTTGATGACCACTTCTTCCTGGCCCACCAGTTGATCGACGACGAAGCCGATCCGCTGGGTACCCACCGAAAGGATCACCACATGGCCCTCGCGCTGCTCTTCATGAGCGGCCGAGCTGACCAGCCAGCGCTTGAGGTAGAACAGCGGCAAGGCTTTGTCGCGCACGATCACCACTTCCTGGCCGTCGACCACGTTGGTACGCGACAGGTCGAGGTGGAAGATTTCGTTGACGTTGACCAGCGGGAAGGCGAACGCCTGGTTGCCGAGCATGACCATCAGCGTCGGCATGATCGCCAGGGTCAGCGGCACCTTGATGACGATCTTCGAGCCCTGGCCCTTGGTCGAGTAGATATTGATCGAGCCGTTGAGCTGGGAAATCTTGGTTTTCACCACGTCCATGCCCACGCCACGCCCGGACACGTCGGAAATCTCGGTCTTGGTCGAGAAGCCCGGGGCGAAGATCAGGTTGTAGCACTCGGTCTCGCTCAGGCGATCGGCGGCGTCCTTGTCCATCACCCCGCGCTTTACCGCGATGGCGCGCAGCACGTCGGCGTCCATGCCCTTGCCGTCATCGGAGATCGACAGCAGGATGTGGTCGCCTTCCTGTTCGGCCGAGAGCACCACCTTGCCGCCACGGGACTTGCCCGACGCTTCGCGCTCTTCCGGCGTCTCGACGCCATGGTCGACGGCATTGCGCACCAAGTGCACCAGCGGGTCGGCCAGGGCCTCGACGAGGTTCTTGTCGAGGTCGGTCTCTTCGCCGACCAGCTCCAGGTTGATTTCTTTCTTCAACTGCCGGGCCAGGTCGCGAACCAGGCGCGGGAAGCGCCCGAAGACCTTCTTGATCGGCTGCATGCGGGTTTTCATCACCGCGGTCTGCAGGTCGGCGGTGACCACGTCAAGGTTCGACACGGCCTTGGACATGGCTTCATCGCCGCTGTTCAGGCCCAGGCGCACCAGGCGGTTACGCACCAGCACCAGCTCGCCGACCATGTTCATGATCTCGTCGAGCCGTGCGGTGTCGACCCGTACGGTGGTTTCGGTTTCGCTGGCAGGATGCTTCTCGGCAGCCGGAGCGGCCTGGCGTGCAGGTGCCGCAGCCGGTGCTTTGGCCGCAGGGGCTGGCGCAGCAGCTGGCTTGGCGGCAGGTGCCGGGGCAAGCTTGGCCGCAGCTTTCGCGGGTGCTGCGGTGGCAGCCGGTGCGGCCGTGGCAACCGCATCGGGAACGAACTTGCCCTTGCCGTGCAGCTCGTCGAGCAGCGCTTCGAATTCATGCTCGGAGATGTGATCGCCAGACGCGGCAGGCGCAGCGGCCTCCACTGGGGCGGCAGCAGCGCCCGGCAGTGCATCGACGGCAAAGGTACCCTTGCCGTGCAACTGGTCGAGCAGCGCTTCGAATTCATCGTCGGTGATGTCGCCACTGGCGTCGCCAGCGGTGGCAGCGCCAGCTGGTACTTCAGTGGCGGCGCCGAGGTTGTCGGCGGCGAACTGGCCCTTGCCGTGCAACTGGTCAAGCAGCGACTCGAACTCGGCGTCGGTGATTTCGTCACCGGCAGGCTCGGCGACCTGGGCTTCTGCCTCGGCCTTGACCGCATTGAGCGAGTCGAGCAGTTGTTCGAATTCGGTGTCGGTAATATCCGCCTCGGCCTCGGCCGCCGGCGCTTCAACCACCTCGGGTTCAGCGGCAGGGGCTGCCACTTCGTCTTCCCCGGCAGGCTCGGCCAGGCGCGACAGCGCCGCCAGCAGCTCAGGGGTGGCCGGGGTGATGTCGCTGCGCTCGCGCACCTGGCCGAACATGCTGTTGACCGTGTCCAGGGCTTCCAGGACCACGTCCATCAGTTCGGAGTCAACGCGCCGGGCACCCTTGCGCAGGATGTCGAACACGTTTTCGGCGATATGGCAGCACTCCACCAGCTCGTTGAGCTGGAGGAAGCCGGCGCCCCCTTTTACAGTGTGAAAACCGCGAAAGATCGCATTGAGCAGGTCGGCATCATCCGGACGGCTTTCCAGCTCGACCAGTTGCTCGGACAGTTGCTCAAGAATTTCGCCGGCTTCTACCAGGAAATCCTGAAGGATTTCTTCATCGGCGCCGAAGCTCATTAAACGTGCTCCCTAAAAACCCAGACTGGACAGCAGATCGTCGACATCGTCCTGACCGGACACAACGTCTTCACGCTTATCGGCATGAATCTGCGGACCTTCACCCCGAGTCGGATGTTTTTCTTGATCTTTTTCAGCGCGCAGCTGCTGGTGGTCATGTTCGATACCGGCAAAACGGTCGACCTGACTGGCCATCAGCACGAGCTTGAGCAGATTGCTTTCTACTTCGGTGACCAGCGTCGTGACGCGTTTGATCACCTGGCCGGTCAGGTCTTGGTAGTCCTGAGCCAGAAGAATGTCATTGAGGTGGCTGGCGACCTTGCGGTTGCCCTCCTCGCTGCGCGTCAGGAAACTGTCGACACGCTTGGCCAGTTCACGAAACTCCGGTGCCGCCACTTCGCGGCGCATGAAGCGCTGCCAGTCGACGCTCAGCGCCTTGGCTTCGTCGCTCAGCTCGTTGAGTACCGGTGTGCTGGCTTCGACCAGGTCCATGGTGCGGTTGGCCGCGCCCTCGGTCAGCTTGACCACGTAGGACAGGCGCTCGGTCGCGTCAGTGATCTGCGACACTTCCTCGGCTTGCGGCATGTGCGGGTCGATCTGGAAACTGACGATCGCGCTGTGCAGCTCACGGGTGAGTTTTCCGACTTCCTGATACAGGCCAAGGTCACGGGTCTGGTTCAGCTGATGGATCAGTTGCACCGCGTCGCCGAACTTGCCTCGTTCAAGGCTGTCGACCAGTTCCCGGGCGTGTTTCTTGAGTGTCGACTCGAACTCGCCCAAGGATGATTGTGTTTGCTCCATAGCGCCCCCGTGGCGTACCTCAGCTATTGACGCGCTCGAAGATCTTTTCGATCTTTTCTTTCAGCACCTGGGCGGTGAACGGCTTGACCACATAGCCGTTGACCCCGGCCTGGGCGGCTTCGATGATCTGCTCGCGCTTGGCTTCGGCAGTCACCATCAGCACCGGCAGGTGTTTCAGACGCTCGTCGGCACGCACCTTGCGCAGCAGGTCGATACCGGACATGCCAGGCATGTTCCAGTCGGTCACCAGAAAGTCGAAATGACCGCTTTCGAGCATCGGCAGTGCAGTGTTGCCATCATCGGCTTCCTGGGTGTTGGTAAAGCCCAGATCACGCAACAGGTTCTTGATGATCCGCCGCATCGTCGAGAAGTCGTCCACGATGAGGATTTTCATGTCTTTGTTCAATTAGACCTCCAAGCAGTCTTTAACGCGTTCAGCGCGGAACGCGCATTCAATCAATTCGGCACTACATTTCACGACTGCATCGAACCTGCGTTCAACGCGCCCGCCATTCCCCCAGGCGACCACGCAAACGTGCCGCGCACTGGCTGTGCAACTGGCTGACACGCGACTCACTCACCCCCAGGACCTCACCGATCTCCTTGAGGTTGAGCTCTTCGTCGTAGTACAGCGCCAGGACCAGACGCTCGCGTTCCGGCAGGTTGGCGATGGCATCGGCCAAGGCTGCCTGAAAACGCTCGTCTTCCAGATCGCGCGAAGGCTCGAGCTGGGCACTGGCACCGTCCTCGTGCAGGCCTTCATGTTCGCCGTCCTGCAACAGGTCGTCGAAACTGAACAGGCGGCTGCCCAGGGTGTCATTCAAAATCCCGTAATAATCATCGAGACTCAATTGAAGTTCGGCAGCAACCTCGTGATCTTTAGCGTCACGGCCGGTTTTTGCTTCAATTGCACGAATCGCGTCACTGACCATGCGGGTATTGCGGTGTACCGAACGCGGTGCCCAGTCACCCTTGCGCACTTCATCGAGCATGGCGCCGCGGATGCGGATGCCGGCGTAGGTCTCGAAACTGGCCCCCTTGCTCGCGTCGTACTTGTTGGAGACTTCAAGCAGGCCGATCATCCCGGCCTGGATCAGGTCCTCCACCTGCACACTGGCCGGCAGACGTGCCAGCAAGTGGTAGGCGATGCGCTTGACCAGCGGCGCGTAACGCTCGATCAGCTCGTACTGGGCGTCACGCGAAGCCTTGCTGTACATCCGATAACCGCTGGCGTTCATAGCACCGGACCCGCACTCGTCGGTTGCACCAGGCGCTCGACGAAGAACTCCAGGTGCCCCCGTGGGTTGGCAGGCAGCGGCCAGCTATCGACCTTCTGGGCAATGGCCTTGAATGCCAGCGCGCACTTGGAACGCGGGAAGGCTTCATAGACCGCTCGCTGCTTCTGCACCGCCTTGCGCACGCATTCGTCGTAAGGCACCGCACCGACGTATTGTAAGGCGACATCGAGGAAGCGATCAGTGACCTTGGTCAACTTGGCGAACAGGTTGCGCCCCTCCTGAGGGCTCTGGGCCATGTTCGCCAGGACGCGGAAGCGGTTCATGCCGTAATCACGGTTGAGCAGCTTGATCAGGGCGTAGGCGTCGGTGATCGAAGTGGGCTCGTCGCACACCACCAGCAGCACTTCCTGGGCGGCGCGGACAAAACTGACTACCGAGTCACCGATACCCGCAGCGGTGTCGATCACCAGCACGTCGAGGTTGTCGCCGATCTCGCTGAAGGCCTGGATCAGGCCGGCGTGCTGGGCCGGGGCCAGGTGCACCATGCTCTGCGTGCCCGAGGCCGCCGGCACGATGCGCACACCGCCGGGGCCTTGCAGCAACACGTCGCGCAACTCGCAACGGCCTTCGATGACGTCGGCCAGGGTACGCTTGGGCGTCAGGCCCAGGAGCACGTCGACGTTGGCCAGACCCAGGTCGGCGTCCAGCAGCATGACCCGACGGCCAAGCTCAGCCAGCGCCAGCGACAGGTTCACTGACACGTTAGTCTTGCCGACGCCACCTTTGCCACCGGTCACGGCGATCACCTGTACGGGATGCATGCTACCCATGTTTGTTCTTTACCTTGTCTTACTTAGACCGAGGCCACATGACTGGGCTGCGCTTTCAACACCTGAAAAATGCCTGGCAGACCATTGATGTAGGTACTTTGCAACGTATTCATATTCACCTCAGCCCACGCGTTTGCCGGAGCTGTGGTAGAGATCAGCGAACATGTCGGCCATGGCCTCTTCGCTGGGCTCGTCCTGCATCTGCACGCTCACTGCGCGGCTGACCAACTGGTGCCGGCGCGGCAGGTGCAGGTCGTCAGGAATGCGCGGGCCATCGGTAAGATAGGCCACCGGCAGTTCGTGACTGATTGCCAGGCTCAATACTTCGCCGAGGCTGGCGGTTTCATCTAGCTTGGTCAGGATGCAACCGGCCAGGCCGCAGCGCTTGTAGCTGTGGTAGGCGGCGGTCAGCACCTGTTTCTGGCTGGTGGTTGCCAGTACCAGGTAATTCTTGGCCTGAATCCCGCGCCCGGCAAGGGTTTCCAGCTGCATGCGCAGCGCCGGGTCGCTGGCTTGCAAGCCAGCGGTATCAATCAGCACCACGCGCTTGCGCAGCAGCGGGTCGAGGGCTTGGGCCAGCGACTGGCCCGGATCGACGTGGGTAACCGAAACATTGAGGATCCGCCCCAGGGTCTTGAGCTGCTCCTGGGCGCCGATACGGAAGCTGTCCATGCTCACCAGGGCCAGGTTGTGCGCGCCGTACTTGAGTACATAACGCGCGGCAAGCTTGGCCAGGGTGGTGGTCTTGCCCATGCCTGCCGGACCGACCATGGCAATGACACCGCCTTCTTCGATCGGTTCGATTTCCGGCACCTGGATCATCCGCGCCAGGTGTGCCAGGAGCATGCGCCAGGCGTGACGCGGCTCCTGGATTTCGGTGGTCAGGTCGAGCAGTTCGCGGGCAATCGGCCCGGACAGACCGATACGCTGCAGGCGGCGCCAGAGGTTGGCCTGCTGCGGCTTGTTGCCCTGCAACTGGCTCCAGGCCAGCGAGCCGAGCTGCACTTCAAGCAATTCGCGCAGGCCCGACAGCTCCGAACGCATCGAGTCGAACAGACGCTGGTCAATTGGCGCGGCGGCCGGCGCGGCAGGGACTGCCGGCGCTTCGACCTGCGGGTCGACCAGCGGTTCGGAAGCGGTCAGCGGCAAGCCGGCAAACAGCTGGCGATTGGCGTCTTCGCTCTCGCTGCGGCTGCTCAGCTCGGCCTGGGCGGTGACGATGCGCGACTGGGTCTTGCGCAGTTCGTCTTCGAGCTCGACATTCGGCACCCGCGGCGCGAGGGCGGACAGTTTGTAGTCCAGCGCAGCCGTCAGCTCGACACCGCCAGCAATCCGTCGGTTGCCAATGATGGCGGCATCGGCCCCCAGCTCATCGCGAACCAGCTTCATGGCCTGACGCATATCGGCGGCGAAAAAACGCTTAACTTGCATAACCCACTACCTCAGCCGTTCGGGCCCACTGTGGCGACGATGGTAACTTGCTTGTTGTCAGGTATTTCCTGATACGCCAAAACATGCAAATTCGGTACAGCCAGGCGACCGAAGCGCGACAGCATGGCTCGTACCGGTCCTGCGACCAGGAGGATCGCCGGCTGCCCTTGCATCTCCTGACGCTGGGCGGCTTCGATCAACGAACGCTGAAGCTTTTCGGCCATGCTCGGCTCCAGAAGAACACCGTCTTCCTGGCCTTGCCCAGCCCTTTGCAAACTATTGAGCAAAATCTGTTCCAATCTTGGCTCAAGGGTGATCACAGGCAGCTCGGACTCAACGCCGACAATGCTTTGCACGATAGCGCGACACAATCCGACGCGCACCACCGCCACCAGCGCGGCGGTATCTTGACTCTTGCCCGGGTTGTTGGCGATGGCTTCGGCAATGCTGCGAATATCGCGTACCGGAACCTGCTCGGCGAGCAACGCCTGCAGCACTTTGAGCAGGCCCGACAAGGAAATGACGCCCGGCACCAGCTCCTCGGCAAGCTTGGGCGACGCCTTGGCCAGCACCTGCAGCAGCTGCTGCACTTCTTCGTGGCCGATCAGCTCATGGCAGTGCTTGTGCAGAATCTGGTTGAGGTGGGTGGCAACCACCGTACTGGCATCCACCACCGTGTAGCCCAGCGACTGCGCCTGACTGCGCTGGTTAACGTCGATCCACACCGCTTCCAGGCCAAAGGCCGGGTCGCGGGCGGCAATACCATTGAGGGTACCGAACACCTGCCCCGGGTTGATCGCAAGCTCGCGGTCCGGGTAGATCTCGGCTTCGGCCAGGATCACCCCCATCAGGGTCAAGCGGTAGGCACTGGGCGCCAGGTCGAGGTTGTCGCGAATGTGCACCGTGGGCATGAGAAAGCCCAGGTCCTGGGACAGCTTTTTGCGCACGCCCTTGATCCGCGCCAGCAACTGGCCGCCCTGGTTGCGGTCCACCAGCGGAATCAGCCGGTAGCCGACCTCAAGGCCGATCATGTCGATTGGCGTGACGTCATCCCAGCCCAGCTCCTTGGTTTCCATGGCGCGCTGTGGCGATGGCAGCAGGTCCTGCTGGCGCTGCACCTCTTCCAGGGCCTTGAGCTTGGCCTGGTTCTGCTTGCGCCACACCAGATAGGCACCGCCGGCGGCCAGCAGGCCGAGGCTCAGGAAAGCGATGTGCGGCATGCCCGGCACCAGGCCCATGACGATCATCAGGCCGGCCGACACCGCCAGGGCCTTGGGCGAATCGAACATCTGCCGGTTGATCTGCTTGCCCATGTCCTCGGAGCCCGAGGCGCGGGTAACCATGATCGCAGCCGCAGTGGACAGCAACAGCGATGGCAGTTGCGCCACCAAACCGTCACCGATGGTCAACAGGGCATAGACCTTGCCGGCATCGGCAAAGGTCATGTTGTGCTGGAACATACCGACGGCCATGCCGCCGATCAGGTTGATGAACAGGATCAACAGGCCGGCGATGGCGTCACCGCGGACGAACTTGCTGGCACCGTCCATCGAGCCGTAGAACTCGGCCTCGCCAGCCACTTCAGCGCGGCGCGCCTTGGCCTGGGCCTGGTCGATCAGGCCGGCGTTGAGGTCGGCGTCGATGGCCATCTGCTTGCCGGGCATGGCGTCGAGGGTGAAGCGCGCACTCACCTCGGAAATACGCCCGGCACCCTTGGTGACCACCACGAAGTTGATGATCATCAGGATCGCGAAGACCACGATACCGACCACGTAGTTACCGCCGATCACCACCTCGCCGAAGGCCTGGATCACCTTACCGGCGGCCTCGTGGCCGTCATGGCCGTGGAGCATTACCACCCGCGTGGACGCCACGTTGAGCGCCAGGCGCAATAGCGTCGCCACCAGCAGGATGGTCGGGAACGCGGCAAAGTCCAGTGGGCGCAGGGCGTAGACGCAGACCAGCAAGACCACGATCGACAAGGCGATGTTGAAGGTGAAGAACACGTCGAGCAAAAACGGCGGGATCGGCAACATCATCATTGCCAGCATCACCAGCAGCAACAGCGGCACACCCAGGTTACCCCGGCCTAGACCGACCAGGTTGCTACGGGCACTGTTGATTAACTGAGAGCGATCCACCGGTATTCCTCGTTAGCTCAAGCAAAACTTTGACGCGTTTGAGGCGCGCAGCGCTGCCTTTGCAAGAAGCTTTCCAACTTTGCCGAACGAGGTGGTTTGAGTGACTCGGGGCTGCTGCGCAGCCATCGCCGGCAACGCCGACTCCCACAATGAGCCTGCATGCCCCCCTGCGGGAGCTGCACTTGCCAGCGATAAGGCCGACAATGTCGATCAGGAATCGCGGCGTAAATCCGGCGGGATCGGCAGATCCTTGAGCGGCTCCGGCGGCTTGCCCTTGCCGGCGCGATACTGGCGGATCTGGTAGACATAGGCCAGCACCTGGGCCACTGCCAGGTACAAACCGGCGGGAATCTCTTCTTCAAGCTCGGTGGAATAGTAGATCGAACGCGCCAGCGCCGGCGATTCGAGCACCTGGATCTTGTGCTCGTTGGCGATCTCGCGAATTTTCAGGGCGATGAAGTCGGCGCCCTTGGCCAGCAGCAGCGGCGCCGCGCCCTTCTCCGGGTCGTACTTGAGCGCCACGGCATAGTGGGTCGGGTTGGTGATGATCACGTCCGCCTCGGGAATCGCCGCCATCATCCGCCGCTGCGAAGCCTCGCGCTGCAGCTGGCGAATGCGCTGCTTGACCTCGGGCTTGCCTTCGGAGTCCTTGTACTCGTCACGCACCTCCTGCTTGGTCATCAACAGCTTCTTGTGCGCCTGCCAGAGCTGGATCGGCACGTCCACCGCAGCGATGATCAACAGCCCCGCCGCCATCCACAGCGCACTCCAGCCAACCACCTGGACGCTATGGATGATCGCCTGCTCCAGCGGCTCATTGGCAATTGCCAGCAGGTCATCGCGATCAGCCGACAACACCGTCAGAGCGACGATCAGAATCATGAAGAACTTGGCCAGGGCCTTGAGCAGCTCGGACAAGGCGTTGACCGAGAACATCCGCTTGATCCCCGATAGCGGGTTCATACGGCTGAACTTCGGTGCCAGCGAGCTACTGGAAAACAGGAACCCGCCCAGCGACACCGGGCCGATGATTGCCGCAATCAGCAGCACCAGCAATACCGGCTGGGTCGCCAGCAGGGCCATCTTGCCGGAGGCCATGAGGAAAATACCCATGGACCGCTCATCGATGAGCACCTCGCGGGACAAGCTGAAATTGATCCGCATCAGCTCCATCAGGGTTTGCGCCAGGCCACCACCAAACGCCAGCAGCGCACCCGCGCCAGCCAGGGTCACCGCCACCGTATTGAGCTCCTTGGAACGGGCAATCTCGCCCTTTTCGCGCGCGTCCTTCTTGCGCTTGTCGGTGGGGTCTTCTGTTTTGTCCTGACCGCTTTCGCTCTCTGCCATGCTCAGCGCGCCCGTGCCAGCTCACGCAGCCACTGCAAGGCTTCGGAAGCCAGTGACTGGTAGTGAGGAAGAATATCGGCCAGGGTGATCCAGAAGATCACCATCCCCAACACCAGGGTCAGCGGAAAGCCGATGGAAAAGATGTTCAGCTGCGGCGCCGCCCGGGTCATCACGCCAAAGGCAATATTGACCACCAGCAGCGCGGTCACCGCCGGCAATACCAACAGCATGGCTGCACCCAGCACCCAACCCAGGCGCCCGGCCAGGTCCCAGAAATGGTTGACCAGCACGCCACCGCCCACCGGCAAGGTGGTAAAGCTCTCGGTCAGCACCTCGAAGACCACCAGATGACCGTTGATGGCAAGGAACAGCAAGGTCACCAGCATGGTCAGGAACTGGCTGACCACCGCCACGTTGACGCCGTTGGCCGGGTCGACCATGGAAGCGAAGGCCATGCCCATCTGGATTGCGACGATTTGCCCGGCAATGACGAAAATCTGGAAGAACAGCTGCAGCGCCATACCAAACACGGCGCCAATGATGATCTGCTCGGCCACCAACAACATTGCCCTGAGATCCAGCGATTCGACCACCGGCATCGGCGGCAGGCCGGGAACGATGACCACGGTGATTGCCAGAGCGAAATACATGCGGATACGTGTCGGCACCAGGGTGGTACCGAAAATCGGCATGGTCATCAGCACCGCCGTGACGCGAATCAACGGCAGGATGAAACTGGCCACCCAGGCGCCAATCTGCGCGTCGGTCAGCTCGAGCATCGCCGGGTCAGCCGATCAGCTGCGGAATGCTGCCGTACAACGACAGGATGTATTCCATGAATTTCTGCACCAGCCACGGGCCGACCACGATCAGGGTCACCAGCATTACCAGCAGGCGCGGCAGGAAGCTCAGGGTCTGTTCGTTGATCTGCGTGGCGGCCTGGAACATCGCCACGACCAGGCCCACCAGCAGGCTTGGCACCACCAGGATGGCAACCATCAGGGTGGTCAGCCACAACGCATCGCGAAACAGGTCGACAGCCACTTCAGGGGTCATGGACTTCTTCTCCTCGCAGCGTCAAACGCCGCCGAAACTGCCGGCCAGGGTACCCATGATCAGCGCCCAGCCATCGACCAGGACAAACAGCATGATCTTGAACGGCAACGAGATGATCAGCGGCGACAGCATCATCATCCCCATGGCCATCAGCACACTGGCCACCACCAGGTCGATGATCAGGAACGGGATGAAGATCATGAAGCCGATCTGGAACGCGGTCTTGAGCTCCGAGGTGACGAAGGCCGGCACCAGGATGGTCAATGGCGCCTGATCGGGGCTGGCGATGTCGGTGCGCTTGGACAGGCGCATGAACAGGTCAAGGTCGCTCTCGCGGGTCTGCGCCAGCATGAAGTTCTTCAACGGCGCCTGGGCCTTGCTGATCGCATCCTGGGCGCTGAGTTTCTCTGCCAGGTACGGCTGCACGGCCTCCTGGTTGATGCGGTCGAACACCGGCGCCATGATGAACAGGGTCAGGAACAGCGCCATGCCGTTGAGGATCTGGTTCGACGGCGTCTGTTGCAGGCCCAAGGCCTGGCGCAGAATGGAAAAGACGATGATGATGCGGGTAAAGCTGGTCATCAGCACGACGAACGCCGGGATGAAACTCAGCGCGGTCATGATCAGCAGGATCTGCAGGCTGACCGAATACTCCTGCTGGCCGTCGGCCCCGCTGGACAGGGTGATCGCCGGGATCGACAGTGGATCAGCCGCCAGGGCCAGCGGCGCTGCCAGCATCAGCAGCAGCGTCAACATCATGCGCAACGCGCCCATCACGACCTTCCCTTCTGATCCTTGCCCATCAGCTCCATCAGCCGCTGGGCGAATTCTGGTGTTGCCTGGCGCGCACTGGCGGGCACTTCAACAGGTTCGGCCATGACATGCAGGGCCTCGATGGCGCCCGGCGAATGGCCGATGAGGATTTGCTCCTTGCCCACCTGGATCAGCAACAGCCGATCGCGCGGCCCCAGCGAACGGCTGCCGAGAATCTCGATGACCTGGCCACTGCCGGGCGCGGCGTTCTGCACCCGGCGCAGCAGCCAGGCCAAGACGAAGATCAACCCCAGCACCAGCAACAGCCCCAGCACCAGCTGGGTCAATTGCCCAGCCGCGCTGCCACTGCTTGCCGGCGCCACTACCGCAGCCGCCGGCTGCGTGGCAGCCAGGGCGACATCCACGTACAGGCCGCAGGCCAGGCCCAGGCCGTTGCGCAGGAGCCTGCTCACTCAGCGCAGCTTCTTGATGCGTTCGCTCGGGCTGATCACGTCCGTCAGGCGGATGCCGAACTTTTCGTTGACCACCACCACTTCGCCGTGGGCGATAAGGGTGCCATTGACCAGCACGTCCAGCGGCTCGCCGGCCAGGCGGTCAAGCTCGATCACCGAACCCTGGTTGAGTTGCAGCAGGTTGCGGATGTTGATCTCGGTGCTGCCGACTTCCATGGAAATGCTCACCGGAATATCCAGGATCACATCCAGGTTCGGACCATCGAGGGTGACCTGTTCGTTGCTGCGCGGCGAGCTGCCGAACTCTTCCATGGCCAGGCGGCTGGACGCCGGAGCGCTGGCGGCGCTATCGGCAGCGAGCAAGGCGTCGATGTCGGACTGGCCGGCATCGCCGGTTTCTTCCAGGGCCGCAGCCCATTCATCGGCCAGGGCCTGGTCCTCCGGGGAGGTGATGTCGTTTTCGTTAGCCATTTTGTCCTCGACGGGCAATCAATTCGGAGTTGGAACCACGAGCGCCTCAGCGGCGCTCGATCGGATCGATAATCTGCAGGGCCAGGGTGCCCTTGTGCGAACCCAGCTTGGCCTTGAACGACGGCACGCCGTTGGCCCGAAGGATCAGTTCATCCGGCAGCTCGACCGGAATCACATCGCCCGGCTGCATGTGCAGGATGTCGCGCAGCTTCAGCTGGCGACGGGCAACCGTGGCGCTGAGCGGCACGCTGACATCCAGCACGTCTTCGCGCAGGGCCTTGATCCAGCGTTCGTCCTGGTCGTCCAGGTCGGACTGGAAACCGGCGTCGAGCATCTCGCGCACCGGCTCGATCATCGAGTACGGCATGGTCACGTGCAGGTCGCCGCCACCGCCATCGAGCTCGATGTGGAAGGTCGAGACCACCACCGCCTCGCTTGGCCCGACGATGTTGGCCATGGCCGGGTTGACCTCCGAGTTGATGTACTCGAAGTTGACCGGCATGATCGCCTGCCAGGCCTCCTTGAGGTCGACGAACGCCTGGTCGAGGACCATGCGCACCACGCGCAGCTCGGTCGGGGTGAATTCGCGGCCCTCGATCTTGGCGTGACGACCGTCGCCACCAAAGAAGTTATCCACCAGCTTGAACACCAGCTTGGCGTCGAGGATGAACAGCGAGGTACCGCGCAGCGGCTTGATCTTCACCAGGTTGAGGCTAGTGGGCACGTACAGCGAATGCACGTACTCGCCGAACTTCATCACCTGCACGCCGCCGACCGCCACGTCCGCAGAGCGACGCAGCAGGTTGAACATGCTGATGCGGGTATAGCGGGCAAAGCGCTCGTTGATCATTTCCAGGGTCGGCATGCGTCCGCGGACGATCCGATCCTGGCTGGTCAGGTCATAACTTTTGACACTGCCGGGTTCGGCATTGCTTTCGGTTTGCACCAGACCATCGTCGACGCCATGCAGCAAGGCATCGATTTCATCCTGGGACAGCAGGTCCTGCACGGCCATCTGGGGCTCCTACTGCAATACGAAATTGGTGAACAGCAACTGGTCGATGACCGGCTTGCCGACTTCCTTCTGTGCCACTTCCTGGACACTGGCAGTGGCCTTCTGGCGCAGCATTTCCTGGCCCACAGGGCTGGACAGGGTGTCGAAACCCTGGCCCGAGAACATCATGACCAGGTTGTTGCGAATCACCGGCATGTGCACCTTGAGGGCATCCAGCGCCGCCTGGTCACGCCCCTGCATGGTGATGCTCACCTGCATGTAGCGCTGGCGGCCGTTCTGGTTGAAGTTGACCACGAAGGCCGGTGCCAGAGGCTCGTAGATCGCTGCCGGCTTGAGGTTGGCCAGGGCCGGATCGACCGCAGGCTTGTCCTCGGACTTGTGCAGGAAGAACCAGGTGGCGCCAACCGACAGGCCGATGGCCAGCAGCAATGCCAGCACCAGCAGCAGGATCAGCTTGAGTTTGCCTGTAGCGGCGGGGTCTTTCTCTGCTTCGCTCTTCGCCATGCCAATAATCCGTCATTCATCGGAGATTTCAGTCACATGGCGAGGGTTGAGCAAGTGTTATGCCAACCTCGAAAAGCAAGGTCGGCTAGCACAAAGAGCACAGCCAATCAGGCGTAGTAATCCACCGCGCTGGAACCCACAACCGACTGCTGCTCGACCGGCATTGCACCTGGAGCGATTTCAGCGGATTCACCAGCCTCATTGCGCCTGGCGGCTACGCCACTGAGTTTCGGCGTGTCCTGCCCCCCCTGCTGCTGGCCGCCACGGGACTGGTCAGCGACATTGACGTCCGGCTGCCCCAGGCCTTGCTGGGCGAACATTTCCTTGAGACGGTGCACCTGGTTTTCCAGCGCCTCGCGCACCCCGGCATGACCGCTGACGAAGGTCACCTGGGCTTGCTGCTCCGGCGCCAGGTTAACGCGGATGTCCAGGCGCCCAAGCTCGGCCGGCTCAAGTTTGATATCCGCCGATTTCAGGTTCTGGCTGGACAGGTACATGACCCGATTGACCAGACCTTCGGTCCAGCCGCCCTGGTTCATCGCCAACGGCTGGTTCAGCGGCGTTGCCACCGGCACGGCATTGGCGGTCTTGGCCGTGGCGGCCTGGGTCAGGTTGCTCAGGCGCTCGGCAAAGTTGTCGACACGGGTATCACTGGACGTACTCTTGAGGTCTTTGAGGCCATCATCAATCAGGCCACTGAAGGCTTTTTCGCCCGGCTCGCCCTGCTCGGCATCAGCCCCCGGCTTGTCCAGCAGGGCCGCCAGTGTATTGACGGCAGGCTGCGCGGTTGCCGCTTCAGGCTGGGCATTGCCGGCCTTGCCAGTGGCATGTGCGGAGGTAGTGCCCTGGGCCTGGGCACTTTGCTCAAGCGCCAGGCGCAAGGCCGGCAGATCAGACAGCGGATCGGCCTCAGGATCGAATTCGGGCACTTCGGCTTCCGGCTGGGCCGGCGCCGCAGCCGCCTGCAATTGTGCTGCCGCAGCCTGAATCACCGGCGCCACGGTTTCAGCCTGGGCCTGGATCAGCTGCGCGCCGGGCTGGGCATCGGTCACTTGACCGGCCACCAGGCTGGGGTCGAGCAGGGTGGGGTCAGGCACCAGTGCCGGATCGACCTCGGTGCTGTCCTGCTCCGCAGGCAAACTTTTGCCGCTGTCGGCAACCTTCGACGAATCAGCGGCCGTTTTGTTGCCGCTGCCCGGGGCGGTGGCGACCTTCTCAGGCACAGGCGTGTCTTTGGCGCTCGCAGGCGTCTCGCGAGACTGCTTGGCATACACATCGGAAAAGCCGGACGCCTTGTCGTTAGGGGCCTGAAGCGATTTTTCCGGCGCACCGGCAGCGGCCCGCGACGGCTTCGCCACGGCGCTGGTTTGCAGCAGGGGATTGGAGGCGACAGGCATGTAGGAGTCTCCGCTACAGAAGTCGTAAACGTGAATTAGCGAAGACTACGCAAAACTCGCGCCAGGTTTGCCCCGCGCGCTCAACCAATCGACGCACGCTGGCGTTCATCGTGGTACAGGTCACGAACTGCCGCGTACTCGCGGTCGATCTGGTTGATCAGGTCCTCGATCCCTTGCAGCGGCCCGTGGTTGACCCGGTCTTCGAGCTGCCGGCACAACTCTGCCAGGGCCACGGCGCCCATGTTGCTGCTGCTGCCCTTGAAGCTGTGCGCGGCATGCGCCAGCTCATCGGCGCTCTTCGCCTCATGCAACTGGCTGAGGCGTTTTTCGGAATCTTCAAGAAAGGTTTCCAGCAAGTACAGGTAGCCATCTTCCATGACCTCCTGCAGGTCGCTGAGCACCTTGCGATCGATGTGAATGTCGGACACTTGCTCACTCCTTGATCAAGTTGGATTATGCCAGAGCCTCCCAGGCGAACACCACGCGTGCGCGGCGCCCCTCGTCGGCCCATTCGGCGCGCCGGCTCAACCGGCGTATCAGGTTCAGGCCGCGCCCGCACAACCCTTGTTCGGACACTGGCCTGGCCAGCACTTTACTCACATTGAAGCCCTTGCCGCTATCTTCGACCTCAATAATCAGACGCCCGCCCTGGCGATCCGGTTCAACCCGCAGGTACACGCGGATGAAGCCCTCGCTCAACGCCCGCAAGCGCTCATCGCGCATCTGATAGTAGACGGCAAAACCCTGCGCATCGCGCTTGAGCGCCGAATCCAGAGCCAGCACACCATGCTCCAGGGCGTTGGAATACAGCTCGGCAAGGACGCTGTGCAGCGCCCCGCTCTGGGCCCGCAGACCGTGGATCTCCTGCAATAGCTGCAGCAAGTATGGTAATGGGTTGAAACGCTTTAATGTTTCGGCGCGAAACTCGAACTGTAGCGACCAATCCAGTGGACTGGACTGCCCACTGTCAGAATAGACCACCGGCAATGGCGACAACAGTTGCGGCTCGACCACCTCGATATCCAGCAGGCTGACGTCGTCTCGCGAGCGCCCGCGGAACGCTTCCAGCGCCTGCAGCACTTCCTCGAACAACAGCGCAGGCTGCCGATTGGCGCTCAGCACCCGGCGCAAGCGCTCGACACCGAACAACTGGTCGTTGTCATCGCTGGTGTCCACCACACCATCGGAGAGCAAAAACAGGCGCTCGCCCAGGGCCAGCGGCAGCACTTCGGTCGCATCATTGAAGCGCTCGGGCGCCAGGATGCCCAGCGGCAAGTGCCGCGAAACCAAGGCCATGGGCTCACCACCACCGACAGGCAACAGATAGCCGTCCGGCATGCCGCCATTCCAGACTTCGACCACGCGCCGCTGAAAACTCAGATTGAGCAGCAACGCGCAACAGAACATGTCCACCGGCAGGATGCGCTTGAGCTTGGCATTCATCTCGCGCAGCGTTTCGGCCAAGCCATAACCTTTGGCGGTCATGCCGTAAAACACCTCGGCCAGGGGCATTGCACCCACCGCTGCCGGCAAGCCATGCCCGGTGAAATCGCCGAGCAATACATGCATGTCACCTGCTGGTGTGAATGCGGCCAGGAGCAAGTCGCCATTGAACAAGGCATAGGGTGATTGCAGGTAACGGATATTCGATGCACTCAGGCAACCGGCATGCGCCACCTGGTCGAACACCGCCTTGGCAACGCGCTGTTCGTTGAGCAGATGACTGTGATGACGGGCAATCTGGTCACGCTGCTCCAGCACCGTAGCCTGAAGCCGGCGCATACGCTCCATCGCCTTGATTTTGGCGGCCAGGATCACCGGGCTATAGGGTTTTGCCAGAAAATCGTCGCCACCTGCCTCCAGGCAACGGACCAACGCCTGCTCTTCGCTCAGCGAGGTGAGGAAGATGATCGGCACCAGCGCTTCACCGGCCAGCGCCTTGATCTGTCGCGCCGCCTCGAAACCGTCCATTACCGGCATCAAGGCATCGAGCAGGACCATGTGCGGACGCTGCGTGGCGAACAGCGCAACCGCCTGCTCGCCGTTCTCGGCGGTAAGCACCTGATGGCCCTGTGTACGCACGATGGCAGCGAGCAACAAGCGATCAGCAGCACCGTCTTCGGCGATCAGGATGGTGAGCGCCTCGAAAACATGGGCTGGCTGGTTCAACTGATGTCGAACAACTTGTCGAAGTTGGAGATGGCGAGGATCTTTCGCACATCGGAGCTGGTGTTGACCACGCGTATTTCCGAATCGTCCCCACCGACATGATCGCGCAACAGCAACAGCATGCCCAAGGCGGAACTGTCCAGATAGGTTGTCTCCTTGAGGTCGACAACCACTGAATCCGGCTTGTCCGCGTCCGATTCGTAAGCCTTGCGAAATTCCTGGTGCTTGCCGAAGTCAAAACGCCCTTTGACTTTTATCGTCAGCTTTTTCCCATCCGGGGATACTTCAGATTCAACTGCCATGTCGATGATTCCTTCCATTGCGACGATTGCAGACATCTAGAAGGTTTAGCAGCCCTACCCCGCGCCAGCAAGCCGCGCCGACCAAAGCACGGATCAGTAGCGGTCGTGGCGCGGCAGGCGCTGGGACAGTTCATCGAGCAGTTTTTGCTCTCGCTTGTCTTCGATCATTCGCGCCTCGTCGATATAGCGCTGCACCAGCTTGCGCAAGCCTTCGACCCGGGCGTAGGCCTGCTGCCAGGTGCCCCGGGCATTCTTAAGGTTGTTCTGGTGCCAGGCCAGGCTCTGGCGCTGCTGGGTCATGGCAGTTTCCAGCTGACCGAGAAAGCTCTGGTAGTTGACCAGCCAGCTGCCGGAAACGCCCTGCCCACCGCGGTTGATCCACTGCAATTGGTAGTCTTCACGAAAGCGGTCAAGCTCACTGAGCTTGGCCTGGGCCATGTTCACCTGCTGCTGGAACTGCCCCAGGCGCTGGGCGGCCTGGCGCTCGGCGTTCTCCGCCATCTCCACCACCGGCGCCAGACGCGCGGCACGGCTTGGCTGGGCCATGGCCTATCAGCCGCCTGCCGCTGGCATGGGGGCAAACACGCCGACAAGGTGTTCGCGGCTTTGCTGCATGCCAACATTGTCGTTAAGGCCCTGGCGCAGGAAGTGCACAAGGCGCGGCTGCAGGGCAATGGCCAGGTCAGTCTCGGCGTCACCACCGGCGACATAGGCACCAACGCTGATCAGGTCGCGGCTTTGCGACAGGCGCGACCACAACTGCTTGAACTGCTGCGCTTCGGTCATCTGCTCGGGGCTGACCACCTGTGGCATGACCCGGCTGATCGAAGCTTCGATATCAATGGCCGGGTAATGCCCCTCTTCAGCCAGGCGCCGGGACAGCACGATGTGACCGTCGAGCACGCCCCGCGCCGAGTCGGCAATCGGGTCCTGCTGGTCGTCGCCCTCGGACAGTACCGTGTAGAACGCGGTGATCGAACCCCCACCGGCTTCGCCATTACCGGCGCGCTCCACCAGCTTGGGCAGCTTGGCAAACACCGATGGCGGATAGCCCTTGGTCGCCGGCGGCTCACCAATGGCCAGGGCGATCTCCCGCTGGGCCTGGGCAAAACGGGTCAAGGAGTCCATCAGCAACAGGACGTTCTTGCCCTTGTCGCGAAAGTATTCGGCAATGCGCGTGCAGTACATGGCCGCGCGCAAGCGCATCAGCGGCGCATCGTCGGCGGGCGAGGCCACGACCACCGAGCGCTTGAGGCCTTCTTCGCCAAGAATTTGCTCGATGAATTCCTTGACCTCGCGACCACGCTCACCGATCAGGCCGACGACAATGATGTCCGCCTCGGTAAACCGCGTCATCATGCCCAGCAGCACACTCTTGCCGACGCCGGTGCCGGCGAACAGGCCCAGGCGCTGGCCACGGCCGACCGTCAACAAACCGTTGATGCTGCGAATGCCGACGTCCAGCGGCTGGCTGATCGGATCGCGGTTGAGCGGGTTGATGGTCGGGCCGTCCATCGGCACCCAGTCTTCGGCTTTCATCCCGCCCTTGCCGTCCAGGGCTCGGCCGGCACCATCGAGCACCCGCCCGAGCATGCTCATGCCCATGGGCAGGCGACCGCTGTCGGCCAGTGGCACCACGCGCGCACCGGGCGCGATGCCGGCTACGCTGCCGACCGGCATGAGGAACACCTTGCCGCCGGCAAAACCCATGACTTCAGCCTCAACCCGCACCGGGTGATAGCTGTCGTCGTTGATCACCACGCAGCGACTGCCGACTGCCGCGCGCAAGCCTTCGGCTTCGAGGGTCAGGCCCACCATGCGCAGCAGGCGGCCTTCGACCACCGGCTGGGAAGGCAAATTGACGGCGTCGGCGTAAGCCCCCAGACGCTTGCCGAAACTGGTTCGCTCAAGGCGCATCGGGGACGTCCAGGTCGACCTGCAAGTCCGGCGCCGCCGGGTGCAGGCTTTGGTCATGGAGCTGG
Organism: Pseudomonas sp. 2835; assembly: GCF_050435905.1. Classification (NCBI taxonomy): domain Bacteria; kingdom Pseudomonadati; phylum Pseudomonadota; class Gammaproteobacteria; order Pseudomonadales; family Pseudomonadaceae; genus Pseudomonas; species Pseudomonas sp. 2835. The sequence goes on along the minus strand of NZ_JBNDLE010000012.1, from coordinate 67,555 downwards.
TCGAACAATTGCGCCATGGCCTTTTCGATACGGGTTTCCATGCTTGCATCGATGCGGCTGTGATCGGTCTCGATGCGGCAGCCACCTGGCAGCAGGGCTTCGTCTTCGAGCAGCTTCCAGCGCTCTTCGTGACGCTCGCGCAAGGCTTTGACCAGCTCGAAGTCTTGCGGGTTGATATGAATACGGATGTTCTCGGCGCCCATTGGCAGCAGCTTCAAAGCCTCTCGCAGCACCTGGCCGATCTGGCTGGAATCGCTGCGCAGCTCGCGACCGATGACCTCGCGGGCGATGTGCCCGACCAGGTGGACAACGGCCTTTTCGATCTGGCTGTCCTGCTCGGCGATAGGTTCGAGCAGGTGGGTCATGACCTGTTCGAGGCTGGCCAGTTTTGCAGTCAACGCCTCTTCGGCTTCCTGGCGGACTTTGAGCTGGGTGCTGTGAAAGCCCTCGCGCTCGCCGGTGGCAAAACCTTCGTTGTAGGCTTCCTGACGGATGCTCTCAAGCTCTTCGAGGGTCAGTGGCTGGACTTCTTCCAGCGGCACTTCTTCGATTTCTTCCTGAACCTGTTCAGGCTCGGGTTCAGGCTCGGGCTCAGGTTCCGGGTCGAAACTGGGCAGCGCCCAGCGATCGAAGCCCTCGACGTCGTTGGCGCGAATCAGTTCACTCAGGTGCTCGTTGGTTGACATGATTGCACGCACTCGTAAAGCATCGCGGGTCAAGCCCGCTCCCACAGGAGCGCTGTGGGAGCGGGCTTGACCCGCAATAAGGTCTTAGATCATCTCTTCGCCGCCCTTGCCACCGAGGACGATTTCTCCGGCTTCGGCCATGCGGCGGGCGATGGTGAGGATTTCCTTTTGCGCCGTCTCGACGTCGCTGACACGCACCGGGCCCTTGGCCTCGAGGTCGTCGCGCAGCAGCTCGGAGGCACGCTTGGACATGTTCTTGAAGATCTTCTCCTTGACCTTCTCGTCGGCGCCCTTGAGCGACACCACCAGCACGTCGGAGGAGACTTCGCGCAGCAGCGCCTGGATACCGCGGTCGTCGACATCGGCCAGGTTGTTGAAGACGAACATCAAGTCTTCGATCTGCTCGGAGAGGTCGCCGTCGATGTCGCGGATCGCGTCCATCAGCTGACCTTCGACGGAACTGTCGAGGAAGTTCATGATGTCCGCGGCACGCTTGATACCACCCAGGGTGGTGCGCGCAGCGTTGGAGTTGCCCGAGAACTGCTTCTCGAGGATCTGGTTCAGTTCCTTGAGCGCCGCCGGCTGCACGGTGTTGAGCGACGAAACGCGCAGGATGATATCCAGGCGCACCTTGTGGTCGAAGTTGCCCAGCACTTCACCGGCCTGGTCCGGGTCCAGGTAGGCCACGACAATGGCCTGGATCTGCGGGTGCTCGTAGCGGATGACGTCGGCGACCGCGCGCGGCTCCATCCACTTGAGGCTGTCCAGGCCACTGGTGTTGCCACCCAGCAGGATCCGGTCGATCAGGCCGTTGGCCTTGTCCTCGCCCAAGGCCTGGGTGAGCATCTTGCGGATGTAGCCGTCGGAACCGACGCCCAGGCTGGTCTGGTCGCCGACGATCTCGACGAACTCGCTCATTACCTGCTCGACCTGCTCGCGATGGACGTTGCCCATCTGCGCCATGGCCACGCCGACCCGCTGCACTTCCTTGGGGCCCATGTGCCGCAGCACCTGCGCAGCATCGGTTTCACCCAGCGACAGCAGCAGGATCGCCGCCTTGTCGACACGGGTCAGTTTGGCGGTAAGGGCTCGGTTATCACTCATCGGCGTTGATCCACTCTTTCACGACCTGGGCCACACGACCCGGGTCTTCGGCCACCAGGCTCTTGATTGCATTGAGCTGTGCGTCATAACCCTCGCTCGGGCTTGGCAGCAGAATGCTTTGCGGACCACCCAGGCTCACGCGGTCGTTGGCCAGTTCGCCATCCAGACCAAGCATGCCGCCCAGTTCCATGTCGCCATCGGCACCGGCGCCTTGCTTGCCATTGCCGGTGATGTTGTTAAGCACCGGACGCAGCACGCCGAACACCAGGACCAGGATGAACAATACGCCCATGACCTGCTTGATGATGTCCCAGAACCATGGCTGCGAGTAGAACGGAATCTCGGCGATCACCTCGCCACGGTCGGCGGCGAACGGCACGTTGATCACGCTGACACTGTCGCCGCGGCTGGCATCGAAGCCGACCGCGTCCTGCACCAGGCGGGTAAAGCGCGCCAGGTCTTCGGCAGCCCACGGCGTGCGGGCGGCATCACCGGTGGCCGGGTCGACCTTGAGCTGGTCATCGACCACCACCGCCACCGACAGGCGGGTCAGGCGACCCTGCTGCTGGCGGGTGTGGCTGATGGAACGGTCAAGCTCGAAGTTCTTGGTCGACTGCTGACGCTTGTCGGCCGGGTACGGTGCAAGCATCGGCTGGCCGGTGGCCGGGTCCATGATCTGCTGGCCATTGGCATCGAGCAATGGCTGGCCGGGCTGGATGGCGCTGGCAGCGGTTTGCGTGCCACCGGTGGTTTGCGGCGCCGAGGCCGGGCCAGGTGGCTGGTTGCTCAGGGCACCCGGCACGCCTTGCGGGCCCATGCTGCTGGAGCGTTGTTCGTTGACCGACTGCTCACTGCGCAGCGCCGGCTGGTCGGGGTTGAACTGCTCGGAGGTGGATTCGACCGCGCTGAAGTCTAAGTCAGCCGACACTTCGGCCTTGTAGCGGTCGTTGCCCAGCACCGGCTGGAGAATGTTGTGCACACGCTGGGTGAGCAGGCCTTCCATGCGGCGGCTGTAGTCGAACTGCTTGCCGGCCATGGTCAGCTCGGAGTTCTCGACCTGGTCGGAGAGCAGGTTGCCCTTCTGGTCGACCACGGTCACCTGGGACTTGTTCAGTTCCGGCACGCTGGTTGCCACCAGGTTGACGATAGCCATCACCTGACCGGCTTCCAGGGCGCGGCCCGGGTACAGCTCGACCAGTACCGAGGCACTTGGCTTGCGCTCATCGCGAACGAACACCGAGCTCTTCGGGATCGCCAGGTGCACACGCGCACCCTTGACGTTATTGAGGCTGGAGATGGTCCGCGCCAGTTCGCCTTCCAGGCCACGACGGTAACGGGTGGCCTCCATGAACTGGCTGGTGCCCAGGCCCTGCTCCTTGTCGAGAATCTCGAAACCGACATTGCCATCGCTCGGCGCTACGCCGGCGGCGGCCAGCTTCAGGCGGGCACGGGAAATATCGTCGGCCTTGACCAGCAAGGCACCGGAATTGGGTTCGACGTTGTAGGGGATATCGGCAGCGGCCAGGGTTTCCATGACCTGCTTGGTGTCCATGCCGGCGAGGCTGCCGTACAGCGGCCGGTAGTCCGGTTGCTGCGACCACAGCACCACGGCAAAACCGATGGCCACGCTCGCGGCCAGACCGACCAGCAGGCCAACCTGACGCAGCATGGGCATCTGCGAGATGTTTTCCAGGAACGACATGCCGAACAACGGCGGCTTGGGCGCTGCCCCGCTGCTTTTCGCGGGCACGTTATCGACGACTGCTTCGGCCATGACTCAATCTCGCCCTTATACCGGCATCTGCATGATGTCTTGATAGGCCTGCACCAGCTTGTTGCGCACCTGGGTCAAGGCCTGGAACGACACAGTGGCTTTTTGCGAAGCAATCATTACGTCGGTCAGGTCGACCCCGCTCTTGCCGATTTCGAAGGCAGTGGCCAGCTGCGAGGAAGCCTGCTGGGTGTCGTTGACCTTGTTGACGGCCTGGCCGAGCATATCGGCAAAACTGCTGGAGCCGACCTCAGGCGCCGCGGCAGCCTTCGGCATCGACATGGCGTCCATTTGCATGGCCCGCATGTCCAACATCAATCGATTAAATTCAACACCTTGGCTCATGGACTTCTCTCTCCGACGGCCCGCATTTTTTTGACACTCACGCAGCGGATAGGCAGGACATAGCAACAAGAGTGCCAGCTCTGCCTGCGGCCCGAACAAAAACTCTAATTCAATAGCAGCTCAGCTGGCGTACAGACTGGCTTCGACATCCATACCGGCATCGCGCATCTGCGCCAGCTTGTAGCGCAGGGTGCGCGGGCTTATGCCCAGGCGCTCGGCAGCCTCCTTGCGGCGGCCACGCTCGGCGCGCAAGGTGTCGATGATCGTCTGGAATTCATGACGGCGCAGGTCATCGCTCAAGCCCCCTGCGGCCTCGGCCTCGCTTGATGCGACTTCGGCGACCGGTGCTGCAGCGAACATCGGCAGGACCCCGGCGAGACAGAAATCCGCCGCCTCGATCACCCCACCCTGCTGCAGGATCAAGGCACGCTGAATGGCGTTGTCCAGCTCCCGCACGTTGCCCGGCCAGGCGTAACCCTGCAGGCAGGCCTGCGCCTCAGGCGACAGGCGAACGGGCGCATGCTTCATTTTATTGACGTGGCGCGCCAGCAAACGCTCGGCCAGCGGCAGAATATCGGCGCTACGCTCGCGCAGCGGCTTCCACGCCAGCGGGAACACCGACAGGCGATAGAACAGGTCTTCACGAAAACGCCCCGCCGCCACTTCGCCGGCCAGGTCACGGTTGGTAGTGGCGACCACGCGAATGTCCAGGGCAATCGGCTTGCGCCCACCGACCCGCTCCACTTCACGCTCCTGCAGCACCCGCAGCAGCTTGGCCTGCAGCCCCAGAGGCATTTCGGAAATCTCGTCGAGCAGCAAGGTACCGCCGTCGGCCTGCTCGAACTTGCCGGCTTGGGCGGCAATGGCGCCGGTAAACGAGCCCTTCTCGTGACCGAACAGGGTGGCTTCGAGCATGTTGTCGGGGATCGCCGCACAGTTGATTGCCACGAACGGCTGCTCGGCGCGCAACGATTGCTGATGGATGTAGCGCGCCAGCACTTCTTTGCCGGTGCCGGACTCACCCGAGATCAGCACGGTCGAATCGCTGCGCGCGACCCGCGCCGCCAGCTCCAGCAACTGCGCACTGGCAGGCTCGCGCGCCACCGGCCCGTCGCCTTCGCCAGCGCCGGCCACACCCAGGGCGTGACGCGCCACCAGCTCAAGCAGCGCCTTGGGTTCGAACGGCTTGACCAGGTAATCGGCAGCGCCTTGACGCATCGCCTCGACCGCACGCTCGACGGCGGCATGCGCAGTCATCAGCAACACCGGCAACTGCGGCTGGCGCGCGCGCAACAGGGCCAGCAACTGGTGGCCATCCATGCCTGGCATGTTTACATCACTGACCACCAGGCTGAACGCCTCGCCAGCGACCACTTCCAGCGCTTCTTCGGCCGAGCCTACGGCCTGGTAGGCAAAGCCACCTAGCTCCAGGGTATCGGCCAGTGCCTGTCTCAGGGCGCGGTCATCTTCGACCAGCAGCACCTTGATTGCTTTCATTACTCTGTCTCCACCGACTGCGCGCCGATCAGCGGCAGGCTGATCCGGGCGCAGGTGCCGCGACCGGGTCGCGAACGTAATTGCAAACTGCCCTGGTGGGCCCTGGCCACGGCCTTGACCACCGCCAGGCCCAAGCCGGTGCCGGTGGCCTTGGTGGTCAGGAACGGCTCGCCCAAACGGGCCAGCAAGGCACTGTCGATACCAGCGCCGGCATCGCTGATGCACAGGTGCAGAATCTGCCCGCGCCGGTACAGGTGAACCTTGAGCCGCGCAGGTTCGCCACTGGCCTGCAGGGCGTTCTCGATCAGGTTGAGCATGGCGCCGACCAGGGTGTCGCGATTGCACAGCAACTCACCCAGGTGACTGTCGCACTGCCAGCGCACCGCATGACCCTGGACGTGGGTCTGCGCGGCCTGCTGCAGGGCCTGGAACAACGCCTTGGGTGTCAGCCGATCGGTCAGCGGCAACTCGCCGCGGGCGAACACCAGCATGTCGCGCACCTGATGCTCAAGTTCGTGCAGGCGCTCCTTGAGGTTGCCGGCAAAGCGTTGCTGGGTTTCCACCGGCAGGCTCTGCTCGGCCAGGTGACTGGCATAGAGCATGGCCGCCGACAGCGGCGTGCGGATCTGGTGGGCCAGCGACGCAACCATGCGCCCCAGCGACGACAAGCGCTGGTGGCGCGCCAGTTGGTCCTGCAGGTGACGGGTTTCGGTCAGGTCGTTAAGCAGCACCAACTGCCCGGGCTCGGCATCCAGCGAACGGGTGGCAATCGACAGGCGCCGGCCATCGCGTAGCGATACTTCGTGGCCGTCATCCTCACGGGGGGCAAAGCTGCGGGCGATCACTTCACGCCACAGCTCGCCCACCAGCGGCTCGCCCAGCAGGTCGCTGGCAGCAGGGTTGGCTTCACGCACCCGGCCCAGGCCGTCGATGACGATGACCCCACCGGGCAGCAGCGCCAGCAGGTTCTGCAGGCGGTTGGCCAGGCGCTCTTTCTCGGCAAGCTCGGCCATACGCTGGGCGCTGACCACCGCCAGCTCGCCCTTGAGCTCGGTGACCCGGGCTTCAAGCAAGCTATAGGACTCACTGAGCTGGCTGGAAACCTGATCGAACATGGCAAAAGCCTGCTCAAGACCAAGACGGCTTTCCTGCTCGGCGGCGTTGGGCCCCTTCGGCTCAGGGACACAGGAGATGGTGGCGACCTGGGGCATCGTGCTCTCTCGCGTGACTGACCGTCATAAAACGGTGTGTTGCCAGCGATATAGCAATAGCCGTGCCGGATAGTTTGGAAGTGGCTGCGAGCAAAGCTGCGGGGCGGCGGTAAAGGCCGGCGGGACGGGCGTTACAGCCCTTTGAAAGATAGGGTTATTGGCCATGATGAGCGCATTGCGCAACTCACCATGGCCACTCAGGCGTCAATCCTCCGCCTGCTCATCCCCTTCGCGGCGGCTCATGCCGTACTTGCGCATCTTCTCCACCAGGGTGGTGCGACGAATGCGCAGGCGCTCGGCGGCGCGAGCGACGATACCGTTGGCATCATCCAGCGCCTGCTGGATCAGGCCCTGCTCCAGGCCACCGAGGTAGTCCTTGAGGTCCAGGCCTTCAGGCGGCAGCATCGCGTGGCTGGCGAAGTTCGGGGTATGGCCGTTGATCGCCACGCGCTCTTCGAGGTCCGAGCGCAGGCTGTCGACCAGTTGCTCGTCCTCGTCGTCGACGTAACGGAATTTCTTTGGCAGCTCCGACACGCCGATCACCCCGTACGGGTGCATGATCGCCATGCGCTCGACCAGGTTGGCCAGCTCGCGGACGTTGCCCGGCCAGCCATGCCGGCACAGCGACATGATCGCGGCGGAGTTGAAGCGGATAGAACCGCGCTTCTCGTGCTCCATGCGCGAGATCAGCTCGTTCATCAGCAGCGGGATGTCCTCGACGCGCTCGCGCAGCGGGGCCATCTCGATGGGGAAGACGTTGAGGCGGTAGTACAGGTCTTCGCGAAAGGTCCCCACCTCGATCATGCTTTCGAGGTTCTTGTGGGTCGCGGCGATGATGCGCACATCGATGCTCTGGGTCTTGTTGCTGCCCACGCGCTCGAAGGTGCGCTCCTGCAGCACGCGCAACAGCTTGACCTGCATCGGCAACGGCATGTCGCCGATTTCGTCGAGGAACAGGGTGCCGCCGTTGGCCAGCTCGAAACGCCCGGCACGGCTGGTGATCGCTCCGGTAAAGGCACCCTTCTCGTGGCCGAACAGTTCGCTTTCCAGCAGCTCGGCCGGAATCGCCCCGCAGTTGACTGGCACAAACGGTGCTTCGCGGCGCTTGGAGTGGTAGTGCAGGTTACGCGCGACCACTTCCTTGCCGGTGCCCGACTCGCCGAGGATCAGCACGCTGGCGTCGGTGTCGGCCACTTGCTGCATCATCTGCCGCACATGCTGGATCGCCCGGCTGGTGCCAACCAGGCTGCGGAACAGATTGGGTTCGCGCTGACGGCCGCGCTCGCGGGCCTGGTCGTACATCTCGCGATAGACCTGGGCACGGTGCAGCGAATCGAGCAACTTGCTGTAGCTCGGCGGCATTTCGAGGTTGGAGAGTACGCGACGGCGCAGGTCGTCCGACAGCTCGGCAGAAGAAATTTCGCCCAAAAGCAGAACCGGAAGGAACTCATCCCATCCAGCCACTGTCTTAAGCAAGCCCATCAGACTTGCCGGAGCATTCACGGTCCCGATCAGGACACAGAGCACTTCACGACTGGATGACAACGACTCGACAACCTGCTGCCAGTCATGGCTCGAGCAGGGCAGATTTTCTTCGCCAAGAAAATTCAACACTACCGCCAGATCACGGCGGCGAGCGCTATCGTCATCGATCAGGAGAATTTTGGTTTCACGCCACATGCAATAACAACTTCCCTAGTCATCTCGGCGCCCTTGTAAGGGCAAGCTCGACATCATTCCGACTGAACGGTCAGTGTTCGGACGTCTGAAATTAGAAAACAGCCACTAGTTAAGTCAAAAAACCGTACATAGTCAAATTTATGGCGCACTGCTTTTTGGTTTTGCCCAGCTTCAGCTGAACAAATGGTATACCTTTGCCGCGTTTTTGGCTTGTCGGATCTGCGTCATCTCATCGACTATTGATTGACGCTCCCCACTTGCAACCTCAATTAATTCCTTGTAGACGCCCAGCAACTCTTCAAGCTTGCTGCGCAGCGTCAGCTCATCCACCGACGCTTCGGCCAACACATCGTCCACACACAGGCGGCAACTGACGTCGAGCTCGCTGATCGCCTCCCAGTCGCGACTGGCCAGGGCACCCAGCAATGCTTCGCGGGTTTGTTCGATACGTTCGAGCACGACACTCATTGCAATCTCCTAGGCGTCGGTGAGTTGATCGCCGATCGCATCCCAGCCTTCCTTGACGGTAATCAGCAGGCGCGCCACTTCGTTGAGGATTTCCGGATCGTTCTGCACGTTCGCCTCGACCAGGCGCTTGCTCATGTACGAATACAGGTTATCCAGGTCAGTCAGCGAATCAGCATGGTTTTCCAGGTCCAGACCTTCACGCAGACCGCCGACGATACCGATCGCCTTGCCAATCAGGATACCGCGCTGAGCCACGTCGTTACGCGCCATGGCGCCCTTGGCCTGGGCAATGCGATCCAGGCCGCCCTGCATCAACATCTGCACCAGACGATGCGGGCTGGCCACGGAGGTCTGGGCCACGCCGTTGACTTTCTGGTACTGCCGAAGGGCCAACATCGGATTCATGTTCTACCTCGTCACCGCAAAAAAGGTTTCATATACCGCTTGTATCGCCTGCGCGTCAAAAAACTTTAGGCCGCCCAGCAAAAAGCCCGGAGTCCCCCTAGGGGTACTGCCGGGCTTCTGGCACAACGTTCGATCAGGAGTTTTTCTGCTGCGCTTCGATCGAGGCGAACATCGAGGCGATGTTCTTGCGCTGGGCTTCGAGCTTGCCGACCAGGGTATCCATGGCCACGTAGCGCTTGGTCAGGGATTCGGTCAGCGAAGTGATGCGCCGGTCCAGGGCCAACTGCTGATTGTCGAGGTCCTTTTGCAGCTTGTCCAGGCCAGCCTTGCGGGTATCGAGGATGCCACCTGTCTGCAGGTACGGCTCGACCGCCTTGGTCATGTGCGCGAACACGCCGTCAGTGCCGGTGAACAGCTCCTGCACGTCCGGGCCGAGCTTCTTGTCCTTCATCGCGGCATCGTACTTGGTGGAGTTGAACTCCAGGGTACCGTCCTTTGCCGTGTTGATACCCAACTGGCTGAGGGTGGTCAGACGACCACTGCCCGACTCGGTCGCCAACTGCTTGCGCAAGTCCGACAGCATCGAGCGCGTGGTCGGATCGTTGGTCAGCGGCCCGAGCACAGTCTTGCCGTCAGCATCCTTGGACACCGCCGTCAGGCTATTGGCCGCCTTGACCAGGGTGTTGTAGGCATCGACAAAGTTCTGCACCGAGGCCTTCAGGCCGGCAGTGTTTTCACCGACCGTTACCTTGATAGGCTTGTCCGTGGCAGTGACCTGCAGCAGCTCCAGGCTCATGCCACTGATTGCGCCGTCGACGGTATTGGACTTGCTGGTAACCTTCAGGCCGTCGATGCTCAGCTCGGCGTCCTGGGCGAGGCCGTCGATGTAGCCGGCACCATCACCGTTCATTTTGGTAGTACCGTTGATCTTCAGCTCGGCGATACCGTCGACTGAAATATCGGTACCCTCACCGGTCTTGGTCGAGCTGAAGACCAGGCGCGAGCCGTCCTTGCCATTGACGATGTTGGCAGTGATGCCCTGCTCGGCCAGCGACGAGTTGATCGAGTCGCGAACCGATTGCAAGGTCGCACCTGCCCCCACCTTCACAGTGTGGACCACGCCATCCTGGGTAATGGTCAGGTCGCCTTCAGGGATCGACGTGCTGGCCCCGCCGGCAAAGTTCTGGCTGGCCACCTTGGACGCGGTCGCCAGCTTGTCGACCAGAACGGTGTAGGTACCGGGCACAGCCTTGTTGTTCGACGTGGCCTTGACCGTGGTGTCACTGCTGGAAGTCGCGGTATAGGCACTGAAGGCTGGCGCCTTCGGATCGTTGAGCTTTTTCATCGCTTCCTGGTAAACAGAAAGCGCACTCTTGAGCGACGCTACCCCGGAAAGCATGGCCGTGTTATTGGCGGTCTGGCGCTTGATCTGATTCGACTTGGGATCGGTATCCGCCTTGACGAGCACATCAACGATCTTGTTGATGTCTACGCCGGAACCCAGACCCAGACTCGGTAAAATTGTACTCGCCATTGCTACTCCCTCATGGTTACGCGCCGCCCTAGCCTTGCCAGACTAGCGAACTTGCGGTTCAGCTGCCAGCTTCAGGCCTTGGCATTGAACAGCAGGCTGTTTACATCGCTGAGACTGTGAGCGATCTTCAACGCCTCTTCCGAAGGAAGTTGGCGGATCAGCTCTCCGGTTTCACTGGCGATGACTTTTACTACAATTCGGCCGGATTCTTCATCCGTGGAAAATTCAAGGTTACGTCGCGATGAGGCAAGGAACTTCTCGATGTCCTTGACCGCGCTCTTGACCTTCTCAGCTTCGGACAGCCCCTTGTCGGCGGCATCCTTGGCTGGCGTGATGGCTTCAACTGCCGCTACGGGCTTGGCCGCAGGGCGTTCGGTGGTCGGCTCGACCGGCTTCACCGTCGGGTAAGACAGGTTCAGCTTGACGCTCATATCCATGTCACCACCTCTCAATGCAAAAGGCGGAGGAGTGCCGTAGATGCACTCCCCCGCCGACAACTACCGAGTGATTAGCCCAGCAGCTTCAGTACAGCCGACGGCAGTTGGTTGGCCTGGGCCAGAACCGAAGTCGAAGCTTGTTGCAGAGTTTGCTGCTTGGTCATCTGAGCGGTTTCAGCGGCGAAGTCGGTATCTTGTACGCGACCACGAGCAGCTTCGGCGTTCTCGTTGATGTTTTGCAGGTTGTTGATGGTGCTGGTCATACGGTTCTGCACCGCACCCAGGTCAGCACGAGCGGTACCGATCTTCGCCAGAGCGGAGTCGATCGCGCCCATGGCAGCCGAGAAGTTGGTCTGGGCAGTGGTGCTGTCGCTACCGGCGATGGTAATGGCGCTGGTGATACCCAGGTCGCTGGCCAGGAACTTGGCGCTCAGGTCGATGCTGATCTGGTTTTCGCCGCCAGTGTTGGAACCAACCTGGAAGGTCATGGTGCTAGCCGAACCGTCCAGCAGGTTTTTGCCGTTCAGCTGGGTGGACTGGGCGATACGAGTCAGTTCCGCAGACATCTGCTTGAACTCGTTGTCCAGCGAGGTACGGTTAGTCGAATCGTTCGAGTCGTTTCGCGATTGCAGAGCCAGTTCACGCATACGCTGCAGGATGTTGACCTGCTCTTGCATCGCGCCTTCAGCGGTCTGGGCGATCGAGATACCGTCGTTGGCGTTTTTGATTGCCATGGTCTGACCGCGGATCTGCGAGGTCATACGGGTAGAGATCTGCAGGCCGGCGGCGTCGTCTTTGGCGCTGTTGATTTTCAGGCCGGAGGACAGACGGCTCATCGAGGTACTCAGAGCGTCGGAAGCGCGGTTCAGGTTCTTCTGAACGCCCAGGGAGGTAGTGTTGGTGTTAACGGTTAATGCCATGACGAATTCCTCGTGTTTGGGATACTGCGGCTTCCGGCCCTGGCATCCGCCGGGTGTGGCCTAGAGAACCTTCGTAATAGTTATCGTCGTCTGGCGCGGTTGCTTTAGGGGTTTTTGCAAATTTTTTAATGGCACCCTGCCACCCCAATGAAATCAAGGGTTTGACGCCAAAAAAACACTTACCGATAAATGCTGGAGATAAAAAAAGCGCCACCGGGCAACCGGCAGCGCTCTACTTTCAGGCTGGCGCAGAAATCAGTCGTTGCGCTCGATAATCGCCGAGCCCCACGAAAGACCTACACCGAAGCCGCTCAAGGCAACGCGCTGGTGGCGCGAACCGAGCACGTGCTTCTCAAGCAGCAACGGAATGCTCGACGACACAGTGTTACCCGTCTCGACCATGTCCTTGACGAATTTGTCCGGGTCATCCTCGAAGCGCCGGGCGACGGCGTCGACAATCGCCGCACTGCCCTGGTGGATGCAGAACAGGTCGATGTCAGCCGGTGCCAACTGGCTTTCGCCCAGCAGTTCATGCAAGTGCGCCGGTACCTTGAGCAAGGCAAAGTTGAAGACCTGGCGGCCGTTCATGAAGAACACCCCATCACTGACTTTCAGGTGCGCAGCGCCGCCACCGTCGGTTCCGAACTTGGCCTTGCCCAATTGCCATTGGGCGCCCTCGCCCATCCAGGTGACGGTCGCGGCATCACCGAACAGCATGGTGGTGTTGCGATCTTGCGGGTCGACGATTTTCGAGTACGGGTCAGCGGTGATCAGCAGGCCGTTTTTCAGCCCCGCCGCCTCCATGAAGCCTTTCATGGCATACAAGCCGTAGACATAGCCCGAGCAGCCCAGGGAAATATCGAAGGCCGCCACGTGGGTCGGCAGGCCCAGTTTGTCCTGGACGATGGCAGCAGTGTGCGGCAAACCTTCTTCGTCGCCGTTCTGGGTAACGACGATCAGGGCGTCGATGGACTCAGGCACCAGGCTCGGATTGGCAGCGAACAGGGCCTTTACCGCCTCCACACACAGATCGGAGGTTTCCTGGCCTGCGTCTTTGCGCGGCAGGAAGGTCGAACCGATCTTGCCGAGAATGAATTCCTGGTCCTTGGCGAATTTCGCACCCTGGGCGTAGTTGTCCACACCCTCGACAGGTACGTAACTCGCAATGCTTTTGATGCCAATCATTGTGGCTTCCCGATAGATATGCGGATTTTCACGGGCACTGGAACCTGGTAACCAAGGGCTTGCGAGCCTGCGCGCACCCCGCCCGCCAGTACCGCCCGACGACTCAATAGATTAAAGATGCCCGTTTCGACTGCCAAGTCACTGTTGCACAAAGATTACCCATCACAAATGTCAGACACTGGCACTTTATGACTATCAAAGATTGCTGGTTTGGCTGGCGTCGACGCTGAGAATGGCACCCCGGGAGGCTGGCGACACTGGACGAGCATGCCATCCATCGCGCTGCCGATCGACTCGGCCAACGCGGTGGACGCGGGGTCAGCTGGGGGTCAGGCGGGTAACCAGGCGCTGCGCCAACGCTGCAGATGATCCTCGTCGAGCATCCAGCACCGATGAACGGCATCCCTGAGCTCATCACCCCGGCGCTGGGCAGCATCAAGGTTGGCCAGGTGCAGGCCAATGGCCTCGATCCAGTGTTCGTAGCTGTTGTGCACACGGGAAACGGGCAAGTCGTCCTGCTCCTGGCCGATGTCGCTGCAGATCACCGGCACGGCGCATGCGCCGAACTCCAGTTGACGCAGGTTACCTCTGCAAACATTGAACAGGGTCTGCTGCAACGGCACCAGAGCGAGGTCCAGGTTCAAGCCTGCCAGCTTTTGTGGGTACTGCTGCACTTCGACGCCCTCGTGGTACTCGTGTACATAGGGCCGCAGGCTATTGGGGCAGAAGCCGAAGAAAACCCACTCGACATTCGCAGCCAAGGCCTTGATCACGGGCGCGATAACCTCCAGGTCACCTGCCTGCTCGCTGCTGCCGACCCACCCCAGCCGAGGCCGGCCAGCCGTTCGGCGTTGCCCCTTTACATGGCGCCAGGCGTCGATCGACAAGCGCGTCTCGACCACCCGGATATCGCCGTGCAGGCCGGCAAACGCCTGCGCCAGTGCCGCCGTCGGTACCACCAGGCGGTCGACGCACCCCAGGGCTTGCTGCAGGCTGTGGAACACATCCTCGCCCAGGCTCTCACGGCGGGCACTGCCCATCGGCAGATCCGGCAGGTAGTCGCTCAGTTCCAGAACCGTGAAGGCACGCGAGAACACCTGAATCCGCCGCATGATCTCAAGGCGCGGTGCATCCAGCCCACCCTGGTACACCACTACATCCGCTGCCAGGCGTTCCAGCTCGACCAGAGGCGTCAACCCCGGCGCCACCCGGCCATCGATGTAGCCGGCAGCCTTCAAGCCATTGAATGGACGCACTACCCGCGAATGGCCCAGTTCACCCTGATCAAGCGGATGGACCACTAGCACCGGCACCTCTCGCTGCCCCTGTGGCGGCTGCCAGGTCGACTGCAGGCTGGCGACCTTGAAGCCACCGGCATGGGCCAGCGACAGATGGCGGTTGTAGGCCGGATCATGGGCCAGCACCGGTAACCAGCGGGCGTACAAGGCGTCCTCTTCTTCCACGTTGGCATCGGCCATTGCCGGCCTGTCGATTAACAGTTGTGCATGAGGCGTCCAGACGTTGAGGTAACCGGCCTGGCGCAGGCGCAAGCACAGATCGACGTCCATCCAGCGCGCCAGCGCAGGCGACTCGTCAAACCCGCCGGCCTCGACAAACAGGTCGCGGCGCACCATCAGGCATTCACCGCTGAGCGCTGAGTAATTCTGATCGACCGTGAGCCGCTGCATGTAACCGGAGTCACTGTGGGCGTAGCCGGCAAAAACCCGACCCACCGGCCCGCGCAAGCCCAGAACCAGCCCAGCGTGGTGAATCCTGCCGTTCATCGACAGCAGCTTGGCGCCCACGGCTGCGACTTCCGGACGCTGGGCGTGATTGAGCAACTGCTGCAACCAGCCCTTGGCAATCGGTGCCGCTGTCGCATCCAGCCACAGCAGGTACTCGCCGCGCGCCAGTCGCCCTGCATCATTGCGCAACAGTGCTGGGCACTGGCCCTGGGCAAAAGACAGCACCCGCAACTGATCGCCACCAATTTGCTCGATCCCCTGCAACCATTGGCGCACTTGCGGTTCGTCACTTCCCGGATCGAGCAGCAGGACCTCGTAGCAGGGGTAGTCGGTGTGCTGCAACAGCGCCTCAATGCAGCGCTGGAACTGTTCGAGGGCGCCATCGAGCAAAATCACAATGCTCACCATGGGCTGATCGGCATGCCCATAGTCCAGTCGATAGTGGCCAGGCAGGTGCGAATCGACGTGCGCCTGAGCATAGCCCCGGGCCTTGAGATGACGCCCTACCACCTCCCGCTCGCTGGCACAGTCAGCGAAGCGCAACGCTTCGCTGACCAACAGCGGCTCACTGATATGCTCGATACCACTCAAGCCGCGCTGCTCGACCAGACGCAGCTGGTACTCCAGCTCGAACGCCTGGCCACAGCCGGTATCAAAGCCGCCTAGCGCCAGGAACGCGCTACTTCGCAACAGCCAATGCGGCGAGACACTGGCCGGCAGGCTCAATAGCAGATCAAGGTTCAGGTCTGGCCGAAGCGAAATACCCAACGAGCCGTTGCCCATGCGCATGGCTTCGTCAGCGTAGGCGGCAACACAGTCATCGGCTGCATTGGCAAGCTCCAGGGCCACCAGCAACAAACCGCCAGGGGTGAACTCGACCCCCGCTTCGACCACCATGAACCAGTCGCAGCCGCTGTCGGCCACGACCCGGTTGATGACCTCGCTACGCTGCGCTGCCTGGCACGGCCGGTGGTGCACCGATAACCCCGGCACGTCTGGCGCTGGCGACGCAGCCCCGAGGGTCACCACCTGCAGGTGGCGATAAAGGCACTGATCGGGAGCAAGGCTCTCGAGGGTACGCATCAACGCCTGATCAACGGCGTCATTCCCCAGCACCAGCACGCCCAGCATCGGCGCGTGGCCGCTGCCCAGGCGCTGCATCAATGCCGCGCGCTGCGGTTCTTGAGGGCAGCGCTGCTCGAGCCAGGCCAGCATGCCTTGCTTGTCCGCCAGTGCCTGCTGTTGCGCTGCCGCCTGGGTTTTTTCAATGAAGACATCCAGCTGCTGCCAGAACGGCTCGGTGACCGCGACGTAACGCTGCAAGGCCCCCTGCACCCCGGCACGGGCGACCTGCAGCGCATCGGCTTCATCCGACAAGGCAAAACCTTGCCTGCCGAAGAAGATACCGTCGAGAAACACCTGATCGACGCTGTGCCCGGCCATGAAGATCACCGGGCAACCGCACAGCACAGCAATGGCACAGGTCATCGACCATTCATAGCTGTAGAGCGCTTCGGCACTGCGCAGAACCTTGGCCAGTTCAACCAGCGACAGCGGGTTGGCAACACTGAGCAGGCGAATGTCTGCCGGCAACGAGGCGTAGTCCACCTGATCCAGAGGATGCCGGTTCTGATACAGGTAATGCCCCTGGCGCGGCACGCTCGGATCAGGTGCATTGAACAGCGAGATATCGATAATTGGGAAGCACAGCAGGTCGGCGACACTGACCCCCTTCTTGGCGGCGATCCGCGCATCGTAATAGAACAGCAGATCGTCCGGCTCTTCCTCCATCGCCCTGCCCGTCAGGAAGCCCTCGACGTTCAAAAGGTAGCGTGCGACTACTTTGCCGCTGAGCGGGTTGCCGCTGGTGACTTCCGGATAGACCGTAATGGGCACCTTGCCGCTGGCGATATGGCGATCGGCGGTCGCCTGGTCGAGCAGTGGCGTTTTCAGCTCGGGGTTGACCACCTTGCCGCCGCAGATATAGGCCTCGCGGCCGCTCAGGTTCAACGCGTGGCACAGGTAATGAAGCGTGCAGACTCCTGAAGACGTCTCCCGGTAATCCGGCGCCGCAATGTAGTAGGGATGCGCCGGCTTGGTATAGATCAGCTGCAAGCGAGCCATCGCCTGCTCAAGCCTATACCCATCAACGCCCAGGGTATTCGACATCTTCAAACTCCAGAATTGGTTGGAAACCCGACAGCCAAGGACAGGTTGCCCAGGCAACGGCGGTGGCCTGCGAGGCGAACTGTCAATAATCTGCCATCGCCCCCTGCCAGTGCAGGAGCACAAGGCTGTAGACACGGGGGCTTAGCGAATCGCAGGCATGAAAAAGCCGGGCATTGCGCCCGGCTCTGCATATTTCGCGCCAGAGGCCTGTTAAGGCAACCACTCGAGCACGCCGTTGCCACCGGCCACTACTACACGCGAAACGTCAACGCCATGCTCGACATCGACCACAACACGGGTGCTGAAGGCCGCCGGCCAGCGCTGAACCAGCGCCTGGCACTGTTCCCGCGCAGGCACTGGCACGGCGATGTTAAGCACTTGCGCCTGGGGTACGCAGATCGTCAGCAAACCGGCTTGTGCAGCCTTCAGGCACAGGTCGACATCGGTACCGCCCGCAAGCTGTTCATCCAGCCCGGCACTCTGCTCGAACAACGCCTTGCCCACCATCAGGCAGTCAGCCGACACCGCCTGGCAACCTCTTACCGCTTCCAGCCCGGGCAATGTCACTCGCACACGCGAAGCGCCCTGCCGGGCATTGCGTACCAGGCCACTGCCGAGCAGCTCGTAACCGGCATGGCTGATGACGCCATCGCGATCGAACATCTGGCAACCGACAACTCCCACTTCAGGACGCTGAGCCTGGTTGAGCAGAGACTCGATCCAGGCCGGTGACACTACCTCGCTGCGGCTCGACATCAGCACCAGGTACTGCCCCTGGGCCTGGGCCGCAGCCTGGTTGACCATCTGTGCCCGCACCGACGACTCACAGGCAAACAAGCGTACCCGCGACCCCAGCCCCTGCACCGTGGCAAGGCCTGCGGCTACCGCCTCGGCATTGGCCGCCTCGCAGGTGACGATCACCTCGTAGCGGGCATAGCGAGTACGCTGGACCACGCTTGCCAGGCTTGATTTGAGCTGCTCGAGATCGGAATCGGCAACCAGCACAATGCTCACTTGCGGGGTCTGCGGATGACGGAAGTCAACCTGGAAGGTACCGTCGGTACTTTCATTGACCTGACCACGATAACCCAGCACGTTCAAATGACGCTTGAGGGTGGTCAGGGCTTGCCCAGCCATCGACTCCGGCGCTTGCTGGCCGATCACCAGGTACTCGTCCAGGTGGGCCATGCCGCTGATACCGCTGGCTTCGACCAGACGCAGGAGCAGATCGAATTCCAGCGCTTGCGCACAGTCTTCGCTGTAACCGCCCAGGTCGACAATGACCTGGCGACGCACCAGCCAATGCCGGGCCATCAGGTCAGGACGGCTGCGCAGCAGGTCCAGGTCGCAACCAGGACGTACGACACTGAGCAGGCGCCCGTCGCTGTCGCGCTGAACTTCGTTGGCGCAGATCGCATGGCACGCCTGGGCGCCGGGCAGCTCGACCTGCAAACGCAGCAAGCCGCCGGTAGCCAGTACATCGCCCGCCTGCAACATCAACAGCCATTCGCTGGAAAGCTGGCGTACCACCTGGTTCAGGTGCGCAACCATGTTGGCCGGCGAAACCTTGATAAAGTGCAGGGCATCCCGGGCTGTAGTGATGGCCGGCAACTCGCCGGCCTTGAGCACGACAATCTTGAAGTTGCGCAATCCACTGGCGACCAGGCTGTCGAAGGTATCCTGCAAACCTGCGTTATCGTCCGCAAGATCGATCACCACAAAGGCTATCTGCGGCGCCGGGGTTTTCCCCAGGTGGGCAAAAATGCGCTCGCGGGCGGCGCTGTCCGGGTTGGCCGCAGCGATTGCCGCCAACACCTTGCCCGAAGGCGTGCTCGCCAGCTGCGCCTGCACAGCGGTAGCCGGCAGCAATTGGAGCTGTTCCAGCCAGGTGCCCAGGTCGCGGCGCAGCCCCTGGTCCTGCTCGCCCAGGCCTGCCAGCAGGCGCTGGCAAACCTGCGGGTTGAACACACCCAGTGCAAAGGCCTGCCAGTAGCGGGCCATGAGGCTCTCGGCGGTATCGTTGGGATGCTCGGCAAGCAATGCCTGCTGCCGTACCCAGGTACCTTCCAGCGCCCGACTGTGAAGCTGGCCGGCGGGCCAGGCATGGACCATGAACTCGCTCGAGCGCAACTGACCGAACACGCCGCCGTTGTAGTACGGCATATCGACAAACTGGGTTGGCTCGAACGTCACTTGCGGTTCGGACGACAGGCTGTCCCAGCGCGAAGTGAACAGCAATGGCGCCTCGCAGCGCGAGTGGGTATTGCGCACGAAGGCGTTGAGGACTTCGAACCCCTTGGCACTGGTAAATACCGCTGCCTGCTCGCCATCCCAGTGCTGGAGCTGGCGCACGGCCTGGCTCAGCAACTCTTCGCGAGCCTGCTCGGAAAGACTCCAGGGACGGTATTCGACCATCGCACTGGTGTGCGCCAGCAGCCGCGAAGCGCCCTGGGCCAGCAGCCCATAGGAAACTGCCACACACCAGCTTTCGAACGACAGGTTCGCCGGCACGCTGCGCACCGCAGTTTTCAACACCTCGGTCCTGACCACTGCCCGCCACGCCTGCAAACCGTACTCGGCATGCACGGCAATGCGCCCCAGGGCGTTGCTGGCATGCAACTGAGCCTTGGGCGCAGAGCCGATCTTGTAGTAGGCCACGTCGCCATTACCAGGCTGGTAACCCAGCGAGTAACCTTGAGCCATTACGTAATCGGCGTCGCCTTGCAAGGCTTGCACCGCCGCAGCGATGCCATCGGTCAGGAGGAAATCACACTCCAGCGTCAGCACCGCAAACGCGGTATCGACCTGCTCCAGGGTCTGCAGCACCTGCCCGGACCAGTCACCGACCGACGTTTGCGACGCCGGCGCTACGAGTGTCTGCAGGTGTGCAAAGCGCGCCTGGTAATAGTGAGCGGCGCGCCCTGAATAGCCAGGCTCGTCCTGACCCAGCAAGACGACGGTGACGTCATCCAGCAGCGCTGCACAACCGATTGCTTGTTCGCCCATAGTGCACCTAGTTCTCATGTTTTCTGTCATGGCCAGCATCAAGGCCGGCCACTGTCGTTAATCGGCCAACCAGGCGTTAGCCCAGTGCTGAAGCTTGTCGGGTGTCAGCATGAAGTCGCGCAGCACCACTTCGCGCAGTGCATCGCCCTGGCGATAACTGGCCTGGGGATCGTCCAGATGCATGCGGATCGCTTCCAGCCAGGCCTGCGTCGAGTTGCCAGCCACCCGCGTACAAGGCAGGTAGCCCTGATAGGCCTTGGTATCGGAACACACCACGGGGAAGCCGCAGGCGCCATACTCGAGCAAGCGCAAGTTGCTCTTGCAGTCGTTGAACAGGTTGGTTTCCAGCGGTGCCAGCGCCAGGTCCAGGTTCAGGCTCGCCAGCTTCTGCGGATAGAGCGACATGGCAATGCCGGTGTGGTACTCCTTGACGTAGGGCCTGAGCACCTCCGGGCACATGCCAAAGAATACCCAGTCGACCTCGTCGGCAAGCTCGCGGACCACCTCGGCCAGCAGCTCCAGGTCACCTTGATGGCTGGTGCCCCCAGCCCAGCCGACACGCGGCTTGAGGGTGGTTTGTCGATGACTCTTGAGGTCGCTCCACATGTGCATCGCCAGCATGTTCGGCACCACCCGGATATCATGGTGCATGCTCGACAGCGCATCAGCCAGCGGCTGGGTCGACACCACCACGCGGTCGCACAGGGAAATGCCGCGGCTCACCAGCTCGCGCATGTTCTGCGGCATGTTGCGGCTGTGCGCATTCTTCTTCGGCACGTCGATGATGTAGTCGTCGATCTCGTAGATTCGCCGCGCACTGGAAAAGGTTTTGACCCGCTCGATATCCCGAATGGTACTGGCCATGTAACGGCACTGCAGGATGATCGAGTCCGGCTTGCAACGCTCCATTTCGATAGTGTTGGGCGTGGCGTAATCCAGCTGGCCCTGGATCCAGCCGGCCCGCTCCAGCTCGGTAAATGGCTGCACCACCCGGTAATGCCCAACCGCCGTGGTGTTGACCGGCAACGCCAGCACATAGGGCAATGGCCGGCTGATGAACGGGTCCCAACCACTACGCAAACCCGGTTCCAGGTTGTAGCTGGACAGCTTCAGGCTAAGGTTGCGGTTGTAGGCCGGATCGTTGGCCACCAGGGGCAGCCAGCGCTGGTAGAAGGCGCGCTGGTCCCGTTCTATCGCCTTAGTGTCGACAACCTGCTCGACTGACAGGCGCGCCACCATCGAAAACGGTGTCCAGACCACCAGGTAACCCTGCTCACGCGCACGCAGGCAGAAATCGGCGTCGAGCAACTCAACGCTGAATGCCTGGACATCCAGGCCACCCAGCGCATCGAACAGGTCGCGCCGCACCAGCAGGCAATGGGCGCTGACAGCGCTGAGGTTCTGCACCGCGAGCAAGCGGTTCATGTAACCACCGGCGTCGATCGGCTGACCGTAGAACGGGCTTCCCGCCAGGCCATGCACACCCAGTAGCAGCCCGGCATTGACCACCATGCCGGCGCTGCTGCACATCTTCGGACCGACAATGCCGACTTCCGGACGCTGGCCCTGGCGCATCAATTCGCTCAGCCACTGGGCATCGAACATCAGGCAGCCAGGGTCGACCAGCAACAGATAGCTGCCTCGCGCCTGCTCGGCGGCCTGGTTGATCAGTTGCTGCCCGGCACTGTCCGCGGCCTGGACAATGCGCAACTGATCGCTGCCCAGTTGCCGCATCGCAGCAAGCCAGGACCGCAGGTCCTGAGGCTCGTCACCCTTGGTGGCGATCAGTACTTCATAGTTGCGGTAGGCGGTGTGCTCGAAAATCGATTCGACACAGCGCCGAAGCGCCTGCAGGTCTTGCCCGGCCACGATGATGATCGATACCGCGGGCGTATCAGCGTGCTGGTACAGCACTCGGGTCAACATGCTGTTGTGCGCCGATACCAGCTCGGCCTCGATACCCAGGCGCTGCAGGTGCGCCTGCAATACGCGTGGTGCCTGGGCCAGGCAGGCCGGCTCGGACTGCCAGCTGGAATAGCTGTACTGACATTGCACCAGCAGTTCGGCGACGTGCTCGACCACCTGCAAGCCATGGCTTTCAACCAACCGCCAGAGCAGGTCTTGCGGCGCCAGGACGTCATAATCAGCCGTGAAGCCGCCCAGTTCCAACAGCCGGGTCCGCTCGAAGGCCAGCATTCGTCCGACATAGGGGAAGCTGCGCATCAGATCGAGGTTGAAGTCGGGTTTGAAGATCGGCTGGCCAACCTGCAGGTTATCGTCACTGCCCTCATCGGTGTACAGGCACAATCGGTCAGCGTGCAAGGCCAGGCGCTCGGCCATGATCACCAGGGCATGAGGATGCAGGCGATCACCGGCGCGTAGCAGCAACACCCAGTCTGCCGATTCGGCCCTGGCGATCCGCGCATTGAGCTGTTCAAAACCATTGCCACGCAAAGCGCTGTACTCGACACCCGCATCACTCGCAGACAGCTCTTGAGTGCCAAGCACCCAGACCTGATGCGCCGCATAAGACTGGGCGGCCAGGCTGTCGAGTGTCGACTTCAGCGGCATCGCCTCGCCCTGCGGATCGAACACCACAGCAACGATGCGCGGTTGTCGTGGCCATTGCTCAATCCGCTTGGGCAGCAGGCTGATCTGCGCGGGCGACAAGGTGCGGCACTCAAGCCACTCGGCGTAGAGCTCGGCAAAGCTCAGGCTGTGGGTACCGACTTGCTGCTGATAGTGGCCCATCTGCCCGGCGTACAAGCGGGTCAGTTCATATTCGTCCCACTCCAGCGCCTCGCCCGGGCGAAAGTCCTCAAGCGCCACATAGCGAATCCAGCCTGTAGCCGGCGGCGCTTCGCCGGTATTGGCGGCGAGCATCTGTTGCAACCATTCGCTCTCGGTCTTGTGTGCCAAGGTGATGCCGGCCTGATGGCTCAGACGACCGGCATGGACCCGCTCGATACTGAGCATGTTGGACAGGTAGGCCAGGTGCCCACGGCGCAACAGGCACATGTACAGCGCCATGTCCAGGCGCGCAACGAACCCTGCGCCCTGCTGCACCAACTGCGGCAGGTACTGCTCTACCGCAGCCCGGCGCATGAGCATGTGACTGATGCCGCCAAACAGGTTGGGAACCTTGCTGGTGACCGCATCGAGCATGTCACCGCCGTTGAGGATCGCGCTGCAAGGGGCAATCACGCAGTTGGCCGGCCGCGGCGGCAACAGCGTCTCGTCCGCCGCGCAGATCAGCCGGTGGTTGACCACCATGTTGACCTCGGGGCAATCGGCCATGATCCGCGCCTGCTGCTCGATGCAGTTTTCGATCAACCAGTCGTCGTCACAGAGAAACTTGATGAACTCGCCCTGGGAGTGCTCCAGGCATTGCAGCAGGTTACCGGCAAAGCCCAGGGTCGTCGGGTTGCGCGAATAGCGTAGCTCGCAGCTTGCCTGCGCAACCCTCTCATCGAAAATAGCCTTGATATCGTCACCCTGGCTGTCGTCGCAAACGATGACCTCAAGGTTGGTGTAGCTCTGGGAGATGGCACTGAGCAGCGCGCGACTGAAGAACTCGGGGTTGAAGGCAGGAATGGCGATGCTGACGAGGGGTTGTTCGATCATAGTGGTAGGCCTGGAGAGGGATCCGGGTGATGCCGACAGGGGGGCATCACCCGGTGATGTTGCGCAAAGATGTATCAGAGCCGGTTGAACAGGCTCAGCGAGGAGATCTTGGTGAACGCCAATTGCGACGCCTGCAGCATTGTCTGCTGCAGGTTCAGGCGGATCAGCACATCGGCCGGATCGGCGTCACGGATCGAACTCTGAGTCTTGGTATTGGCCATCTTCAGGCTTTCGTTGGTATCGGCCTGGACGTCCAGAGCGGCACCCCGGGCACCGATCGAGCTGATCGCCTCGGCAACCTTGTTGGCGCCGCTTTCCAGGTTACCGATGGCCGACTGCAAAGCCCCCTGGTATTTCTGCCGCGCCGCCAGGTTGTTGTCGACCGGCAATTCAAGCGCCTTGCGAAACTCCGAGATGGTGTCGAGGATATTCTGGGTCTGATGGGTATCGACCTTGACCGAGAACTGGTCGCCGCTAGCCGGCACTGCCGAGAAGTCGAAGTCGACACCGGCAATATTGGCCTTGGTCGCCGGGGTACCGGTCAGGTTGCCAGTGGCCACCGGGCGCGCATCCGGCCCCATTGGCTGGGCATACACTTCATAGGCCGAGGCACTGGTGAACTTGATGATCGCGCCACCGCCAGGAAAGGCATTGTGGTACGCCGTCTGGTCGGTAATCTTGGCTCCGGTGATCTGCGATGACGAGGTATTGCCGGCGCTGCGCGAGCCACTGACTTCGTCGGGTTTGGAGCTTAGCGAGAAGCTGTGACCGGCGATGACCGCGTCCGGGTTGGCCTTGTCGGCATCCGTCAGGTTGATGTCCAGGCGCATCTCGACACCACGGAAGGTGATGTTGGCCGGCTTTTTCGGGTCGAAGGCGCCTTCACCGGTGGCTTCCAGGGTCACGTCGTTGTTGGCTGCGTCAGTAATCTTGAACTGCGTGCTGCTGGTGAAGGTGATGGTGTACGGCTCGCCACCACGGAAACGATCGTTGTACTGGGTGCTGCCCGAGACCTGGCCATTGGACAGACTGACACGGCCGTCATCCACGGCCGGCGAGGTCAGCTTGGTCTGGCTGCGGCTGGTGTTCAGCGCCTGTTCGAACACACTGTAGCCACTCTCGTTGGTCGCCATGGTGAGCATGTCACCGACCTGCAGGCTCAGGGTGCTCTGGTCGCCCTGGTAGGTGTAGGTACCGTCGGCGTTACGCACGTAGGGCGGGGTGTCGCCACGGGAGCCGGAGAACAGGTATTTGCCGTTCTCGTCACGGCTGTTCATCAGGCTGTAGAGCTGCTCTTCGAGCTGGGTCAGTTCCTGGGCATCGGCCTTGCGGTCGGCGTCGGTGTAGCCACCGCTGCCGGCGCTGATGGCCAGTTCCTTGACCCGCGCCAGGATGTTGGTAATGCCGTTTAGGGTCGACTCGGAGGTGCCCAGGCTGTTGCGCACGTTGGTGATGTTGCCATCGTACTGGTCGATCAGGTTGCTCTGCTGTTGCAGTTGCAGCAGGCGCGCTGCCCCTACCGGATCATCGGCAGCGGTACGCACGCGAATGTTGTCGCTGGCCTGCTGGCCGGTCTTGACCACGTTGGAAAAGTTGCGCTGATAGTTCGCGGAGCTGGTTTCGTAAAACTGGGAAGTAGAAATACGCACGGTCTACCACTCCTTAAAGGGCGTTGATCAGCGTGGAGAAAATTTCCTGCGCCGCTTTGATGATTTGCGACGAGGCCGTGTAGTACTGCTGGTACTTGATCAGGTTGCCGGCTTCTTCGTCGAGCTGTACGCCCGACAGCGAATCGCGTGCGCCCCGGGCCGACTCATGCAGGGCGCCGGTCGAGTCGACGTCCATCTGCGCCTGGGCAGTCTTGCCGCCGACGTTTTCCACCAGCTTGCCATAGGCGTCGGTGAGGCTGATGCCCTTGCCGTTGGCGCCGACTTCAACCGTACCTTTGGTCTGCAGGTCAATCAGCGCCTGACCGTTGCGGTTGTTGTCCGAACCCGAGCCGGTCATGCCGATGGTGTAGTTGTCACCCTGCTTGGGTGCACCAGAGACGCTCATCTCGAAGGTGAAGGACTTCTGGTTGCCGCTGGCATCCTTGATCGGCGCGCCGGTGGAATCGACCATCGGCACCGAGAACTGCAGTTTGTTTTCCTGACCGGGAATAATGGTGCCGCTACCCAGGGTACCGCCCTTGGCATCGAGCAGCTTGTAGGTCTGCGGGTTGGCCTTTTCGTCACCGAACACCAGCTTGACCGGCGTCGAGTACTTCAGGCCATTCTGCAGATCCAGGCGCTGGGCCGGGTCGTAGATGTCCAGGGTCGAGGTCAGGTTGGGCTGGCCGATGATCCCGGTGCCCTGGTTGCCGGCACCGCTGGTAGAAGTCAGCGGCGATGCCAGCGCCAGGCGCTTGGGATCGGTAAGGACGGTGTCCAGGTTGGTCGCGGCATTGCGTGTCGGGGTGATCTTGAAAGTGTCACCCGCCGTCACCGCACCGCCATTGAGGTTGAGGCTGAAGCCGTCGATGACCGGTGCCGGATCGTCATTGAGATCATAGGAACCGACCACGCTGCCCTCCGGCAGCTTCTTGACGCTGTAGCCGGTAGCGCTGGTGAAGGTCACCTGGTAGTCGCTGGTGCTCAGCTTGCCGGTGTCCTTGATGGTCACATCGAGGTTGCCGGAGCCGGCGCTGTTGCCCGCCTGGGCAATGCTGCGCTGGCTGATCAGTTCGGGGCTGTTGATGTTGTTGAACAGGGCCGCTCCAAACTCGCCGTTCTTGTCGATGCCTTGTGCCAGCTGGCTGTTGATCCGGTCGGCCATGACCAGGGCCACGCGCCCCAGCTCGTTCAGCGACGGGTCGAGCACTTCGCTGCGATAGCGCAGCAGGCCGCCGATCTCGCCACCGCGAAGGCTGGAGGTAACGTCCATGGTGGTGCTGCCACGGTTGAGCTGCACGACAAATCGGGTCGGGTCGGTCTTGCTCGGCGCGGTCTCGAGGTTGTTGGTGGTTTTACCCAACACCAGCGGCTGGCCGTTTTCCAGGTAGATATCGAGGTTGCCTTCGCGCTCGACCACCTGGGTACCGACCAGCTCGGAGAGCTGACGCACCGCTTCGTTGCGTTGATCCAGCAGGTCGTTGGGGGTGCCCTGCACCACCGCCACCTTGGAGATCTGATCGTTGTACTGGGCAATGGTTGCCGTCAGCTTGTTGACCTGGTCGGCCATCGAAGCGAGGTTGCCATTGATGTTGCTGTTCTGCTCGTTGAGCTGGCTGGCGATGGTGTTGAAGCGCTTGCTCAGCGATTGCGCGCTGGTCAGCAGCAACTGGCGCGAGGCATCTTCATTGGGCTTGGCAGCAGCGCTCTGCAAGGCACTGAAGAAGCTCTTCAAGGCGCCGGTGATACCAGTGTCGGCGCCCGACAGCATCTGGTCGATCGGCCCGACCTGCTTCAGGTACGAGGCGGCATCGCTGCTCAGCGAGGTGGTGGTACGCAGCTGGTTTTCAAGGTAGGCGTTGTACACCCGGCGCACATCGGAGAGGGTCGTGCCGGTGCCGATGAACACACCGCCAACCTGCTGCGCGCCGTTGGACCGCTGCACATTCTGCTGGCGCGAATAACCGGCAACATCGGCATTGGCAATGTTGTTACCCGTGGTGTGCAGGCCCGCCTGGTTGGCGTTGAGCCCCGACATCCCGATGTTGATCAAACTCGCCATGGTTCAAACCTTATAGTTTCGTTGTAGTGCCAATCGCTGCGTAGCTTTCGTACGATTTCATCTGTTTGGCGATCTGCGAAATCTTGCTCGCGTAATCCGGGTCGGTTGCGTATCCGGCTTTCTGCAGCTCGCGTACAAACTGTTCCGGTTTATCGGCAGCCTTGACCGCTTCTTTATAGCGAGCATTGTTCTGCAACAGGCTGACCAGATCATGGAAGCTGTCCTGGTAGGAATCGTAGGAACGGAACGCCGCCGTCTCCTTGACGAACTGGCCGTCACGGAACTCGCTGGTGATCGCCCGCGCCTGGCCGCCCTGCCAGTTGCCGGTAGCCTTGATACCGAACAGGTTGTGACTGCTGCTGCCATCGGCCTGACGCATCACCGACTTGCCCCAACCGGTTTCCAGCGCCGCCTGGGCCACCAGGTAGCGTGGGTCGATACCGATGCGCTTGGCGGCCTGCTCGGCCATTGGCAGCATGGTGGCGACGAATTCATCGGAAGAACCGAACGCACGCTTGGCCGGCGCCAGCGGCGGCTGGGCCACGGCGCGGCCATAGATGCGCATCGAGCCCGGCGCGGCAAAGCTCTGTGCCGACTGCCAGTCGCCCTTGACCACGGCATCGGTCATGGCCGTAGTGCGTTGCGGCAAGGCTGCGGTATTGGTGGTGGCGGCAACGGCACCGGCCGACGGCACAATGCCGGCCAGCAGGCGATCGGTGAGCTTGCCCGGCAGCGCCAGTCGACGGGAGTTGAGCGCCGCCATGTCGTTGCGGGTGACGGCGGTTTCTTCGTTGCGCGCAGGCTCGGCAACCTTGCTTGCCCACAACGGCCGCTGCTGGATGTCTACCCGCGGGAACGGGCTGTTGTTGCTCGCAGCGCTGGCCTTCTGCTTGGACAGCTGGCGCATCAGTACTTCCTGCAGGCCGATACCACCGCCCTCGCGGGACATGCTCACCGCCAGCTGCTGGTCGTACATCTGCTGGTACTGCTTGGTGGTCTCGGTGTTGAGCGGGTTGTCCTTGGCCAGCACGTCGCTGGCCGAGCGCATCGACTTGAGCATCTCGTTGAGAAACAGCGACTCGAATTCCTGGGCCACCTTGCGCAAGTTGGCGTCGCTGTCGCGATCACCAACCTTCAGCGAGTTCAGGCGATTGAGGTCGGTGTAGGCACCACTGTCGGCGGCATTGAAGGCGCTTTTGGGCATATCCATGGCCTGCCCCCTCAGATCACGATCAGGTCGGCTTGCAAGGCGCCGGCCTGTTTCAGGGCTTCGAGGATCGCCATCAGGTCACCGGGCGCAGCACCCACCTGGTTCACCGCACGGACGATTTCATCCAGGGTGGTACCGGGGCCGAACTTGAACATCGGCTTGGCTTCCTGCTCGGCATTGACCCGCGAACGCGGCACCACGGCGGTCTCGCCATTGGAGAACGGCCCCGGCTGGCTGACAATCGGGTCTTCGGTGATGGTCACGGTCAGGCTGCCGTGGGTGACCGCCGCCGGCGACACCTTGACGTTCTGACCGATGACGATCGTGCCGGTACGCGAGTTGATGATGACCTTGGCCACGGCCTGGCCCGGATCGATCTCGAGGTTCTCGAGAATCGACAGGTAGTCGACCCGCTGGCTCGGATCGAGCGGCGCGGTAACCCGTACCGAACCACCGTCCAGGGCCTGGGCCACACCCGGGCCGAGCAGCTCGTTGACCTTGTCGACGATGCGCTTGGCGGTGGTGAAGTCGGGGCGATTGAGGTTCAGGGTCAGGCTGTTGCCCTGGTTGAAACCACTGGGCACGGCGCGCTCGACCGAAGCACCACCGGGGATGCGACCGGCCGACGGCACGTTGACGGTAATCTTCGAGCCGTCGCGGCCTTCAGCATCGAAACCGCCCACTACCAGGTTGCCCTGAGCGATGGCGTAGACGTTGCCGTCGATACCCTTGAGCGGGGTCATCAGCAGGCTGCCGCCGCGCAGGCTCTTGGAGTTGCCGATCGAGGAAACGGTGATGTCCACCACCTGGCCCGGCTTGGCGAACGCCGGCAGGTCGGCATGCACCGAAACTGCGGCAACGTTTTTCAGCTGCACGTTGCCCGAGCCTGGCGGCACCTTGATGCCGAATTGCGAGAGCATGTTGTTGAAGGTCTGCAGGGTGAACGGCGTCTGGGTAGTCTGGTCACCCGTGCCATTGAGCCCCACCACCAGGCCGTAGCCGATCAACTGGTTGGTGCGCACGCCGGAAATACTGGCGATGTCCTTCAGACGCTCGGCCTGCACGGCGAACGCAGTGGACAGCAGAATCGTAGCGGCAATCAGCTGCTTGAAGTTGAACATGGTCATCCGAACCTAGAAAGGCCAAAGCGGGCTGATGAAGAACCGGTCGAGCCAACCCGGCTGACTGGCATCGGCGAACGAGCCGGTACCCGAATAGGTAATGCGCGCATCGGCAACACGGGTCGAAGGCACAGTGTTGTCGGTGGCAATGTCATCAGCACGGATCATCCCGGCGATACGCACCAGCTCATCGCCGGTGTTGAGCGTCAGCCACTTCTCGCCGCGCACGGCAATGATGCCGTTGGGCAACACGTCGGCGACGGTGACGGTGATCGAGCCGGTCAGGGTGTTGCCCTGCGCCGCCTTGCTGTCGCCCTTGGTTGCACGGTCGCCGTTGTAGCCAGCGCTAAGGCTCAGGTCGCCGTCACCGAACGGGTTGTTGGTGGTCATGCTGCCACCGAACAGCGAAGTCAGGCCGATATCGGCCTTGCTGTTCTTGGCGATCTGCGAGTTGGCGTTCTTGCTTGCCTGGGTGCGCTCGTTGAGGGTGATGGTGATGATGTCACCGACCCTGAAGGCCTTGCGGTCGCTGTACAGGTTCTGGTCGAAGCCGGCCTGGTAGATCGAGCCGTTGTTGGCCGCCGCCGGCAATGGCGTACGCGGCAATACCGGCGCGTAGTAGGGATCGTTGGGCTTGGGCGTCGGCGCGACGCAGCCGGCCAGCAAGGCGATCCCACTCAGGGCAAGTACAGATAACAAACGACTCATGACTCTGACCTCACGGTGTAACAGGCGCCGTTCAAGCGACCTCGAAGACTTCACTTACAGGTTCTGGGTAACGAACGAGAGCATCTGGTCGGCGGTGGAAATGACCTTGGAGTTCATCTCGTAGGCACGCTGGGTGGTGATCATGTTGACCAGTTCCTCCACGGTGCTGACGTTGGAGTTTTCCAGGGTCTGCTGCTGCACCACGCCAAAACCGTTGAGGCCCGGGGTGCCGATTTGCGGCGCGCCGCTGGCGGCGGTTTCCAGGAACAGGTTGCTGCCCATGGCCTGCAGGCCGGCCGGGTTGATGAAGTCGGCGGTCTGGATGTTGCCAATGATCTGCGCCGCCGGGTTGCCGGCAGTGGTGATCGACACGGTGCCGTCCTGGCCGACGGTGAAGGTCTGCGCCTCTGGCGGCACGACGATCGCAGGTTCCAGGGCGAAGCCATTGGCGGTGACGATCTGGCCGTCGGAGTTCAGGTGGAAGGTACCGTCGCGGGTGTACGAAACCGTGCCGTCCGGCTGCAGGATCTGGAAGAAGCCACGGCCGTTGACCGCCATGTCCAGCGGGTTCTCGGTGGTCTGCAGGCTGCCGGTGCTGAAGTTTTTCTGGGTGCCGACAATGCGCACACCGGTACCTACTTGCAGGCCCGACGGCAGCTCGCTGTCCTGGGTCGACTGGGCGCCAGGCTGACGCTTGATCTGGTAGAGCAGGTCCTGGAACTCGGCGCGATCACGCTTGAAGCCGGTGGTCGAGACGTTGGCCAGGTTGTTGGAAATGGTCGTCAGGTTGGTGTCCTGGGCGGACAAACCGGTTTTACTGACCCAAAGAGCCGGAAGCATGCTGTTCTCCTCGCGCGCCTGTTTTACGGCGCTACGTCTGTGTAATTAGCCGATCTGCAAAACCCGAGCCATGGCTTCGTCGCCTTCTTTGGCCGTGGTCATCATCTTGATGTGCAGTTCGAATTGACGGGACAGCGCCAGCACCGAGGTCATTTCCTCGACCGCATTGACGTTGCTCGACTCCAGGAAACCGGAAACCACCTGGACGTTGGCGTCGGCAGGCGCGGGTTGGCCGCTCTTGGTGTGGATCATGCCGTCCAGGCCCTTGGTCATGGTCTTCAGGTCCGGGTTGACCAGCTTGATGCGGTCGACCTCGGCCATGACCCGTGGGCCCTCGCCCATGGCGCGAATGCTGATGGTGCCGTCCTGGCCGATCTCGACCTTTTGCTCTGGCGGCACGGCAATCGGCCCGCCATTGCCCATCACCGGCATGCCGTTGCCGGCGCGCAGCACACCCAGGCCGTCAATGTTCAGGCTGGCGGTACGCACATAGGCTTCGCTGCCATCCGGGGCCTGCACGGCAATGAAGCCGTCGCCGCCGATGGCGATGTCCAGGTCACGGCCGGTCTCTTGCATCGAGCCCGGGCTGAAATCGGTGGCCGGGCGTTCGGTCATGGCGTAGGCCCGCGCCGGAAAGCTGTCACCAAACACCGGCATCGAACGCGCCTGCTCCAGGTCGCGCTGAAAACCGCTGGTGGAAATGTTCGCCAGGTTGTTGGCATGGGCCTTCTGCGCCAGCGCGTTCTGGCTGGCGCCGGTCATGGCCACGTATAGCATCTTGTCCACAGTCATCCTCCGCTGCGCTGGCGAACACTTGCCGTCCGCCGCTGCTCTGCAGTGCCTGTAGCAAGTTTCAAACCAACTTTTGCAAAAGACCTGAAAGCCCAATAGAACAAGGGTTTTAGCGCTGCGCGAAGACTCGCACGGAGACAGCGCCGTCGAAATTACGGCGCCGGTTTGCCGCTAGCGGCAAGCTCAGTAGTCGCGGCAAGCCGCGTTATTGAAAGGACCGGCAAAACGCTTCCAGCCCTCGCCCGGGGAAAACTGCGCGCATACCAGGCGCCCGGTGACCTGGCTTTCCCAGCGATACCAGGGCGCAGCATCAGCCCAGGCCTGGCTCATCAACAGCACGGCAAACACTGCCATCAGCCATCGTTGCAACATGATCGACACCCCTGAAATACAAGACCCCTTCCGAGAAAGGGGTCTGCTCATACCAACTGCCTCAAACCCGCATCAGGTCATCTGGATGATGGTCTGCATGATGGTGCTCTGGGTCGAGATGGTCTTGGCGTTGGCCTGGTAGTTGCTCTGCGCCTTGATCAGCTCGACCAGCTCATTGGTCAGGTTGACGTTGGACGCCTCCAGCGAGTTGGAAGCGATGGCGCCCAGGGTACCGGTCTTCGGTGCATCGATACCCGGGATACCCGAGGAGTAGGTTTCGGTCCAGCGAGTACCACCCATAGGCTGCAGGCCTTGCTCGTTGGCGAAGCTGGCAATGGCGACCTGGCCGATGGCACGCGACTGCTGGTTGCTGAAGCTTGCGAACATCACGCCGCTGGAGTCGATGCTCAGGCTCGACAGGATACCGGTAGCGTAACCATCCTGGCTTTGCGACAGGCGCGTGGTCGGGGTGTTGTACGAGGTAGTATCGGTCATGTCGATGGCGATGCCACCCGCATTGGCAGCCGAACCGTTGGAACCCCAGACCGGCGGCTTGGCACTGGCATTGGTCACCTCGGCAGGGATCCAGCCGGTCAACTTGAAGACCTTGTTCACCACCTCGTAACCCGAGCCCGCGGCACCGGCAGTCATGCTCTTGACGCTACCGTCGGAGTTGAACTCAATGGTGCCTTCCAGCGCCTTTGGCGGCTCTTGGGCCGGGTTCAGCGGGTTGCGGCCATCGATCAGGGTATACGACTTCCAGGTGTTGGTCCCGGTCTTGACGTAGTACTGATCCATGACGTGCTCATTACCCTGGCTGTCGTAGATCTTGGTGGCGAAGGTCTTGTTCCAGCTGTTTTCGTCGGTCGGGCTGAAGGTGGTGGTCGCCGGAATGACCTTGTCCGACGAGTTCAGGTTCAGGCCCTGATCGATCGCGGTGGTGCTCTTTGGCGCCAACGCCGAAGTGTCGATCTTGAGGTCAGTCAGCACGCCATTGATGATCTTGCCGTTTTCATCGACGCCGTAGCCGCGCAGGCGCAGGCCGTCAGCAGTGACAACATAGTTGTCCTTGTTGGTCTGGAAGGCACCGGCACGGGTGTAGCTGAGCGCGCCGTTATCGCTGAGAACGAAGAAGCCCTGACCCTGGATACCCATGTCCAGCACGTTGCCGGTGTTGGTGATATCGCCATTGGTGAATTGCTGCGATACCGCTGCCAGGCGCACACCGTTACCGATGTTGTTGGTACCGACGCCGAGCTTGTTGGCCGAGTAGACGTCGGCGAATTCTGCGCGCGACGATTTGAAACCGGTGGTGGCGACGTTGGCGATGTTGTTGCCGGTCACGTCCAGTTGCTTGTTGGCTGCATAGAGACCGCTAAGGCCGATATTGAATGACATCTTTCACTCCTTGTGCCGCGTTAGCCGGCTCTATATACCGATGGTTTGGACTTTGGACAGGGCGATGCTGCCCAGGCCAGCAAGATTGAGCATCATCTCGCCGCCAGTCTGACTGATGGTGACGCTGCTGACGGTGGCCGGCAGCATGGTGTACATGTCCAGCTGCTTGCCATCGACAGTGGTCTTGGCGGCAAAGGTGTAGGTACCCGGATCGACCTTCTCGCCCTTGTCGTTGGTGCCATCCCAGACGAAAGAGGCATTACCGGCCTTCTGCGCCCCCATGTCGATGGTCTTGACCACCTTGCCATCCTTGTCGGTAATGGTGACGGTGGCATTGCTGAGCGCCTGCGGGACCACCACCGAACCGTTGAAGCTCTTGGTGGTGTCGACCACGGCCTTGTCGGTCTGGGCGATCACCGAGCGACCGACCAGCGACGAGGCCTGCAGCGCCTGCGAGGACTTGTAGTTGCCGGAAATCGCGGTCACCGACTCGTTCAGCGAGGTGATGCCTTCCAGGCTGCTGAACTGCGCCAGCTGGGCCACGAACTCGCTGTTGTCCTGCGGATCGAGCGGGTTCTGGTGCTGCATCTGGGTCACCAGCAACTGCAGGAACGCGTCCTTGCCCAGGGCCTGCTTGTTGGCGCCGGTCTTGCTGTTGGTGGCCGAGGCGATACCGGCGGCGCTGTTGGCGCTGGTTTCACTGTTCTTCTTGCCCGACGCCTTGATGACGTCGTTCAGGCTTACGCCGGCTGTTGGGTCATTAACACTTGCCATTGGCTTAGTCCTTTATCACTGACCCAGGGTCAGGACCTTCTGCATCATGGTTTTGGCCGTGTTCATCAGCTCGGCGTTGGTCTGGAACGAGCGGCTGGCGGAGATCATGTCGGCCATCTCTTCCACCACATTGACGTTCGGGTAGTAGACGTAGCCGTCCTTGTTCGCCGCCGGATGGTTCGGCTCGTAGCGCGCCTCGAGGTTGCTCTGGTCCTCGACCACGCCGAGCACCTGCACGCCCTGGCCGGCGGCGTCCTGATCCTGGAACAGCGACTGGCTGACCCCGGCCTGGGCCTGCTGGAAGGTAGTGGCGAACACCGGGTGACGGGCACGGTAGGTCTGGTCGATGCTCGACGAGACGGTCTCGGCGTTGGCGATGTTCGAAGCGACGGTATTCAGACGCGTGGTCTGGGCACTCATGCCGCTACCGGCAATGTTGAAGACACTGGCGAGGGACATGACTTACTCTCCGCGCAGGGCCGATACCAGCCCTTTGAATTTACTGTTGAGCAGCGTGAAGCTGGCCTGGAAACCCACGGCGTTTTCCGCGTAGCTCGATTGCTCGAGCTGGGCATCGACGGTGTTCTGGTCGATCGACGGCTGCATCGGCGTACGGTACTGCAAGGTCTCGTCGCCCATGCTCAAGCCTTCGGCTTCGATGTGCCGGGCGTTGGTACGGTCGAGGGCGAAGTGGCCCTTGCTGGTCTGCTCGGCCTGCGCCGCCAGCACCGAAGCGAAGTCCATGTCGCGCGCCTTGTAGTTGGGAGTGTCGGCGTTGGCGATGTTGTTGGCCAGCACCTCGGCACGCTGGGCGCGAAAGCCCAATGCCTTTTCGTGGATGCCGAGCGCTTTGTCGAAGCTGATGCTCATGTCGTGGAAACCTTCAAAGGTTTTTCGTTGACTGAGTCAGAGCAAGAGCCATGCCAAAAAACAAAACCCCGTAAATACGGGGCTTTGAGGAGTTTGCCGCCGGCGGCAATGCCAGAAAAGTGGCAAAAGAGCGGCAAGCGGCAAGCTTCAAGCGGCAAGAAAAAGCCAGGCGGCGCGCGATCTGCTCTCTTTCTTGCCGCTTGAAGCTTGTAGCTTGCCGCTAAAGCCTACTTGGCCTGGTAAATGATCCCTGGGCTGCACTGGACCATCTGGTAGTGATCCGGCAAACCGTTGAGAGCTTCAGAGGCCCCCAGGAACAGGTAGCCACCCGGCTTGAGGGTGCCGTGGATGCGCAGCAGGATGTCTTTCTTGACCTGTGCCGAGAAGTAGATCAGCACGTTGCGGCAGAACACGATGTCGAACTTGCCCAGGCTCGCATAACTGTCGAGCAGGTTGAACGAGCGGAATTCGACACGGCTGCGGATCGGCGCCTTGACCGCCCAGCGCCCCGGACCCTTGACGTCGAAGTAGCGCTGCAAACGCTCCTGGGACAGGCCGCGGGCAATCGCCAGGCTGTCGTACTCGCCGGTCTTGCAGTTGGTCAGCATCGAGCCGGAAAGGTCGGTGGCGACGATCTGCGCGCCCATCTTCAACTGGCCGATGTTGCTGCGCTCGAACTCGTCGATGGCCATGGAAATCGAGTACGGCTCCTGACCCGACGAACAGGCGGCCGACCAGATGCGCAGGCGCTGGCCAGGGTTGGCCTTGATCTGCTCGGGCAGAACCTTGTTCTTCAGCACCTCGAACGGATAGGTGTCGCGAAACCAGAGGGTTTCGTTGGTGGTCATGGCATCGACCACCTGCTCGCGCAAACCGCTGCGCGGCTGGCTCTGGATACGCTGCACCAGTTCGCCCAGGGACTTGATGCCCTGCTGTTCCATCAGCTTGTTGAGACGGCTGGAGACCAGGTATTGCTTATTTTCGCCCAGCAGGATGCCACAGGCTTTTTCCAGGAAGACCCGGAACTGTTCGAAATCCAAATTACCCGTAGACAATGATGCCGCCTCTTAAATCGTATGTACCGCCAGGGGCAAAGGCCCCCGGCCGTTAGTGCGTGGCCTTGATCCGATCAACAACGCGCTGGGCGAGGTCGTCCGGGCGGAATTTGGCCAGGAAGTCATCAGCACCGACCTTCTTGACCATCGCCTGGTTGAACACCCCGGAAAGCGAAGTATGCAGGATGATGTGCAACTTTTGCATGCGCGGGTCGCTGCGAATCTCGGCGGTCAGGGTGTAGCCGTCCATCTCCGGCATCTCGATGTCGGAGATCATCATCAGAAATTCTTCCTCCGGACGCTTGCCCTCGTCGACCAGCTTGCGCAGGTAGTCGAGCGCCTGACGGCCGTCGTTGAGCGCCACCACTTCGACGCCGACGGTCTGCAGGCACCGGCTGACCTGCTTGCGTGCTACCGACGAATCATCGACCGTCAGCACCCGCAGCATCACCGCCTTGTCCTGCACCTCGGCATCGACCACGCCGGCGGAAATCGCCTCGGAGGTCGGCGCTACTTCGGCGAGGATTTTCTCCACGTCGATGATCTCGACCATCTTGTTGTCAACCCGGGTCACCGCCGTCAGGTAGTGATCGCGCCCGGTACCCTTGGGCGGCGGATGGATCTCCTCCCAGTTCATGTTGACGATGCGCTCCACCGAATGCACCAGAAACCCCTGGGTCTTGGTGTTGTACTCGGTGATGATGACGAAACTCTTGCTGGTTTCTTCACTCAGACCGGGCATCCCGGTCGCCATCGCCAGATCGAGGATCGGGATGGTTGCCCCACGAATATTCGCGACACCGCGCACGACAGGGCTGGACTTGGGCATTACGGTCAGGTTCGGGCACTGCAGCACTTCCCTTACCTTGAACACGTTGATGCCGTAGAGCTGCTCGCCATTGAGACGGAACAACAGCAGCTCCAGGCGGTTCTGCCCTACCAGTTGCGTGCGCTGGTTCACCGAATCCATTACACCAGCCATGCCAGACTCCTTCACCAAACGCTTCGAGCTTCGTACCCAGTCGGCACGCGCTTTGCTTTTTTTAATCGTATGAACATGAAAACGACATTTTTCCGACGCCTGACCCGCCACCTGCCCGGCTTCCTTGCTGCGCTGTGCCTGGCGGCCCCTGGCGTTCGAACTCTGGCTGACGCTTTCACCTTGCCTGAACAGCTTATCGGTGTCACCCAGGGGTTTCTTGAATTCACCGTAGAAGACTACCTGGCCACCAGCCAGACCGAAGGCCGCTACGAGATCCAGGTCAACAACCTCGATCCACGCCTGCGCATGCCGTTGTGCGACCAGCAACTGGGCGCTTCGCTGGAGAGCCCGGCACAGCCGCTGGGCCGCGTGACCGTGCGGGTGCGTTGCGACGGCAGCTCACCGTGGACGGTGTTTGTGCCCGCCCAGGTACGTCTTTTTCGCAATGTGGTGACCGTGGTCCGTCCGCTCAAGCGCGACAGCGTCGTCGGCGAGGAGGACGTAGCCCTGCGCGAACGTGACGTGGGCATGCTCAACCAGGGTTTTCTCGCCAGCCTCGACCAGGCGGTGGGGCTCAAGGTTATCCGACCAACGGTCATGGATCAGGTCCTCACGCCCCAGCATCTGGAGCAGGCCGAGGTGGTGCGCAAAGGTGACCAGGTAGTGATCACCGCACGCAGCGGCAGCCTGGCCGTGCGCATGCCGGGCGAAGCGCTGAGCAAGGGTGGCTTGAGCGAACAGATCCGGGTGCGCAACCTCAACTCCAAGCGGGTGGTCAAAGCCAGGGTTACCGGGCCGGGCCAGGTGGAAGTGGCCATGTAGAGCACTGAATCAACATCAATGCTGGCGATCAGGAACTGCTTTTCCTAAACTGTGTCCCATTGGATGCCCCGAAGCGGCTGCGCACGCCATTGAGCATTTGCGCCTAAAGTTTCTTTCGGGTTGGCCGAAAACAAGGCAAGCGTCCAAACACCCAGAGGTTTTCTGATCATGGTCATCGACTTCAGTCGTTTGAATAACTCCCCGTCGGTTGCCGGCGGCGTGCGCACTGGCAGCAGCCAGGAAAGCACCGCCTCGGCTTCGGCCAAGGCCGGCAGCGTCGCTGAAAGCAGCGCCAGCGGGGAAACCGTACACCTGAGCCACGAGGCCCAGCAGTTGCAAAAGGTCAGCGACAAGCTGCGCGACCAGCCGATTGTCAACAGCGCCCGGGTGGCCGAGTTGAAACAGGCGATCGCCGACGGCAGCTACCAGGTCGACAGCAACCGCGTCGCCAGCAAACTGCTTAATTTCGAAGCCCAGCGCTAGCCCCTGGCGCGCTGACTTCAGGACGCTTGAACCAAAGAGCCAGCCATGCACGACACTACTCTGCTGCAACTGATCGAAAACGATATTGCTCCAGCGCAAGAACTGCTCGAATTACTGCAGACCGAGAACGTTGCCCTGCACGGCCGTGACATGCCGCTGCTGGAAAACATCCTGGCGCGCAAGCAGTCGCTGGTGATCCTGCTCGATCAGCATGGCCGCCAGCGCAGTGAACTGCTTGCCGGCCTGGGCCTGTCCCTGGACCGCGAAGGCGTTGCCCAACTGGCCAGCAACTCCTCTTTCGGCGACCTGCTGCTGCAGCAACTGGATGTGCTTGGCCAACTGCTGGCTGACTGCCAGGCGGTCAACGAGCGTAATGGCCGCTCGATCCAGATCCAGCAGAGCACCACCGCCAACCAGATCAGAATCCTCATGGGTGGCGAAGCGCCGTCGCTCTATGACAGCCGCGGGGCCACCTCCCCCCTCGCCAAGCCTCGGGCGTTGAGCCAGGCTTGATTCCCTGTATCAAGGCACGGAACATACTGGCAAAATGCCGTAACTTGCGTGTGACGTTTTTGCCTGGAGAATGATTAACCGTGTTCAATGAAGCAGAAGCTCCGCAGCCTCCGAAGGTGCTCACTACCCCTTTGGAAATTGCCGCCAACTTGCGGTCGCTGCAAGAGAGCCATGACCCGCTGATCATCACTTTCCACGAACGCAGCCAGCGTTTTCAAAGCTATGTGGTCGAGGTCGACCGCGAAGGCAATCGCCTGGCCCTTGATGAAATGATCCCCCGTGACGGCGAACGCTTCCTGCAAAATGGCGAACCGTTTCGCGTCGAAGGCTTTCATGATGGCGTGCGTATCGCCTGGGAATGCAACACACCGCTGAGCATTGTCGAAGAAGATGGCCATCGCAGCTACCACGGCACCCTGCCCACCGAAGTGGCCTACCATCAGCGCCGCAATGCCTTTCGCGCAGCCCTGAAGCTTACGCAACTGGTGGACGTCGTGCTCGACGGCGAAAAGCTCAAGGGTAACGGCGCCCTGCGCGGCAAGCTGCTGGATATTTCCGCAACCGGCTGCAAGCTGCGCTTTGAAGGCAATGTCGAAGAACGCCTGCAACTGGGCCAGGTCTACGAAAAGTTCGCCACCGGTGCGCCGCTGGGCTTGTCCCAGGTCGAGGTCGAGCTGCGTCATCTGCATTTCGAAGAGCGCATCAACGCCACCTTCGCCGGCGTACGCTTTCACAACCTCAACGGACAGATGCAGCGCAAGGTGGAAACCTTCGTTTACCAGCTGCAGCGTGAAGCGCGACGGTTCGATAAAGACGACTACTGAGTCGCAACCAATCGCTGGCAACGCCAGCTCCCACAGGTGCACTGCATACGTGGGAGCCTTGCCGGCGATGGCCGCAACGCGGCCCCGACCACGCCATCACACTTGCGTCGGCTTGACCTCTTCAGCGACAACCTCAGCGTCAGCCCCCTCCTCAGCCTCGGTGTCTTCAGCCGCCACCGGCGTCTGCATCTGATCCTGCACCACCTGCTCGTCAACCCGCGGGTCCAGCGCCGCCGACAACGGTGAACCGGCCGCCGGCATGGCCACGTGATGCAGCGGCGCATCGTCGACCTGGTGCAAACCGGTCACCGCTTTCGGCCTGATCCGCCAGACCAGCACCAGGGCAAAGAAGACAAAGAAGGCATAGAGCATCTGGTTGCCCAGCACCTTCATCAACACCCCGGCCACCAGCGGCCCGATACTCGCGCCCACGCCATAAGTGACCAGCAGCATGGCCGTCAGTGACACCCGCCGCTCGCTCTCGACGTGGTCGTTGGAAAACGCCACCGCCAGCGGGTACAGGCAGAACTGCAGCAGCGACACGGCAAAGCCTGCGACAAACAGTACCTCCAGCGGCACTGATGGCATGATCGCCAGCGGCAAGGCAACAATTGCCAGGCCCACGGCAACGCTACGAATCAGCAAGGCCCGGTCGTAGCGATCAGACAACCAGCCCAGCGGCCACTGCACCAGCAGCCCGGCGAAAATGCAGCAGCCCATGAACAGACCGACCTGCTCGGTGCTCAGCCCCTGCTTGGACGCATACAGCGGCGCCAGGCCGTAGAAGGAACCGACGATCAAGCCGGCACCCAGTACGGTACTCAGCGACTGCGGCACCCGCTTGATAAAGAAGCGCGGCTCCATCGGTGCCGGCCGCAATGGCGCCGGGTGAATCCGTCGGGTGAGCGCCACTGGCACCAGGCACAGGGCAAAGCACATGGCGACCAGCATCAGCAGTTCAAGCCCCAACTGTGGATGCACCACCAGGATCAGTTGACCGAGCACCAACCCCAGGTACGAGGCAATCATGTAGCCACTGAACACCGCGCCACGCTGCTTGGCATCGGCCTGCTCGTTGAGCCAGCTTTCGATGACCATGTACTGGCACATCATCCCCAGGCCGACGATGACCCGCAGCACCACCCAGGCCGGCAACCAGCTGACCAGGCCATGGCCAAGCACCGCCGCGCCGACGATCCCGGCGCAGGTGGCATAGGCACGGATATGCCCGACCCGGGCAATCAGCCGGTGGCCGATCTTGCCGCCCAGGGCCAGGCCGAAATAGTTGGCGGCCATCAGAGCACCGACCCAGAGGCTGTCGACATGATCGGCAGCCAGGCGCAAGGCCAGGTAGGTACTCAACAGGCCGGAGCCGATCAACATCATCAGCGCAGCGAAATACAGCGCGCGAAAAGACTTCCAGATCTGTCGCATCAGCGTCCCGAACGGCTCCTTGAGCTGGTGGAAAAACTGCTTGAAAGCATAAGTGAAAATAACCGCCTTGCAGTTGATGCAGATAAAAAAACAGGTGCCAGGGTGTTTACCAACACCGCTGCCACCTGCCTTGAAACTGAGCGTTTGCTCCGGCAAAAACGCCTCGGCGGTTATGCCTGCGCGGCCAGCACGCGGCGCTCCCACGGGGTGATCTCATCGAAGAAGCTGGTCAACTCCAGGGTCTTGGTGGCGATGTAGCCTTCGATGAACTCCTTGCCGAACAGTTCCCGCGCAAGCTCGCTACGCTTCAGACGCTCCAGGGCCGCATGCAAGGTACATGGCAGGCTCAAATGATCCGGCACCTCGAATTCGCCCTGGATCGCCGGCGTCGGTTCGAGCTGCTGCTCGATGCCATACAGCCCCGCGGCGAGGCTGGCGGCAATTGCCAGGTAAGGGTTGGTGTCGGCGCCGGGCAAGCGGTTTTCGACCCGCCGCGCCACTGGCGAGCTGGCCGGGATGCGCAGGCCGGCGGCGCGGTTGTCTTCGGACCAGCAGGCATTGTTCGGCGAAGCGTAAGGGTGGCAAAGGCGCTGGTAGGAGTTCACGTTCGGCGCGAACAAGGCGGTGAAGTCGGCCATGCACGCCTGCTGGCCGCCGATGAAGTGGTAGAACGCCGGGGTCGGATTGCCCTCGGCATCACTGAACACATTACGCCCGCTGTCCACCTCTACCACGCTCTGGTGAATGTGCATGGAACTGCCCGGCGTGTGCGCCAGCGGCTTGGCCATGCACACCACGGTCAGGCCATGCTTGAGTGCGACTTCCTTGAGCAGGTGCTTGAACAGCAGGGTCTGGTCGGCCAGCAGCAGCGGGTCGCCGTGCAGCAGGTTGATCTCGAACTGGCTGACGCCCATCTCGTGCATGAAGGTATCGCGCGGCAGGCCCAGGGCAGCCATGCAGCGATAGACCTCGCTGAAGAACGGGCGCAGGCCGTTGTTGGAACTGACGCTGAACGCCGAATGGCCTTCTTCGCGACGTCCATCCTTGCCCAGCGGCGGGAAAAACGGCTGGTTGGGATCGCTGTTGGGGGCAAAGACAAAGAACTCGAGTTCGGTCGCAACCACCGGCGCCAGGCCGCGGGCGGCGTAACGGGCAATCACCGCCTTGAGCAGGCCGCGACTGGACAACCCGGAGCTTTCGCCGCTGAGCTCGACCGCATCGCAAATCGCCAGGGCCCGTGGCTCGTCGCTCCAGGGCAGGCGATAGATATGCTGCGGGTCGGCAACCAGCGCCAGGTCACCGTCGTCGCTGCCGTAAAAGCGCGCCGCAGGGTACCCGCCCATGATGCATTGCAGCAGCACGCCGCGAGCCATCTGCAGGCGCCGGCCTTCAACAAAGCCTTCAGCGGTCATTACTTTGCCGCGCGGTACGCCATTGAGGTCCGGGGTAATGCACTCGATCTCATCAATGCCCGTCAATCGCTCGGCGAGAGGGTTTTGGCCATTGGTCGTCATGACTCTATCCTTGTTGTTTTCGCATGCCGGGAACGGCGACGGTTACAACATAGGCGCTGGGCGTTCGAAATTTCAAGCGCCAAACGGACGATGTGATCGTAATTTTCTACACGGCTTAACCTGGCAGGGTCAGGCCATTGGCTGGCAGCGGCAGCGCGGTTTTGTAGCGCACCTGCTTCAAGGCAAAGCTCGAACGGATATTAGCGACCCCCGGCAAGCGGGTCAGGTAGTCGAGAAAGCGCTCCAGGGCCTGGATGCTCGGCAGCAGCACGCGCAAGAGGTAATCCGGGTCACCGGTCATCAGGTAGCACTCCATGACCTCCGGGCGCTCGGCGATTTCTTCTTCAAAGCGATGCAGCGATTGCTCGACCTGCTTCTCCAGGCTGACATGAATAAACACATTCACATCCAGGCCCAGCACCTCCGGCGCCAGCAAGGTCACCTGCTGGCGAATCACCCCGAGTTCTTCCATGGCCTTGACCCGGTTGAAGCAGGGAGTCGGCGAGAGGTTCACCGAGCGCGCCAGTTCGGCGTTGGTGATGCGGGCATTTTCCTGGAGGCTGTTGAGAATGCCGATATCCGTACGATCCAGTTTGCGCATGAGAGAAAATCACCTGTTTTTTGTCTTTATAAGGAATGTTTATCCGCAAGCCGAAGCAAAGGCAACGAACTTGAGAAAAATATTCTTCAGGCGCCGGAATATCATGTAGGACAAGACTGACTCCCTGGTCACAAGCCGGGTGTCAGCAGCGACCGCTTCAAAGCTCAACAAAAACACAAGACAGAGCGAGCGTAAAAAAGCATGAACGAGTACGCCCCCCTGCGTTTGCATGTGCCCGAGCCTACAGGCCGGCCAGGCTGCCAGACTGATTTCTCCTACCTGCGTCTGACCGATGCCGGTCAGGTTCGTAAACCTCCCGTCGATGTAGAAGCCGCCGATACCGCGGACATCTCCTCTAGCCTGATCCGGGTGCTGGATGACAAGGGCAATGCCCTGGGCCCCTGGGCCGAGGACGTAAGCCCCGAGGTCCTGCGCCAGGGCATGCGCACCATGCTCAAGACCCGGCTGTTCGACAGCCGCATGGTGGTTGCCCAGCGGCAGAAGAAGATGTCGTTCTACATGCAGAGCCTGGGTGAAGAAGCCATCGGCAGCGGCCAGGCCATGGCCTTGAACCGCAGCGACATGTGCTTTCCCACCTACCGCCAGCAAAGCATCCTCATGGCCCGCGACGTGTCGCTGGTAGAGATGATCTGCCAACTGCTGTCCAACGAGCGCGACCCGCTCAAGGGCCGCCAGTTGCCGATCATGTACTCGGTGCGCGAAGCCGGCTTCTTCACCATCAGCGGCAACCTGGCGACCCAGTTCGTCCAGGCCGTCGGCTGGGCCATGGCCTCGGCCATCAAGGGCGATACCAAGATCGCCTCAGCCTGGATCGGTGACGGTGCTACCGCCGAATCGGACTTCCACACCGCCCTGACCTTCGCCCACGTCTACCGCGCGCCGGTGATCCTCAACGTGGTCAACAACCAGTGGGCGATCTCGACCTTCCAGGCCATCGCCGGCGGTGAATCGACCACCTTCGCCGGGCGTGGCGTGGGTTGCGGCATTGCCTCCTTGCGTGTCGACGGCAACGACTTCATCGCCGTCTACGCCGCCTCGCGCTGGGCCGCCGAACGCGCCCGCCGCGGCCTGGGCCCGACGCTGATCGAATGGGTCACCTACCGCG
Organism: Pseudomonas sp. 2835; assembly: GCF_050435905.1. Lineage (NCBI taxonomy): Bacteria > Pseudomonadati > Pseudomonadota > Gammaproteobacteria > Pseudomonadales > Pseudomonadaceae > Pseudomonas > Pseudomonas sp. 2835. Next base: position 22,618 of record NZ_JBNDLE010000012.1, on the reverse strand, counting down.
CCGGCCCGCACTCGACCTCGGACGATCCGTCCAAGTACCGTCCGGCCGACGACTGGAGTCACTTCCCCCTGGGCGACCCGATCGCCCGCCTCAAACAGCACCTGATCGCCATCGGCCACTGGTCCGAGGAAGAGCACCAGGCGGTCAGCGCCGAGCTCGAAGCCGAGATCATCAAGGCGCAGAAAGAAGCCGAGCAGTACGGCACCCTGGCCGGTGGCCAGATGCCGAGCCCGGCCTCGATGTTCGAGGATGTCTACAAGGAGATGCCGGAGCACCTGCGCCGGCAGCGCCAGGAACTGGGGATCTGACATGAACGATCACAACACTTCAATCCAGTTGGAAACCGCCATGGCGACTACCACCATGACCATGATCCAGGCCCTGCGCTCGGCCATGGACATCATGCTAGAGCGCGATGAAGACGTAGTCGTCTATGGCCAGGACGTCGGCTACTTCGGTGGCGTGTTCCGTTGCACCGAAGGCCTGCAGACCAAGTACGGCAAGTCGCGGGTGTTCGATGCGCCGATCTCCGAAAGCGGCATCGTCGGCACCGCCGTGGGCATGGGTGCCTACGGCCTGCGCCCGGTGGTGGAAATCCAGTTCGCCGACTACTTCTACCCGGCCTCCGACCAGATCGTTTCGGAAATGGCCCGCCTGCGCTATCGCTCGGCCGGCGAGTTCGTCGCCCCGCTGACCCTGCGCATGCCTTGCGGTGGTGGTATCTACGGTGGCCAGACGCACAGCCAGAGCCCCGAGGCGATGTTCACCCAGGTCTGCGGCCTGCGTACCGTGATGCCGTCCAACCCCTATGACGCCAAGGGCCTGCTGATTGCCTCGATCGAAAACGACGACCCGGTGATCTTCCTCGAGCCCAAGCGCCTGTACAACGGCCCGTTCGACGGCCACCACGACCGCCCGGTAACGCCGTGGTCGAAACACCCGGCCAGCGCCGTGCCGGATGGCTACTACACCGTACCGCTGGACAAGGCGGCGATCACCCGCCCGGGCAAGGACGTCACCGTGCTGACCTACGGCACCACCGTCTATGTCTCGCAAGTGGCCGCCGAAGAAACCGGCGTCGACGCCGAAGTCATCGACCTGCGCAGCCTGTGGCCGCTGGACCTGGAAACCATCGTCGCCTCGGTGAAAAAGACCGGCCGCTGCGTGGTGGTGCATGAAGCTACGCGCACCTGCGGTTTTGGCGCCGAGTTGATCGCGCTGGTCCAGGAACATTGCTTCCATCACCTCGAAGCCCCGATCGAACGCGTCACCGGCTGGGACACCCCCTACCCGCACGCGCAGGAGTGGGCGTATTTCCCCGGCCCTTCGCGAGTGGGCGCGGCATTGAAACGGGTCATGGAGGTCTGAATGGGCACGCACGTCATCAAGATGCCGGATATCGGTGAAGGCATCGCACAAGTTGAACTGGTGGAATGGTTCGTCAAAGTTGGCGACACCGTCACAGAAGACCAGGTCGTGGCCGATGTCATGACCGACAAGGCCACCGTCGAAATCCCTTCGCCGGTCAGCGGCAAGGTCCTGGCCCTGGGCGGCCAGCCCGGTGAAGTCATGGCAGTGGGCAGCGAACTTATCCGCATCGAAGTCGAAGGCGCCGGCAACCACCAGGAAGGCACCAGCCAACCTGCTGCAGTTGCAGCAGCACCTGTGGGAGCGGGCTTGCCCCGCGAAGAAGCTCCAGCGGTTCCTGCCAAGGCCGCGGAACCTGCCCCCAAACCGGCCGCCCCCGCAGCCACGGCCCACCAACCCGCCGCCATCGTCCCGCGCGAAGCCCACGAGCGCCCTCTGGCCTCGCCTGCCGTGCGCAAGCGCGCCCTGGATGCCGGCATCGAGCTGCGCTACGTACACGGCAGCGGCCCGGCCGGTCGCATCCTGCACGACGACCTCGACGCCTTCCTGGCCCAGCCCACCACCAGCACCCAGAGTGCCCCGGGCGGCTACGCCAAACGCAGCGACAGCGAGCAGATCCCGGTGATCGGCCTGCGCCGCAAGATTGCCCAGCGCATGCAGGATGCCAAGCGCCGCGTCGCCCACTTCAGCTACGTCGAGGAAATCGACGTCACCGCCCTTGAAGAGCTGCGCCTGCACCTGAACAAGAAGTGGGGCGACAGCCGCGGCAAGCTGACCCTGCTGCCGTTCCTGGTGCGCGCCATGGTCGTTGCCCTGCGCGAATTCCCGCAGATCAACGCCACCTACGACGATGAAGCCCAGGTCATCACCCGCCACGGCGCGGTGCATGTCGGCATCGCCACCCAGGGTGACAACGGCCTGATGGTGCCGGTGCTGCGTCACGCCGAGGCCGGTAGCCTGTGGAGCAACGCCGGCGAAATCGTGCGCCTGGCCAACGCCGCCCGCGGCAACAAGGCCAGCCGTGAAGAACTGTCGGGCTCGACCATCACCCTGACCAGCCTGGGCGCCCTTGGCGGCATCGTATCCACACCCGTGGTCAACACCCCGGAAGTGGCGATCGTCGGGGTCAACCGCATGGTCGAACGACCGATGGTCATCAACGGCCAGATCGTCATTCGCAAGATGATGAACCTCTCCAGCTCGTTCGATCACCGGGTGGTCGATGGCATGGACGCGGCACTCTTCATCCAGGCCATCCGCGGCCTGCTCGAACAACCTGCCAGCCTGTTTGTGGAGTGACCATGCAACAGACGCTCAACACTACCCTGCTGATCATCGGCGGCGGCCCCGGCGGCTACGTCGCTGCCATTCGCGCCGGCCAGCTGGGCATTCCCACGGTGCTGGTCGAAGGCCAGGCCCTGGGAGGCACCTGCCTGAACATCGGCTGCATTCCGTCCAAGGCGCTGATTCACGTCGCCGAGCAGTTCCACCAGACCCAGCAGCACAGCCAACAGTCCAACCTGGGCATCAAGGTCTCGCCACCGAGCCTGGACATCACCCAGAGCGTGGCCTGGAAAGACGGCATCGTCGATCGCCTGACCAGCGGCGTTGCCGCCCTGCTGAAAAAGCACGGGGTCAAGGTGATCCATGGCTGGGCGAAGATTCTCGATGGCAAGCACGTCGAAGTCGACGGCCAGCGCATCCAGTGCGAACACCTGCTGCTGGCCACCGGCTCCAGCAGCGTCGAACTGCCGATGCTGCCGCTGGGCGGCGCGGTCATCTCCTCCACCGAAGCCCTGGCGCCGAAAACCCTGCCCAAGCACCTGACCGTGGTCGGTGGCGGCTACATCGGCCTGGAGCTGGGCATTGCCTATCGCAAGCTCGGCGTCGAGGTCAGCGTGGTCGAAGCCCGCGAGCGCATCCTGCCGACCTACGACAGTGAACTGACCGCGCCGGTGGCCGAGTCGATCAAGAAGCTGGGGATCAAGCTCTACCTCAAGCACAGCGTCGAAGGCTTCGATGCCGGCCACCAGGCCTTGCAGGTGCGCACGCCCGAGGGCGAGCTGCTGCAACTGAGCACCGACCAGGTGCTGGTTGCGGTCGGGCGCAAGCCACGTACCCAGGGCTTCAACCTCGAGAGCCTGGCGCTGAAGATGAACGGTTCGGCAGTAGCCATCGACGAGCAATGCCAGACCAGCATGCGCAACGTCTGGGCCATCGGCGATATCAGCGGTGAGCCGATGCTCGCCCACCGGGCCATGGCCCAGGGTGAGATGGTTGCCGAAATCATTGCCGGCAAGTCGCGGCGCTTCGAGCCGGCGGCCATTGCCGCGGTGTGCTTCACCGACCCGGAACTGGTGGTCGTCGGCAAGACCCCGGAACAGGTCGAGCAGGAGGGCCTGGACTGCATCGTCACGCAGTTCCCGTTCGCCGCCAACGGCCGCGCCATGACCCTGGAATCAAAAAACGGTTTCGTGCGCGTGGTCGCCCGTCGTGACAATCACCTGATCCTCGGTTGGCAGGCGGTCGGCGTGGGCGTCTCGGAGCTGTCCACCGCCTTTGCCCAATCACTGGAGATGGGCGCCTGCCTGGAAGATGTGGCCGGCACCATCCACGCTCACCCGACCCTGGGTGAGGCGGTACAGGAAGCGGCGCTACGCGCCCTGGGCCATGCCCTGCATCTGTAGACACTGAAGCGGCTGAGGCCGATTTGACCCGCTGCCCCGTGCAGCGGGTCCTTTTTCATTCACCGATCTCATCCTTGCCGGCCGCCTTGGCCCGGTACAGCGCCTGGTCCGCCCGGCACAGCAGTTGTGCCTGTCCTTCACCCTCCAGCCATTCGACCACGCCATAACTCATGGTCAGCAGTCGCTCGCCCACCGGCGGCGCCAGCTCCAGCGCCTGGCGAATCTGCCGCGCCAGTTGCAGCGCCTCTTCGCGTTGCGTGCCTGGCAGTACCGCAACGAACTCATCACCGCCCCAGCGCGCCAGCAGGTCACCGGCGCGCAAGCAGACCTTGATCCGCTCGACCGAAGCGATCAGCGCCTGATCGCCCTGGGCATGGCCGTACTGATCGTTGATCGGTTTGAAGTCGTCGATATCCATGATGATCAGCGCCAGCGGCTGGCGGAAGCGCCGTGCCCGCTCGCATTCTTGCTGCAGGACCTTTTCCAGGCGGTAACGATTGGCCACCAGGGTCAGCGCATCACGTTCGGCCAGGTCGCGATTCTCATCGAGCTGGCGCTGCAATTGCTGATTGACCCACGACAGCTCGCGGGTGCGCTCGGCGATCTGCGCCTCCAGCGACAGGTTTTCCAGCTGTAGTTTCTCGACCAGGCGCTTGCCATCGTCGATGTTGCGATGGGCACCGAGCATCCGCGCCACCGAACCATCCTGATTGCGCTCAATAATGTGACCGCTGTCCTCGACCCACAGGAAGCTGCCGTCCTGGCAACGGCAGCGGTACTCGATACGGTACTGCCCGGAGCGGTCGCTGATGTAGTCCTCGAAATGGCTCATCACCCGCGGGTAGTCCTCGGGGTGGATCACGCTTTCCCAGGTCAGCACGGTGTTGTCCAGCGAGTGGCTGGGGTAGCCGAGCATCCGGTACCAGCCGGGGTTGCGGTAGACGTAGCCGGTATTGGCGTTCCAGTCCCAGATACCGTCGCTGATCAGGTCCAGCAACGTTTGCAACTGTTCATCCCTGAAGTCGCCCAGCGGGGCCTTCAATGGTGGTGTATCTGACGTTTGAGTCATGGACGATCTCCCTTGTCCAGGCAACTACGCCCCAGCCGGATGTTGGTGCTGCCGGTTTGAATTGACTTGCCGCTGACGGCAAGGGTTTTCCTCTTCGGGGCAAAGCATGCGCCGTTTCACCACCTGCCGTACAGGGCACACCCCTGAATATATTGGCGTGCGAGCCTGCCAGCAGAGCTGGCACAAGACTTGCCCTTGATCGAGGGTCAACTTGCATCCATCAAGGAGAGTGATCAGGTGAGTAGCATCAATGCCCTGGGCGCCCAGACGCCGGCTATCAACCCGACCCGTGGCGTGGCCGAAGTGGCCGCAGCCGAGCAGGCCCAGTTCCGCCCGCCGGTGCCGATCAGCAGCGCCAACCGCCAGCAGCAAAGCCAGGCCAACACCTCGCAGCAAAGTGCCGAAGACGCCCGCGAGGAAGCCTTCGCCAAGCTCAAGGTGCAACTGCAAAATCCCGATATCGACATGCGCGAGCAAGCCACTGTGAGCGCCAGCGAAACCGGCAAGAGCGCCGCCCAGGAGTTTCGCGAGTACATGGCCCTGAGCCCGGCGGAGAAGATCAAGCTCAAGCTGCTCAATGAACTGGGCATCAGCCAGGAAGAGTTCGAAGCCTTGCCGCCAGCGGAAAAGGACAAGATCGAACGCAAGATCGCCGAGCAGATGAAAAAGCAGACTGAGCTTGAGTCGCTGGCCAGCCTGAACGCCGAGCTGCAAGGCCCGGCGATGTCAGCCAGGCTGGTGGCCAACCTGACCGCAACCCAGGGTGGCAGCGATGACGGCAAGGATCAGGACCTGGCATCTGCCTCGGCCCTGACCCAATCGGCGAAGGCCTGAACCTCGGGGCGCTGCAAGGCGTCCTGACGGCACACCAGGTAGTAGGCAAAACGCGCTGGCCAGGGCTTGTCGAGGGCCAGCTGCAGCTTGCCGCTGGCCAGGTCTTCTGCCGCGTGGGTGTCCTGCACCAGGGCGATGCCCTGGCCTGCGGCCGCCGCGCGCAGTAGCAGCAGATCATCCTCGAAACTCGCACCACGTGCCGCCCGCGGATCATCGGCGACGCCATGGGCCTGCAGCCAGAGCATCCAGTCGGCGCGATCGGCATCGTGCAACAACGGGTACTTCAAGCAATCGGCGGGCCGCTTCACGGCCGGCCCTTGGGCCAGCAACTGCGGGCTGGCCACCGGCAGCAACACCGGCGCCATCAGGCGCACCGACTCAAGCCCCGGATACTGCCCGAGCCCATGGCGTAGGGCGACGTCGATGCGCTCACGGTGAAAATCCACCAGCTTGGCCGAGGCCTCTACGCGCACTTCGATCTGCGGGTGCAAGGTATTGAAGCGGCCCAGGCGCGGCACCAGCCACGACGCCGCAAACGACGGCTCGGTACTGATGGTCAGGGTCTGGCCCGGCGCCAGTTGCTCCAGCAACGCCAGCGACGCCTCGATCTGATCGAAGCCCCTGAGCAGCCCCGGGTACACACGCGCGCCGGCTTCGCTCAAGTGCACGCCATGGCGACCGCGCACGAACAGCACCACGCCCATGCGCTCCTCAAGCAGGCGCACCTGCTGGCTGACCGCCCCCGGCGTAACCCCCATGTGCGCAGCGGCCGCCTTGAGGCTGCCGAGCCTGGCCGCTTCAGTGAAGGCCCGCAATGCCAACAACGGTAGAACTGCGCCCATTTTCACCCTCTCCATGGTTTAGAAAAACTATCGCCAAAGCGCAGGATTGATCGTTTTTCAAGCAGCCCAGGCTCCGCCTAGCATAGCCCGTCTCTGATCACTCCTGAAGAGAAAGCCCATGCCGCTGATTCTGTATAGCGATAGCTCACCTAATGGCTTCAAGATCACCATCGCCCTCGAGGAGCTGGGGCTGCCCTACACCCTCAAGCATGTACAGATCGACCATGGCGAGCATCGCCTGCCTGAGTTTCTCGCACTCAACCCTCATGGCCGCATTCCGGTGCTGGTTGATCCCGAGCGCGATATCACCCTGTTCGAGTCAGCGTCGATCCTTTTATACCTGGCCGACAAGAGCGCACGCCTGCTGCCGGATTCCCCCCGTGAACGCTGGGCGGCCATCACCTGGTTGCAGTTTCACGCGGCGAGCATGGGGCCGATTTTGGGTCAGCGCGTGCACTTCGAACGGTTCGCCGAACAGCCCTGCCCCGAAGCCATCGCCCGCTACCGGCGCCTGAGCGAAGAGGTGTTCAGCACCCTCGACCAGCGCCTGACCGACCGGCCCTGGCTGGCGGGCAGCAGTTACTCGATCGCCGACATTGCCACCTTCGGCTGGACCCATATCGCCCGGATCATCGGCTTTGACTTCGGCCAGTACCGGCATCTGAGCGCCTGGCATGAACGCGTCAGTCAACGCCCTGCCGTGCAGCGCGGCATCCGCTTGCCCGCCCCCGCTACCGGCCCCTGAAGGACTAAAAGGAATTAACCGATGAACCCAACCCTGAAGGGCGCCAGCGCCCACGCCTTCGCCCACCACCCCGGCTATCGACGCATGTTCGCCGCCGATCGCCTGACCCTGGGCATCTTCCTGCCACTGCGTTTCTACCGTGGTGACATGGCGGTGCTCAATGGCCAGGCGGCACTGGTCAGCGAAATCGACCGCCTGGGCTTTGCCGGCGTCTGGGTGCGCGATGTGCCGCTGTACGATCCGCACTTTGGCGATGCCGGCCAGTTGTTCGACCCCTTTGCCTACTTGAGCTACCTGGCCGCACACACCCGGCGCATCGCCCTGGCCACGGGCAGCGCGATCTTCGCCTTGCGCCACCCGATCGACCTGGCCAAGGCCGCCGCCAGCATCGACCAGCTTTCAGGCGGGCGCCTGGTGATGGGCATCGCCTCTGGCGACCGGCCGGTGGAGTTTCCTGCCTATGGCCTGGAACACAGTCAACGCGGTGAACGCTTTGCCGAGGCCGTGGGCTACTTTCGCCAACTGTTGCAGGCTGGCGAGCAACCGATCGAATCAGTAATGGGGCAACTGAGCGGCGCGCAACTGCTGCCCAAGCCCGTCGGCGGCGCCATCCCGCTGCTGGTCACCGGCAGCTCGCGCCAGTCCATGCAGTGGCTGGGCGAACAGGCCGATGGCTGGCTGACCTTCCCGGATGCGACCGAGAACATCCTCGGCCCCCGGCGCCTGGCCGAGAAAATCCGCGCCTGGCGCGACTGCATTCCCGGCGGTGGCTTTCGCCCGCACGTGACCAACGAGTGGATCGATCTGGACGCCAACCCCGATTTTCCGCGCACGGCGATGCAGGGCGGCTACGTGCTGAGGACCGGGCGCAAGGGGCTGATTGATCTGCTCGGGGAATGGCAGGATGCGGGGGTCAATCATGCGGCACTGGGCATTCAGTTTTGCCAGCGCCCGGCGGCGGAGGTGATTCAGGAGCTGGCAGAAGAAGTGCTGCCGTCATTTGCATCCCATGAAGGACCGTTGCCGTTGCGCCAGGATTGGTAGATCCCAGGCCGCAGCTGTTGCTGCGGCCTGACACCAGGCATCATCGAGTGTTGCCAATCACCGCACTCATGTATTGATTCAAATCGCGAAAATCCTGAACTCGCCAAGCGTACGGCGCCACCTTCACACCATTCTCGCGCAGCGTTCTGGGGATCAAGTCGCCGTTGGGGCGAAGTATTACCGATGAGACGATAACGCCCGGGTAGTCTTTCAAGCGTTTCTTGAAGGCCGAGGTGGTCAGATCAGGGGTGGGCGGGTTGCTTTTATTCGCCAAGGGCCCGGTCCCCTTGATGTCTGCCCCATGGCACATGGCGCATCGTTGCAAAAAGAGCTGTTTGCCATTGGCATTATCCGCCAAGGACGCGGATGCCTGAATCAACGATAGAATCCCGAGCGCAGCGATGATTAGTCTTTTCATTTTCAGGGGCTTTCATCCGCACTTGGGAGCCAGTGAGCCGGGAGTGGGCCGATATCGAGAGCATCAGCGGCAGCGAGTTCATGGCCACTCAGGCGCCCCAGTCACAGACCGTCTTCCGCATTCGCATCCGGTACCGAGACGACCTGGTGTCGAGCTGGCGCATATGGGAAGGGGCGAAAGTGTACGAGATCACCGCCGTGCTGCCGGATGCTCGCCGCCGGCGGATCGAGCTGATGTGCAAGACCGGGAAGGCGTGAGACAGACCAAATCGCCCGACTCGGACTTGATGACCCGTTTGGAGTGTCCTCAGATTTGAGGACACCCTCTCCACTCCAAACTAATGATTGTTAGCAGGTCAATGCTCATCTTGACTGGCTGTAGTGCTATGCACATCGATTTGGAGATGACGCCGCCCTTCAGCAAGCAGAGCAAGATCTTTTTCCAGCTTTTCTAGATGGCGCGACATTTTTACGACAGGGTCTTCGCCTATACGGACAATGCCTTCAAAATCCGCAAAATTCAGCGTATAGCTATTAGTTTGGCGCTCTGGCGCAGCAGAGTTTTTCAGCCAAGAGATCTCAACAAAGAAGGACTTGTTCTCCAATGATTTGTAGTCAGCGACATAGCTGCTTAAGCCTTGCCCTGGCTTCAACACGCTCACATTTTGGAACGGGATCGTTCTGTCGGCATCTCTCGCCTCTCCATTTGGCAAGGGAGGCGAAAAGGATACCTTTATATCGTATGCAGGGGCGTTACCAGTGTTATCCACACTGAGGTCAAAATGACGTGTCGACCACCGGTTCGAGTTAAGCGTTGCGACAACATGAGGCTGATTAGACGACTCTGCCATCCTGGTAGTTTCACGCGCAAGCGTTCGCGTAACTCGCCACAAGAAAAAGGTTGCAACCGCAGTTACCAAAGTGCCCAGAAGCCCCCCAAACCCTACGATCTGAGGCTGCCAAAACGCCCAATCCATTTGAAGCTCCTTGAGAAAAAGCCTATTACTCCCGCCGCAGTTAACAGAAATTCGGCGTTTCAGGTGCTGGTACTTTGCTGGTACTGCTAGGGGCGTCAACCCAGGCGAAGAAGGATATGCCCAGTAAAATATGGTGTCCCAGGGCAGGTTCGAACTGCCAACCTTCCCCTTAGGAGGGGGATGCTCTATCCAATTGAGCTACTGAGACACAGAACCGGCAACGGGCGTCGCGCGGCAAGGACGGCGTGCATGTTAACCAGCAGGCCGGCATTTGTCATGTCATCCGTGGGGCTTTTTGCCTGTGGGTTTTTCAACGGATCGTGCAATCTGCAATGAGGCAGTCAGCCATCATTGCAGATTGCACGCAAAAGCGCACAAAAAACCAGCCTAAGCCTATGATTTTAAAGGGTAAATCACGATAAAGAGGCTGGCATGCAGTGTGCATTATCTAGTTCATGACACGTGGCTCGGGGCCCCGCCCCGCCTTTGCGGAGTATGTCCATGAACAGCACCCTGCTTCTGCTCAATGCCCTGGCCCTGGCCGCCCTGGTTGGCCTGGTCGTGCAACCCGACAGCATCGCCACTGCGGCACAAGCCCATGCGGCACCGGCGATGAAAGCGCAACTGGCCGTGTTCGGCGCACAGGCTGCGCAAGTGCAAAGCGCACCGCTTGCAAGCAGCGAACGGCTGGCGTTCTAGGCTTCAACCCAGGCCAGGCACACCCTGTTCGCGCAACAGCCCAAGCAAGCGCTGCACCGCCTCGTCCAGCGAGCTGGAGTTGTCCAGCACTTGCACCTCGCCTTCTTCTACCCTCACCTGCTGCGCCCGCGCCAGGCGCTGTTCGATGTCTTGCGCAGTTTCCCGGCCGCGATCCAGCAGGCGCTGGCGCAGTACGTGATGGTCGACCCGCAGCAGCACCGGCAACAGGTCGGGATAGCGTTCACGCGCCTGCTGCAGATGCGCGCGCGAGCCGTTGACCAGGACCCCGTGCCCTTCAGCCAGCCAGGTATCGATCTGCACAGGAATGCCATAAGCCAGGCCATTGGCCTGCCACTGCAGGGCAAAGGCGCCCTCTGCGCTCAGGCGCTGGAACTCAACGAGGGAAACACCGACGGCATCCTCCCCTTTGGCCTCGGCCGAACGGGTGATCACGCGCCTGGCGATAAGCACGTTCAGCCGCTGCAGTTCAGCGCGCGCCGCATCGATCAGGGAATCTTTTCCGGCACCCGAGGGTCCCATCAGGTAGACCAGACGACCCGGGTTCGCTGTACGCCGCGTCGCGCTTGCGTCATGCTGCATAGCCACTATGCTCAATGGTAGGAAAGCCCGCGCATTCTAGACGCTTTCCATGGCCTTTTCTGCCTGTTGCATGCCGTTGCCGACGAAGGTCTGCAGGACCGGAAAAAGAGAAAATGAAAACTTTTCAAACCAGTACTCATTTCTGATAATTGGTACTGGCAAAACGCCTTTATCCGGTTCAATATTTGTCACAGAATTGACGCCAAGGAACCGGCGATAATGAGGCATGATTCACGCCTCATTCACAATTCAGGTTGAACATTTTGACGCCGGGATGGTCGTAGTGACATCGTGCGGCCAATTTCGAGAACCGCTTCCCCCTGAACTAAAACCGGTCAATTATATGCGCCCAATGAAACAGGCTATTTACTCAAGCCGCACCGCTGACAAGTTCGTCGTCCGCCTCCCCGACGGAATGCGTGAGCGCATTGCCGAGGTAGCGCGCAACCACCACCGCAGCATGAACTCGGAAATCATCGCTCGCCTGGAGCAGAGCCTTATTCAGGAAGGTGCGCTGGGTGAAGAACTGAGCATGCGTCTGGACAGCCCGGAACTGTCCCTGCACGAACGCGAACTGTTGCAACGCTTCCGCCAGCTTTCCCATCGCCAGCAGAACGCGCTGGTGTCGTTGATTGCCCATGACGCCGAGATGGCAGCTGACGCTTCCTGATTCCGTGGCTCAATCACTCAAGGCCAATGCCCGTGCATTGGCCTTTTTTATTGCCTGGATCAAACCCGTTTGCTGCGCGACAGCAACCAGAGCAAGTAGAAGCCACCGAGCAGCCCCGTGGTCAGGCCGATGGGCAAGTTGAGGTTGAAGGCCAGGCGCTGACTGATCAGGTCGGCCACCAGCAACAACACCGCGCCCATCAACGCGCCAGACAACAGCGGCACTTCTGGTGCAGCGGTCAAACGCCTGGCCAGTTGCGGGGCAGCCAGGGCGACAAAGGCGATGGGCCCGGCGGCTGCGGTGGCAATTGCGGTCAAGCCCACAGCCGCCAAGACCATGATCAGCCGCGTACGTTCCGGGGCAATACCGAGCTGACTGGCACTGTCATCACCCATTTCAAGCAGGTCGATGTGCCGCGCATGGCCAATCACCACAGGCACGATGGCGAGCAAGCCCAGCGCCGCCGGCAACACGTGGGACCAGGTCCGTGTATTGAGCGAACCGGCCAGCCAGATTTGCGCCGACATCGCCCGGTCGAGGTCGCCCATCACCAGCAGTACAGTGTTCAGCCCTGAGAGCATCGCACCGACGCCAATCCCCACCAGCACCAGGCGATAGCCGCCGGTGCTGCGCCCGCGCATCGACAGCACGAACACCAGCAAGGCGGTGCCCACTCCCGCCAGCACGGCGGCCAGCGAGGTGCCCAGGGGGCCGGCATCGAACAGGATGATCTGCACGATGGCGCCGCTGGCAGCACCGGTGGTAAAGCCGATGACATCCGGTGAGCCGAGGGCGTTGCGCGAGATCGACTGGAAGATCGAGCCGGCCATGCCCAGCGCACCGCCCACCAGCAGCGCCGTCAGTACCCGCGGCAAGCGAACCCGCTGGATCACCCGGTCGGCGGTCGGGTTGCCACCACTGGCGAACAGGCTGTCGAACACCTGGCCGGGTGTCAGCGACAACGATCCTACTCCCAGCAACATGATCGCCAGCCCTGCGGCCAACAGCGCCAGCACCGTACACACCACGGCAACCCGCGGTCGCCAGCGCAACGAGTAGCTGCCCAGGCGCAGCACCACGCCGGTCATGACCGGCTCATCCGAAACCTGCGCACGATGACGATGAAGAACGGCCCGCCGATCAGCAGGGCAATGATTCCGGCGCCAACTTCCGCCGGCGCCGCGACCATGCGGCCGATCACATCAGCGCCCAGCAGCAGGATCGCCGCCAGCAGCCCGGCATAGGGCACGATCCAGCGGTAGTCCGGCCCCACCAGCCGACGCGCCAGGTGCGGCGCGACCAGGCCGACGAAGCCGATCGGCCCGGCAGCCGCCGTTGCCGCCCCGGCCAGCAGCATCACCGCCAGGCAGGCGAGCAGCCAGGTTGCACGCAGATTGACGCCCAGGGCCTGACCAAGGTCAGTGCCCAGGGCCATGGCGTTGAGGTTGCCGACAATCGCGATGGCCAGCGCCAGCCCACCGGCAACGACCACCGTCAGCACGCCAAGGGTCTGAAAGCCGCTGCCCTCGACCGAGCCAGCCGACCACTTGCGAAAGGCGTCGAATACTTCAAGCGGGGCATTGAGCAGGATGATGCCGGTAATCGACGCCAGCATTACCGACATCCCCGCCCCGGCCAGCACCAGGCGCACCGGATTGGTCCCGGTCTCGTGGGCCTGGCCCAGGACGCACACGGCAACCCCGGCCAGCCCGGCGCCGACGAATGCAAAGCCGACATACTCGACAATGCTTACCAGCTTGAACAGGGTCACGCCGATGATCACTGCCAGCGCCGCGCCAGCATTGATGCCCAGCAGCCCGGGTTCGGCCAGCGGGTTACGCGTCAGCGCCTGCATCAGGGCCCCGGCCACGCCCAGGGCCAGGCCTGCCAGAATCGCCACCAGCGTGCGCGGAATCCGCAGCTCACGGATTACCAGGTGCTGATTGTTCTGTGGGTCATAAGCCAGGAAGGCATCGGCAATTTCGCCCAGCGCGATGGCGCGCGAGCCGATCAGCAAGCTACAGGCGGCGACCAGCGCAAGCACGCCCAGGCCAAGCAGCAGCCCCGATGCGCGCATGTGCCGGCGCCGGTTGAAAGCCATGGCGGGCAACGCTGCAATCGCCATCACTCAGCGCAGGTGCCGGACGACGGTATCGATCATCTGCCGGCCAGAGTAGTAATCGATACGGAATGAGGTCGGCCCCAGGGCGTAGACCTTTTTCTGCACCACCGCAGGCAGGTTGGCCAGCAGCGGGTCGGCAACAAACGCCTGCACATCGTCATCGGTGCCCCCCAGCAGGAACACGCTTTCACCGGTGATGGCCGCCGAAAGGTTTTCGCGGGAGATAAACTCGAAGTCGACGGCGCGGGTGACCTCACCACTAAGGGCCAGCGGCAGGCTCGCAACCTTGACCCCGAGCGCCGAGAACAGCCTGGCTTGCGGGCTGGAAGCACGGCCGACGGAATAGCTGCCGCCAATGTTGTAGCCAACGATACTCACCCCGCCCGCAGGCGCTTTGATCGTGGCAGCGGCGCGGGCGGTGTAGTCGTCAAAATCCTTGATCGCCGCTGCCGCCTGCGCCTGCAGCCCGGCTGCCTGGCCAAGGCGGGTGGCGATCTGTTGCCAGCTCTGGTTCGAGTAATTGACCACCACGGTAGCGATGCCCTGGGCCTCTAGCTCGGCCTGGTGCTGAACGACGCTATCGGCGCCGGTGGCGGCCAGTACCAGCAGGTCAGGGTTGACGCCGATCACCGACTCGATATCGAACACCAGGTTGGGGTACAGCACCTCGACCTTGCGCTGGTCCGCAACGGCCGCCCACTGGCTGAAAAAGCCCTTGCTGTCGGTCATCCGGCTCGGCGTGGTGGCGGCGGTGGCAACCAGTGGCGCATCCATGGCCAGCAGGATGCCGGTGACACTCGGCGAAGTCGAAGCAATGCGCAGCGGTTTACCGGGCTCGCCGGCGGCGCTGGCCGGGCTCGGCCCTACAGCGCTGCAGGCAAGCAGGATCAGTGCCGCAACGGCAAGCATTGGCGCGAAGGTGGGCTTTTTCATCGGCAATCTGTCTTTTGCTACAAGGGCGGCAGGAAGGGTTCGAGAACGGGCACAGGCTCGTCTAAACGTGGATGCGATGCAATCGCATTCCATATTGCAGAATTAATTCTGCACATGCAATACTCGCCACCGAGCTGCCAGCAAGGAAAGGCCAAACATGACGCATCGCCTGCATGCTGACGCCGTGACGCTGCGTTACGACCAGCGCACCATCTCCAGCGACCTCTCCATCGCCATTCCCGACGGCTCTTTTACGGTCATCGTCGGGCCCAATGCCTGCGGTAAATCGACCCTGCTTCGCGCCTTGTCGCGGCTGTTGGCCCCTGCCCATGGGCGCGTGGTGCTCGACGGCAAGAGCATCACCGCGCTTGCTGCCAAAGAGGTCGCCCGGCGCCTTGGCCTGCTGCCGCAAAGCGCCACGGCCCCGGAAGGGATTACGGTTGCCGACCTGGTGGCACGCGGGCGCTTTCCTCATCAGTCATTCTTGCGCCAATGGTCGGCAGCCGATGAACAGGCGGTCAACGCCGCTATGGCCGCCACCCAGGTCAGCGCGCTGGCCAATCGAGTGCTTGATGAACTTTCTGGCGGCCAGCGCCAGCGAGTCTGGATTGCCATGGTGCTGGCGCAGGAAACACCGATCCTGCTGCTCGATGAACCCACCACCTTTCTCGACATCGCCCACCAGATCGAATTGCTCGAGCTGCTCAGCGACCTCAATCGCCAGGGCCGGACCATCGTGGCGGTGCTGCACGACCTCAACCAGGCCTGCCGCTACGCCACGCACCTGATCGCCATGCGCGACGGCGCGGTGCTGGCCCAGGGGGCGCCCGGGGAGATTTTCACCGAGGCGCTGGTGCAAGAGGTATTCGGCCTGCCGGCAGTGATCATTGCCGACCCGGTCAGCGGCACGCCGCTGGTGGTGCCCAAGGGGCGCCAGGCTCAGCCACGCTGAGCGAAAATCCGCCCGCCGGTGGCCTGGTTGACCAGGCCCGCCTCGCGGTGCAAGACGTCGCGATCCTCTGCTGTCTTTAGCTGGCCAAGGTCAGTGACCGTGGTCATAACGCAGACGATTTCCTGTTGGGCATCGAACACCGGCGCCGCCTGGCCGGTGACATTGGAGAGCAGATGGCTGGTCAGCTCGGCCCAGCGGCAATTGCGCACTTCATCGAGCAACGCCTTGTTCGGCGGCGTACCACGAAAATGCGCGGGCTGCTGCTTGCGCGCGGCATCGATCACAGCTTTCGGCAGGAACGCCTGGAACACCAGACCGCACGCGGTGTTGTCGATCGGCAGGATGTCGCCCAGGGCCAGCGGGTTGATCGAGAAGTACGCGCTACGGTACCAGCGCACCAGGGTCGGGCCGCGATCGGTCCAGATCGCCACCCCGCCGCTGGCGGCATGCTGCTGGGCCAGGGACTTCATATGCTGGGCGGCAATATCCACCGCATCGACGCGCTTCAAGGCGCTGATGCCGATGTTCAGCGCTGCCGGCCCCAGGTCATAAAGGCCACTGGCCGGGTCCTGCTTGGCCAGACCTTCCTTGACCAGGCTCTGCAGGTATCGATGCGCGGTCGAACCCCCGGTGGCGGTGCGCCGAGCGACCTCCCCCAGCGCCAGCTCACTCTCGGCATTGGCCAGCACCTGAAGAAAACGCACCGCAATCGACACCGACTGAATGGTGCCGGAGCGCTTATGCGGGGCTGCTTGCGCCTCTTCATCCAGGGCGCTCATCTCGTTGTTCAATTCTTCGCTCTCCTCGCCGGCGCGCACGGTCGCGCTTGTTGGCGGCCATGATACCGATTCCCTGAAGCCGCACCTATTGCCATTTTGTGGAATGAATTCTTTATTGAGGAACGCAATAGCACCGTGCTACCCTCGAACGGGAAAGAGGATCATTCTCATTTGGGGGCATCTTGAAGTCACATTCACATCGCACACTGCGCCAAGGCTTTAGTGTGTTCACTCTCTCGACATTGCTGGCATCGCCCTACGCCTTCGGGCAACCCGAGGTTAATGGCGACAAGCCAGGCATTGTTTTCGAGCCGATCATCGTCACCGGTGAAAAGCTCGAACGCGAACTCAAAGACACGGCCTCGTCGGTATCGATCAAGACCGCCAAGGAGATCGACAAGGAAAAGACCGGCAGCGCCTCGGTGGCCGAAGTACTCAATGATGTGCCCAACGTGATCTACACCGACTCGATCGGCGCGCCGATCATCCGCGGCCAGGACACCCAGGGCCCGAACAACGGCCAGAACGTGTTCTGGGGCGGCACCGTGCCACGGGCGACGATCAACCTCGACGGCCATTACCTGAATTACAACGAGATGTTCTTTGGCGCCACCTCGGTCTGGGATATCGACAGCATCGAAGTGTTCCGTGGCCCGCAGACCACCTCGCAAGGGGCCAACGCCATTGCCGGCGCAATCATTGTCAACACCAAGGATCCGACCTTCACGCCCGAAGCCGCCTACCAGACCGAGGTCGGTAGTTATGACGCCAAGCGCAGCTCGGTGGCTGTTTCCGGCCCGTTGACGGGCAACGAACTGGCCGGCCGCCTGGCGGTGGACTACTCGGCGCGCGACACCTTCATCGATTACGACAACCCCAGGTTCCAGCGCGGCAAGGCCGACCAGAACTTCCGTGCCGTCACCGCCCGGGCCAAGCTGCTGTGGGTGCCCGAGTCGCTGCCGGGCCTTGAGGCCAAGTACACCTTCGCGCACAACGACAGCAACCGTCCGAGCCAGGAGGCCGCCTCGGCGCCCTTCCACAAGCTCGACCACGACACCACCACCATGCCCAGCTGGGAGCAGGACACCAACACCAGCGTGCTGGATGTCAGCTATGACTTCGACAACGGCATCAAGCTGTTCAACCAGGCGCAATACTCGCTGTCCAACGTGCAGCGGTTCACCGGCATTGCCGGCGAAGGCGACGCCGATATCAAGCAGAAAAACGCCTCCAACGAATCGCGCATCGTTTTCGGCGATGCCCTGGATACCGTCAGCGGTATGGGCGGCATCTACTACGCCCACACCAAGACCGACGAAACCCTGAACCTGCGCGGGCTCTCGGCCTTCGATGACACCAAGGAGAACCTCGGCATCTTCGGCGAACTGAACTACCGCCTGAGTGAACGCTGGACCCTGAGCACCGGCCTGCGCTTTCAGCAGGATCACATCGAGCGCCAGGGCAACTCGGTGCTGGCACCGACAGCACTGGACTACGAGAAAACCTTCTCCGCCCTGCTGCCCAAGGTCTCACTGGCTTACGCCGCGACGCCGGACTGGACCATCGGCGCCCTGGTCAGCCGGGGTTACAACCCCGGTGGCGTGTCGCTCAACCTGACCACCCGGCAATGGGCGTACTTCAAGGAAGAGTCGATCTGGAACTATGAGCTGTTCAGCCGCGCCAACCTGCTCGACGACCGCCTCATCCTCAGCAGCAACCTGTTCTACATGGACTTCAAGGACGCCCAGTACAACATTCCGGTGGTGATTTCCCCGGGTGTCGCCCAGTCCTACACCATCAACGCCGAAAAAGCCCACGCTTATGGTCTGGAACTGGGTGCCGACTACCGCGTGCTCGACAACCTGACCCTCAAGGCCAGTGCCGGCGCCTTGCGTACACGCATCGACAAGATCTCCAGCAACGCCGACTACCAGGCCAACGAGTTCGCCCGCTCGCCAGGCTACACCCTGAGCTTCGGCCCAAGCTGGGACATCACCGACAAGCTCAACCTCAACGTCCAGGTCCGTCACCTTGATGGCTATTACTCCGACACCGCCAACACTTCGTCCTACTCGGTGAAGCCCTACACCCTCACCGATGCACGGATGAGTTACCAGTTCAACAAACAGGTGCAGCTGTACGGCTACGTGAAGAACGTGTTCGACGACCGCTCCCCCACCTATATGCAGCAGAACCGTGGCATCGGCGGCACCGAGGCAAGCATGACCCTGCCGCGCATGGTTGGCGTCGGCGTCAAGGGCGCGTTCTGAGCCTACCCACTGATAACGAGGAGAACCCCAAGGATGACTACCCCCAAGCGCCTGCACATTGGCCTGTCACTGGCACCCACCTGGTTGAGTGGCGATGGCTGGCGGCGCGAGAACAGCAATATCGAAGGTATTTTCACCGCCGAGTTTGCGATCGACCTGGCCAAGCGCGCCGAAGCTGCGCACCTGGACTTCGTCTTTCGCCCCGATGTTCATGCCCTGGTGCCGGAAATGCTCGAAAACGGTTCGGGCTTCGCCAGCCTCGACCCGAGCATCCTGCTCGCCGCAGTCGCCCAGCACACCTCGAAGATCGGCCTGGTTTCGACCGTATCGATCACCTTCCTGCCGCCCTATGTGGTCGCCCGCCAGTTGCAGTCGTTGAACTGGATCAGCAAGGGCCGGGTCGGCTGGAACATCGTCACCGCGTTGCAAGGCCATGAGAACTTCGGCCTGACGGAGATGCCCAGCGCCGACGAGCGTTACCAGCGGGCTGCGGAGTTCACCCAGGTGGTTCATCAGCTGTGGGAAAGCTTCCCCAGCGACGCACTGAAACTGGATCGCAGTACTGGCCGCTATGCCGACGCCTCACAGGTTCGCCCGATCGATCACGACGGTAATCACCTGAAGGTCAAGGGTCCGCTCAACCTGCCGGTGTACGCCAATACACGAATCCCGTTGGTGCAGGCCGGCGCTTCGGACTCGGGGCGTGACTTTGCCGCGTCGGTGGCCGACCTGGTATTCGCCCCCACGCCGGATATCGAAGCCGCGCTCGAGCTGCGTCACGACCTGTCCCGCCGCGCTGAAAAACACGGCCGCGATCCGGCCGACATTCGCCTGCTGCCCGGCCTGAGCCTGTACCTGGCCGAGACCCGCGAACAGGCCCGCGAGTTGTTCATGTGCACCCACGCGCGCATCGACAAGCCACGCAAGTTTGCCTCGATCAAGGAGATGACCGGGCTCGACCTCAGCCAATGGCCAGAAGACCGCCCGATCACCGCCGCTGACCTGCCTGCGCCCGTGAGCAATCCTGGCAGCCGTACCCACACCAACCTGCTGCGACGCCTGATCGAACGTGAATCGCTACGGGTCAATGAGTTGTTGCTGCGCCCAGAGGTGATCTCGGCTGCACACTGGCAGGTGATCGGTACAGTGGACGATGCCGTCGAGAGCATTGTCGAATGGGCTACATCCGGTGCCATCGATGGCTTTATCTCGGCGCCCGGTGGCTCGCTGGAATCGGTGCACCTGTTCCTTGAACAGGTGATGCCACGCCTGGTGCAGGTCGGGTTGTTCCGCGAGTGCTACAGCGGCTCGACCTTTATCGAGCACCTCACCGAGCAATAAACGCCAGGCAAAAAAAAACACCCCTCGCGAGGGGTGTTTTTTTGTCGGATGCTCAATCAGAGCAGGAAGATGGTGGCCAGGCCCAGGAAGATGAAGAAGCCACCACTGTCGGTCACCGCCGTGATCATCACGCTGGAGCCCATTGCCGGATCGCGCCCCAGACGCACCAGGGTCATCGGGATCAACACCCCCATCAGCGCCGCCAGCAACAGGTTGAGGGTCATGGCGCCGGTCATTACCACGCCGAGCGACCAGCTGTCATACAGCAGGTAGGCAACCACACCAATCACCCCGCCCCAGATCAGGCCGTTGATCAACGACACCGCCAGCTCCTTGCGCATCAACCGCGAGGTGTTGCCGGGGCTGACCTGGTCCAGAGCCATGGCACGCACGATCATGGTGATGGTCTGGTTACCGGAGTTGCCGCCAATACCGGCAACGATCGGCATCAGTGCCGCCAGTGCCACCAGCTTTTCAATCGAACCTTCGAACAGGCCGATCACCCGCGAGGCGACGAAGGCGGTGATCAGGTTGATCGCCAGCCAAGCCCAGCGGTTGCGCAGCGAGCGCCAGACCGAAGCGAAGATGTCTTCTTCTTCGCGCAGACCGGCCATGCTCAGCACTTCGCTTTCGCTCTCTTCGCGAATCAGGTCGACCATTTCATCGATGGTCAGACGGCCGATCAGGCGATCGCTCTTGTCTACCACCGGAGCGGAAATCAGGTCGTAACGCTCGAACGCCTGGGCGGCATCGTAGGCGTCTTCATCCGGGTGGAAACTCACCGGATCGCTGGCCATGACCTCGGCAACTTTCTTCTCCGGGTCGTTGACCAGCAAGCGCTTAATCGGCAGCACGCCCTTGAGGATGCCGTCGTAGTCGACCACGAAGAGTTTGTCGGTGTGGCCTGGCAGTTCCTTGAGCCGGCGCAGGTAGCGCAATACCACTTCGAGGCTGACGTCTTCGCGAATGGTGACCATCTCGAAGTCCATCAGCGCACCGACTTGATCCTCATCGTAGCTCAGGGCCGAACGCACGCGTTCGCGCTGCTGGGCATCGAGGCTTTCCATCAGCTCGTGGACAACGTCACGGGGCAGCTCGGGCGCCAGGTCGGCCAGTTCGTCGGCGTCCATTTCCTTGGCGGCGGCGAGCAGCTCGTGATCGTCCATGTCGGCGATCAGGGTCTCACGGACCGAGTCGGACACTTCGAGGAGGATGTCACCATCGCGCTCGGCCTTGACCAGTTGCCAGACGGTCAGACGATCGTCCAGTGGCAGGGCTTCGAGGATATAGGCAACGTCGGCGGAGTGCAGGTCGTCGAGCTTGCGTTGCAGCTCGACCAGGTTCTGGCGGTGAACGAGGTTTTCTACCAGGTCATGGTGATGACCTTCCTGACGGTGGGTCAGGTCTTCGACCACGCGTTGACGCTGCAGCAGTTCGACCACCTGGGCCAGGCGATCCTGCAGGCTTTCTTGCGTCTTTTTTACTTCTACTTCAGTCATAGGCGAACTCCACTCCCAGCAGCGGAGCACGCCGGGAGATCAATCAGTCAATTCTTGATTGGCAAAACTTGCTATTGAGTAACTACTGGGTAAGTCCATGGTGGTATTCCACAAGCCCCGGCGGGGCTGACGGGCGCAATCATACACCGCTTGAGCTGTCAGGGTGCTGAAAAAATCGCGGCTAGAACAATCGTTTGCGAGACATACTTGTGACAACGTATGCAGGCAACAGTGCGACGGCATCTGCGCGAAATAAAACACATTGAGGTCGGCAAAAAATAATGCGGGGCTGGCACGGCAGCGATGGCAGTGTATTCATCACGCCTTACCGGGAGATGAATGCCGGAAAGCAAAAAGCCCGCCTTGATAGGCGGGCTTTCTGTTGTATGGTGCACTCAGGAGGATTCGAACCTCCGACCGCTCGGTTCGTAGCCGAGTACTCTATCCAGCTGAGCTATGAGTGCAGGTTGGCGCTTGATAAACCAGATCACCTCTGGTTACAGCTAAAGCAACTTTCAAACTGAAAACTGCTTCGTCGTATGGTGCACTCAGGAGGATTCGAACCTCCGACCGCTCGGTTCGTAGCCGAGTACTCTATCCAGCTGAGCTATGAGTGCAGGGTTGGCGCTTGATGGACCAGATCACCTCTGGTTGCAGCTGAAGCAGCATTCAAGTTGAAAACTGCTTCGTCGTATGGTGCACTCAGGAGGATTCGAACCTCCGACCGCTCGGTTCGTAGCCGAGTACTCTATCCAGCTGAGCTATGAGTG